>NZ_JBFNXR010000052.1:0-475438 GCF_040813635.1 Novosphingobium rhizovicinum | reverse complement strand
AAACCAGTCGTTCGTTCATGGTCTGATGCGGGGCTCGTACGACCAGGATCAAGGCTGTCGACTGGCGCTACGTTGACACCTTTGTTGCGGTTAGCCGATTGGCCTGCGACTGCTGGTGTCCCGAAGCAATAGCGAAGGCTATTCGCGAACGAGCCAGGCGAATGCGCAACGCAAACGCGCCGCGGCATCTTTCTCGAAGGGGGCCCCATGTGCAAAGATGACTCGCCGGGGCTGCAGTCGCACGATCTTTTGCACCTGAGCTTTGGCTTCGCTTCCTCCCAGGCGCAACGCTGTCCGCACGTGCAACGCCGTCGTTCCACGCGTTCCCGCTGCAGCCCGCGCGACCATTCGGGCAAGCGGCGCGAGCTTCGAGGCCTCCAAGTTCTGGATGAGGTCACACAGCAGCAGCGTGGCCGAGGGGCGGTGAAAAAAGAAGCACTCCTCGAAGCCACCGCCACCGGCGACCAGTCCCTGTTCGATCACGTCGCGCCATTGTGAAGGTGCGTCTTCCCCAAGGTCCCGGTCGATGCGCGTGCCAGAGGTCTGCACCTGTGCACGATCACGAAGGCCCGGCACTGCCCAACTCGTTGCTTCCGGAAAGGCAGCCTGCCAGTCGCGCAGATACAGCCAGTGAGCGAAGGTTGGAGCGATCAGATGCGCAATCCGCCCCAGTGCGGAGATGCTCGCCGTGAGCTCGGCCGTGCAGCGGGTGGGCGAATGGAGCATGAGATCGCCGTTCGGCAACCGGATGATCGTCATCCGCACCGGCAGGCACAGGCCACTCGCGGTGATCGTTGTATCCACGATCCAGAGATCGTCGCCTAGCTGCTTCAGCTTGTCGAGTGGGAGGTATCCGACCCGGGTCTCGTCCCACTCGCTCTGCGATTTCGATGCCTGGCGGTAGAGAACCAGCGTGCCTGCAGTAGCGAGGGCAGAACCCAGGGCTATCGTCGTGTGGCGTCCAAGTGCCATATCGTCACTCCCTCACGAAGCGAAGGCTTTAAGCAGAGGTTCGGTTCCGAGAAGCTGACAATAGCCTCCGTTCGAAGAGTCGAATTCGCTTGCTGATAGCTGTCGGTCGTTCAGGTACCTTCACTTGGCTGCCGAGCAGTTTACAAGGTGCTTTTTCGCAACGCAATGGATGAGCTATGATCAGACTCTTGCTGGCGATGGCGGTGCTAGTCCCTGCGGTATCGGCCGCGGCTCATCCGATGCTTGCCGACTTCGACTATGGCTGGCCGGTACAGCGCTATCCGCTGACGAGCCAGCGCGAAGCCATGGAAATGGCATATTTAGATATCCGCCCGCCAGGCGCTAATGGCCGAACCGTCGTGTTGCTCCACGGAAAGAACTTCTGCGCTGGCAGCTGGGAAGGTACGATCCGCCGACTTGTTGCGGCCGGCTATAGGGTGGTGGCACCCGATCAGATCGGCTTCTGCAAATCGAGCAAGCCCGCGCGCTACCAATACGGGCTGCACACGCTCGCCGCCAATACCGCCGCCTTAGTGGCGTCGCTTGGTGTCGAGAAGCCAGTGGTCGTCGGCCACAGCATGGGCGGTATGCTGGCAATGCGGTACGCATTGCAGTATCCCGAGGCCGTGTCGAAGCTGGTGCTGGTCAACCCCATCGGCCTCGAGGACTGGCGGGCCATGGGCGTTCCTAATGCAACAGTAGACTCGCTGTACGAGGGCGAGCGCAAGACAACCCGCGCCAGCATCAAGGCCTACCAGCAGGCAACCTATTATGCCGGCGAATGGCGGCCTGAGTACGATCGCTGGGTCGACATGCTGGCCTCGATGTACCTGGGTCCGGAGGGCGAGGTCGTCGCATGGCATCAGGCCTTGACCGCGGACATGGTTTTCAACCAGCCGGTCATCCATGAACTGGAGCGCGTCGCAGTGCCAACGGTGCTGATGGTCGGCGAGAAGGACAATACCGCCATAGGCAAGAACCGAGCCGACAAGGTATTAGCGGCGCGACTGGGAAACTATCCGCTGTTGGCACGCGAGGCGGCGCGGCGAATTCCCGGCGCGCGGCTGATAGTCTACCCGGATTACGGCCATTCGCCTCAGATCCAAGCGCCAAACGCATTCCATACCGACCTTCTAGACGCGCTTCGCTAAGGACCGCACGGCTTTTGCAATATGTGCATGGGCGCCAACAAAGGTGACGTTTGACCGCGCTGATCGCGCTGCCGAAACCGGCCGTACGTTCAGGTCTAGCCAAGGACGGCAACCGGGCCGAGAACGGAACTACCGCTTTTAGCGGCGATCTAAACGAGCGGACATTCAGAACGGTGGCGCTCTCGTGACCCAATTACGACACACCCAGGTGTCGTGAACGCCGCCTTCCTTCAAAAAGCTGCCATAAACATGAGGTTCTGGCCGTTGGAAGGGCGGTGGAGAGAACGTCATTATCGGATGTCGGTCGTGGCTCAAGTTCGCCGTGCGACGCCGCACCCCGCCAATCGTGGCCTGACCTCAAAGTCACGCGTCTTGAGGGCTCGGCCGAGCAAAATCGGGAATTCTGAATCGGCGGCGATACCCGCCGGGCGAAATGCCTGTTAGGCGCCGGAATAGCCGGCTGAACGAGGAAGCGTCCTCGTAGCCGACTTCGCGACCGACTTCATCGACGAGGGCGGAGCCGGTCTCGAGCATTTGCTTCGCCTCCTCGATCCGCAGCGCCTGGACATAGGCAAGCGGCGAGCAGCCGGTGGCCGCTTTGAAACGGCGGTCAAACGTCCGCTTGGGCAGGCACGATATGCGCGCAGCCTCGGCAAGGACATCGGGGCGCTCGTAGTTTTCCGCGAGCCAGCTTTGGCACCTGAGGACTGCCGCGTCGCCATGGACGACGTTCACGGCCATCGAGGCATAGGGGAGTTGTCCGTCGCGGTGCCATTGGTAGAGGAACAATCTAGAGATACGGATTGCTTCCTCCCCTCCGCCATAGCGCGCGATGAGAAGCAGGGCGAGGTCTTGCCAGGAGGAAGCGCCGCCACAGGAGATAATGTCCTGGCCGTCGCCGGTCTGGACGAGGATTCGGTCCTCGTGCAGCCGGACGTCGGGAAACTCATGGCGAAACACCGGCACATGGCTCCAATGGGTCGTTGTCTCGCGACCGGAGAGTAGCCCCGCTGAGGCTAGGACCAGCGAGCCGCCGCAGGCGGAGCAGATCAACGCGCCATCACGGTGCATCTTCGCGACCCAAGCAATCAGCCGTCGATCGAGGGCATCAAGCTCCTCAGGCGTGAAAACGATGACGTTCGGCACGAACACGATGTCTGTCCCAACGATATCGTCGATCGTATCCTGCGGCACGATGCTGACGCCGGTGATGAGTTCGAGCGCCCCGGGCTCGGCCGCGACGATGCGCGGCTCGAATAGCGGCTCGGCGGCCGAGTCCTTGAGAAATCTCCCCGCGGCCAAAAGCGTATCGAAGACGCCGTAGATGATCGACGGATCGCATTCCCGAAAGACCACGATGCTGACGCGTTTCGGCACCGACTATCCCTAATCCCCCGCTTTCCTCGCTTTGGCTCATCTCGCCAACAAAGGAGACATTCATCGGCCGGAAGCGGATCGCTGAAACCTGCCCTTCATTCACGAAGCTGCCACGCCCACGAATTGACCGGCTTTGGGAACTTTGCTGCCGTTCGGGCATGGCCAATCGAAGGTCACTTTTTGCCAGAACCCGACGTCGAAGCTCGGGGTCGCCGCTGACAACGACACGCCTTGGAGCAGCCGGATACCTTTTCACTGCGTCCATGCTGCGGTAAACGCATGCTTATCGCCGAGACTTGGAACGAGAGCATTAGCCCCGCGCACCGCCGACACCTACATAGTTACCCGGGATATAGGCGCCTTAACCCGGCACGGCTTGTAGCAACAGACCTGCGCTGGCCCATGCCTCGAGCTCGCCCGGGGTTCGGTGACCTTGTAGCGGATCGCGCCGGACACGCAGCCATCTTCGATGCTAGGAGCTAGGGCGCAAAAGGTCTTGGCGCGGTTTCGTCCTTCACCTGATATTCCTTGTCCAAGGCGCTCACTGCGGTTCGTTTGAGAAACCGCTGGGATAGCGCAGCGAGGCGACGCGTTCTTTTATGCGCCAACCGTCCGGAGTCCTGACCACCCAGTCGAGGTTGTCGCCAGTAACGACGCCGCCGGTACCGGGATCGGGACAGAGCCACTTCATCTTCACGCGCACCTTGTCACCCTCTTCGTAGACGACGACGTTGGTCACGTGATGGGATGGCGGATGCGGCGGCTTGCCAAGTGCGAAGAACGCCTGGATCGCCTCCATCCCCTCACAGAGGGGGCCGCCGCAAAGTCGTCCGTCGAAGTGGGCGTCCTGCGTGAACACGAGCGGGAACAGGCTTTGGTCGTCGTGGTCCACGGCGTGATGACAGAAGGCGATCAACTGCTGAATATCGATGATGTCACGGGTTTCCACTATGCTCTCCCTAGGGACGAGGCCTTGCCGGCCGCGTGTTGGGCGGCGAGGTAGCCAAAGACGCTGGAGGCGCCGATGCTGAGACCTGCGCCAATGTAATGGGGACCGGCCAGAGGCGCCGCGCAGTTGCCCGCGGCATAGAGCCCGTCGATCACGCTGCTGTCCTCGCGCAGCACGCGGGCATGCTCGTCCGTAATCGCTCCGCCGCAGGTGCCGACGTCGCCGGGCACCAAGGGGGCGGCCCAGAACGGTGGCTCGGCGATCGCCCCCAGGCTGCCGTTCGGCTTGCAGGTCGGATCGCTCCAATATTCGGCATAGGCATTGTCGCCGCGGTGGAAATCTTCATCGAGCCCGGTTTGACAAAAGCCGTTGAAGCGCGCGACCGTGCGGGCCAGTCCCGCCGGGTCGATCCCGCATTGGCGAGCGAGCCCCTCGATCGTGTTGTCCTGGCGGACCCAGCCTTGCTCGACCCACGGCTTCGGGATGCGGCCGGGCGGTTGATAACCGAACATGTAGCGTTTGCGGTGGCGGCTATCCATGATCATCCAGGCGGGGATCGCCTGACTGACCCGGTTGCGCGCATAACACGCACGGCCCAGTTCCATGTAGGAGCGAGCCTCGTTCACGAAGCGCTGGCCGCTCGCGTCCACCAGCATGCCGTGCGGTTTGATGAGCTCAGGCACGATCTGGTAGGTCTCGCCGTTGGCGACGAAGGTCATGATCCACCAGGCCTCGTCCATCCACCCCAGCGCCGCTCTCGCGCGGGCCATGGCGTCGATGGCGTCGCCGGTGTCCCCCGGATTGGCCTTGGTCCAGTCCACCGAGACGGGCGTTTGCAGGTGCGTTTCGCGCATCGCGAGATTGCGGGCGAAGCCCCCCGCAGTGACGATGACGCCCCGGGCGGCCGTCACTGTCTTCTCCTGCCCTTCGTGGAGGAGGTGAACACCTACCACCGTGCCGTTGCGCACATCGAGGTCGACCAGTCCTGCGTCGGTCCAGATGTCCACGCCGAGGCGTAGAGCGATCTCCAGCATGCGGCCCTGCAACGCGCCGCCCGCGCCGAACAGCGCGCGCCCGGTTAGCTTTGCCGCGAGGTAGCGTCCGGCGATCCGTGCGGCCATCAGCTTGCCATCCCAGGCAAAGCCTGCACGCATCAAGGTTGCGCCTTCGGACGTGCGGACGGGAAGCGGGATGGTGGGCGGCCTCAGCCTGGCTTTCCAGTCACCGAGGCGATTGGCGTCGAACAGTGCCGCCTGAAGCGAACGGCTCGCGGCGTGACCGCCGGGCAGGTGCTCGTAGTAGTCGGCGTAACCGGCGCAACGCTCGTACTGCATGCCTTGCGCTTCCATCAGCGCCACGAAGGGGCCCACACCGTCGAGGAAAGCCTCGCGACGTGCCGGAGTGGACGACGGATCGCCGTCCTCAACGAAGTTGGCCATGTACTGAAGGCTTGCTTCGCGCGAGTCCGTCACGCCCTCTCGCGCCAGCAACGGATTGTTCGGGAGCCACAGGATACCCCCCGAGAGCACGGAAGAGCCGCCCAGCAGCGGCGTCTTCTCAATCAGAAGCGGGCGCAGGCCGGCGACCTTTGCGGCAATAGCCGCCGCGAGCCCGCCTGCGCCGCTTCCTGCGATCACGACATCGAAGGTGTCCCGCATCCCCGGTGCCATCAGTTGAAAGGCCTGAGCGTCAGGCGCAGGTACACCGCACGGCCCGGGTCGGTGTAGCACCCGACAGCCGCGGCTCCGGAGGGTCCCGTCGTCGTTCCGCCCGTGATCGGATTGCCGATCACGTTTCCGCCCGCGAAGTTGGCAGGGGTGCAGTTCGCAGTGGTGTACTGCTTCGTAATGTTCCTGCCGATCAGCGCCACTTCCCAGCGATCGTCCTTGTCCATCAGGGCGAGGCTGGCGTCGACCTTGATGTACTTGTCCTGGAACTGATCGTCGTTCGGGCGTTCGGTCGCCAGGAATGTCGTGTAACGCGACGAGTACTGGTTGTTGTTGGTAGCCATCAGGCGCAGTCCCGAGCCAACCGGCACCTCGTAGCTGAAGCCGAAGTTCGCCGCCCATTTCGGCGCGCGGATAAGCGGTGCTCCGGACAGGTCCTGCCCCGTGTAGAAACCGGATTGCCCGCCCACCTGGACCGAGCCGGGTAGGGAAGTGGCTTGGCTGGCGCTGGGCACGAAGAACTCGGTGCAGCCCTGTGCGATCGTCTGCCCGGTGTAGCAGGGCACATTGCCGAGTTCGAGATAGCGCGCCCGATTCCAGTTGAGCGAGCCGTTGACGCTCAACCCCTCTACGACGGGCGGCCGGTAGGAGATGTCAAAGTCGACGCCATAGGTGCGCGCCTTGCCGGCGTTCACGGTCCGGATGACCGGCACGCCGGACGTGGACGGTTCGATGCCCCCGACCTGAAGGCCGCGATAGCGGTAGTCGTAGAAGGCGATGTTCGCCAGCATGCGCCGGTCGAGCAGCCGGGCTTTCATTCCCAGTTCGTAGCCCTGGACGCGTTCATCGCCGAAGGCATTGTCCTCGCCTGCAACCGGCGGGACTCCCATCTTGAACGAGCCCGACTTGTAGCCCTTCTTGTACGACCCGAAGATCGTCAGATCCGAGGTCGGTGTATAGTTCATGGTGATCTCGGGCGAGAAGTTCTTGGCGTTGATCCTGGTGCGAGGCAGCGTCGGCGTGAGGTCGACGTCATTGAGGAAGTCATAAACCCGTTGGGATCGGGTTTCGTCGTTCCAGCGCACCCCGGCGGCCAGTTCCAAGGTATCGAGGACTTGGTAGCGCGCCTGACCGAACAGCGAGTAAGTCTTGATGTCGACTGTGGTCGAGCGATCGTCGTTCAGGATCTCCGCGCCGATCACGGCCGGACTAAGGAAGCCGTAAGTGCGGTTGCGGTAGAAGATCACCCGGTCGTAGATCTGCCCATCCTGGTAGAAACCGCCTAGAGTGAAGTTCAGCGGACCCGAGAAGTCGCTGTTTAGGCGCAGTTCCTGGGTGAACTCGCGCCGGCGGAAATCATTGCTCACCGCCAGCGCCACGCCAGCTGGTCCCGACTGAGCGGAGTTGACGAGGCTGGACGACCTGAGATTGTAGTAGGCAGTCGTTGAGTTGAGGCTCAGGCCGGAGCCAAGGTCATAGTTCAGCTCGAGCGTGCCGAAATCCTGCTTGTTGGTCAGGTACGGAACGCCGCCGTTGGTGATGCCGGGGAATGCCGCCGGATCCATGTAGACCGTGTTGAGGTCGCGGTTCAGCTTGCAGTCGTTCCCGACCGTAAACGGCAGGGGGTCGAGCGGCGTCAGGAAGTTGGGCGCAGGCGGGATCGGCGATCCGGGCAGCCCGCTGCCGAAGCCGAACGCCTGGTCGCTGCCGGACGGGCAGCTCGAAAGTTGGAACAGTTCGCCATGGATGCTGCTGTCGTAGGCGTGGTTCACCTTCAGCCTTGCGGTGAGCCCATCGAGAGGGTTCCACAAGGCGGTGCCACGCAGGACGAGGTTGCGCGGCTGCGGCTCGCGGCGGCGCGGCGCGAGAGCGCCGGTGCCCGAAGCGGGCACGGCGACGTTGTAGAAATAGCCGCCACCTTCGGAATACGTGCCGGCAAGCCGCAGCTTCAGGGTTTCCGTGACCGGGCCGGAGACGATGAGCTCGCCCCGGCCTTCCCGGCCTTCGAAATCGTAGCTGGCGCGGGCGATCAGCTCGTTCTTGTCGGTAGGATCGGCGGTGCGCAGTGAGATCACGCCGCCCGGGCTGCTCTTGCCGTAAAATAGCGCCTGCGGCCCCTTGAGCACCTCAACCTGTGCGACATCGAACATGCCGCTGCCAAAGGCCAGGCCCTGGCCGAGTGAAAGCCCGTCGATATTAAGCGAGACTGACTGGTCTACGCCCGGATCCGACGACGAGGTGCCGACGCCGCGTATCGTCACTTGCGGGCCGATCGAGAGGAGGTTGCCGCCTAGTACCAAGCCCGGAACCAGCCGCGGCAGATCCGAGACTTGCGTCACTTGCAGATTCTGCAGCGTCTCCCCACTGACTGCAGTCACCACCACGGGAACCTGCAGGATTGATTCCTGACGTTTCCGTGCGGTGACGATGATGTCGGAACTGTCAATGCTTGCCGTCGCCGAAGGTCCAGCGGCGTCCTGCGCCAAGGCGGGCAGCGTGCAGGCAAGCAGGGGCGCACTGGTGACGATGGCCGTGATGCGGCGCTTGCGATTGCAGTTCATGATCCTCCCTCCAGCGCCGGTAACGTCGGGTGGGCAATTCATTGCCACTTTTATCAACCGCATCTTCGCGCTGTATGTACCGTTACATCCTCTTCGTATAAGGCGGTGTCAACCGTGAAAGAGAACCGTGCCATTCCGCCGCTAGCCAGGGTCGTAAACAGGTGAAAGCCAAGTCGAAGAGAGCCAAGGCTGGAGTGACCCTACGGATGGTCGCGGCGCATGCTGGCGTATCGCCGATGAGCGTGTCCAACGTGCTCAACGGGCAGCCCACTTCGGTCGCCATGCGCGCGGCAGTGCACGCCGCCATCGAAGAACTCGGCTATGTTCCGAACCTCGCTGCGCGCCAGCTTGCCAGCGCCGCGCCCACGATCATCGGCCTTCTCCATGCCAATGATGAGCACCCCGTCTCCGCCGCGCTTCTGAACGGCGCACTGACAGCCGCCACGCGCCTGGGCGTGCAGTTACTGCTTGAACCGATTGTTTTCCCAGAACTGGCGAGCGGTTGGGAGAAGGTCGCGGCCCTGCGAAGGCGCGGGGCCGCGGCGATCCTGCTTCCGCCCACGTTCGGCGAAATGATGGCTTCTGCCGGCGGACGCGAGGAATTTGAATGCCCAGTGATCTGTGTCGGCGCCGCAGACGAAGTGCCGACGCTCTCGACCGTGAGGATCGACGAGTTTGCCGCAGCTCAGGAGGTGACGGAAGGGCTGATCGCAAGAGGTCATCGACGCATCGGCTTCCTGCGACTGCCCGCGAAGTTCCCGGCGCATGCCCCACGTTGGCATGGCTACCTGGCAGCAATGCGTAGACATGGGGTGACGGTCGAACCTGAGTTGATTGCCGAAGGCGAATTCTGGTTTCAGGAGGGGCTTGCCGCTGGCGGCAGGCTGCTCGACCTGCCCGACCCGCCAACCGCGATTTTCGCCAGCAACGACGAGATGGCGACAGGTGTGCTCGCCGCCGCTCAGATCCGCCGAGTTGCCGTTCCGAAGGAGCTGTCGGTAGTTGGTTTCGAGGACACTTACTTCGCCCAGAATGTCTGGCCGCCACTTACCTCCGTGAAGATTCCGATGTCGGCGATGTCCAGCACCGCCGTTGAGCGACTGCTGAGAGAAATCCGATCTGTTGCCAAACCGAGCCCGAGCGGTCCAACTTCGGTCGTGGTGCCGCATACTATCAATTGGCGCGCCTCGACTGGAGACTAGATATTCGAACCATGTCGAGACGAAGGTATTCGGATTGGATCTTTTTTCAGAGTTAAAAAGCAGATTAGTTTTTGGGAAAAGGTCGGCGTTGATTGTGACCGCTCCGTGATACTAATGCAGCGGGGCACTTCTGGCCGACAATAAGGAGGTTATGAGTATGAGCATTGAAGATCGACTAACTATGCTCGAGAACCGGCTGCGTGCCGCCGAGGACCAACTAGAGATCCTTCGTCTTCTGAATACATACGGTCCGGCTGTCGACAGCGGATCGGCCGAGATCGCCGCCGATCTATGGACCGAAGACGGGATCTATGACGCAGGCGGCGTGACCCGATTCACTCCCGACGCGCTCATAAAGATGTACAACGACGTGGGGCATCAAAACCTCGTGCACACGGGCTCATCTCACCTCACTGCAACACCGCGGATCGAGGTGCACGGTGACCAGGCAGAAGCCGTTGCCTACTCGTTCGTTGTGGTGAAGCGCGATGATGAATGGTTCATCATGCGTGGTGCGATCAATCACTGGCAGCTCGTTCGAACAGCGCAGGGATGGAGGATAAAGGAGCGCTTCAACCGCGTTCTCGATGGGACATCCGAATCGCACGAGGTCATGCGTCGTGCGCTTCCCAGCTGAGCCTGGGTGGCGTTGGTTCGACCCGCCCTTTGACCCAAGTAACACATCGCGAGGCCACGGACATGAAAGACAAGACATACCGGGTGATCCAGTGGGCGACCGGCAAGGTCGGCACAATCGCCCTGCGGCATTTCATTCAGAATCCGAACTTCGAGTTGGCAGGTGTGCTGGTCACCGACGCGAACAAGGCGGGGAAGGATGCGGGCGAGATTGCCGGAACGCCGCCAACCGGCATTCTCGCCACCGATGATCCCGCGGCAATCCTCGCCACTCCCGCTGATTGCGTGCATTTCGCTCCAGCGCACCAGGACATCGAGATGGTCTGCCGCCTCCTGCGTTCCGGCAAGAACGTCGTGTCGGCGCTGGGCCCGTTCTATCCCACGGAACGCTGTCGAGCCGAAGTGGAAGCCATCAAGGCCGCATGCCGGGAAGGTGGCACCAGCTTTCACGGATCAGGTATTCACCCCGGATTTGCAGGAGATATCCTGCCGCTGACTTTGATCCGCATCATGGAACGCGTCGATCACATCCACATCTACGAAGTGGTCGATCAGCTCGCCAACCCATCTAACTACATTGAGATCATGGGCTTCGGCCGCGACTGTCAGGAGCTGCTTGCCAGCCCGAGTCGCCAACCCGAAGCGCCCTACTTCTTCGCCCAGTCGATGGCTCTTGTGGCCGAAAGCCTTGGCAGGACCATCGACGATCTGACTACCAAGCTTGAGGTGGCTTCCGCGAAGGAGGACATCCCTTACCCCAGCGGATTGGTGAAGGCGGGTACCGTAGCCGGTCAGCATTACGAGTGGACCGGATGGTCACTAGGCAAGCCGCTGATTACCTACCATTTTTTTTGGAAGATGGGCGATCAGAACCTCAGCGAAAATTGGGAGTGCGGCGAAACAGGCTATCGCATTGTGATCGAAGGCAATCCGCCGATGGAACTTAGAATACCTGAGCCAAAGACAACGGAGGGCAACGTTCGCTACATCAGCCTCTGGACCGCGATGGCGGGAGTCAACGCAATCCGGTCCGTGTGCGAAGCGCCACCAGGCTTCGTGTCGCATCGCGAACTCGGTGTAGTCGGTCCGCGGGGGCTGCTCAGACCAGCATCGGAGCCTGAGCTGCGAGCAGTCTGCTCGCCGGAACTGCAGCCATGATTGACCTCTATGGCATCTCGAGCCCGAACGTGTTGAAGGTCCTCATCATGCTAGAGGAGACCGGACTCGCCTATGACCTCCACCGGATCGACATCTGGGCGGCCGACCAGTTCACGGATGAATTCAAAGCCCTGAACCCCAACAGCAAGGTACCCGTCATCGTTGATCACGACGGTGTAGGCGGCAAGCCGGTGACCATATTCGAATCCGGCGCAATTCTGTTCTACCTGGCCGAGAAGATGCATGCTTTCCTGCCTGACGGGCCGCAGGAGCGATATGCAACGATGCAGTGGCTCATGCTGCAGATCGGCACAATCGGCCCGATGTTCGGGCAAGCCACTCACTTCCGACTCTCCGCCCCGACTGGTGAGGCCTACGCACTCAGCCGTTACACCACCGAGGTGCACCGGCTATTCGATGTGCTGGAAACACGACTGTCGCAGGCGCCCTATCTGGCCGGGGACGAGTATACGATCGCCGACGTTGCCACTTGGCCCTGGGCTGCCATGTACCACGAGCAGAACGGCGTCGACTTGGGCAGACTCCCGAGTGTGAAGCTTTGGATCGACGCTGTTGCCAGGCGGCCCGCCGTCATCCGAGCTCATCAGGATTGGCCGACGCTAGTAGCCTTCGCCAGCGAACGGCGTGCTAGCGCTGACCCGGATAAGCGGGACCAACTTCATGGTCGTGGGCGTTATGCGCGAGGGCCAGGATCATAAACCGATGTTTACAATGGATCACCGACAGCAATCTTTTGCTCTGGCGGCCGTCATCGCGGCCGGGCGTTACTGCGGCTGAGTTGGCCCTTCGCTTCTTCCGACAGAAATCATCTGCACTCGTTCGCCGGGAGACCGCGGAGAGAATGGCGTAATGGCTAATGATGGGCGCTATCTGGTCGCGAGCTACCGTCCCTGCTCGCCTCTGGCATGACCCAGGAGCCGACATACACGGTTTGTACCTAAAGTACGGCAGAAAGGCGGAGTCTGGACATTGACTTTAATTGGTCGGCGGCAGCTTTCTTCAGGAGGCCAAGCGCCGGTACGGGGTGTCTTGATTTACGGCCTTTAAGACCGGCACTTGTCTGAAATCAGTGTTCAGCTTAGGCTTGCTTAGAGGCAAGCCGGGAGGAAGACGGGTGGAAGCGGTACCCTCTTGCCTGTCGGCCGATGATCATCACGCCCTTGATGTCCTGAATTCACGGTATCGTGCTTCGCTCCTGCGACACTTCGGGCGGCGCCATAGCGATCCGACCGAGCTCGAGGACATGGTGCAGGAAGTCTTTGTTCGGCTCATCCGCCGGGGCGGGGTGGCGGAACTGGCGAATTTGCAGGCTTACGTGTTCGAAACGGCGAGCAGCGTTCTCAAAGACAGGCTCCGGCGATCGCGCGTGCGGCACGAGGCGGTACACGAGAGCTTCGATCCCGAACGGCATGCAGATGCGGATTTCTCTCCCGAGGACGTTCTATCAGGAAGAGAACAACTTGCGCACGCGACAGCGGCCTTGCTTGAACTTCCGGAGCGCACGCGCGTGATCTTCGTGTTGCGGCGCCTGGAGGGCATGCGATTCCGCGACATCGCGGTGCGCCTCGGAATTTCGGTGAGCGCGGTAGAGAAACACATGCAACGGGCCATCGTCCACATGACGCGCAGGCGAGACTAGGGGGTGAGCGCCCAGCAGACATCCTCCAGCGTGGCGGGCCTCAGCCCCGACGAAGCGGCCGCGTTTTGGCTCGTGCAGATAGAAGCGGAGCGCATGGAAGGGCGCACGGCTGCCGACTTTACGCACTGGCTCGAGGCATCACCGCACCACGGCGAAGCGTTTGAGCGCGCGCGGGGCACCTGGGATCTGTTCGACCGTGCCGAAGGCGATGCCACGCTGGCGGCAATCCGGGTCAGCGCGCTTCGCACCGCACCGCCGCGCCGGCGCTTTCGACACGCCTGGGCCGCGGGCATTGCCGCAACTCTCGCGGGGCTCGTCCTGCTGACCGTCACGCACGTGCCGGGGTGGCACACGGCACGCCCGACCTTGGCGGCGGCCGCGGAATACGAGGACAGCGACTTCGCCACCGCGCGGGGCGAGCAGCGCCGGATCGAGCTGGCCGATGGCAGCCAGATCACTCTCAACACCGACAGCGCCTTGCGCGTCGCCTACAGCGATGAGTGGCGCCTGGTGACCCTGCTGCGCGGGCAGGCGCTCTTTAAGGTTGCCGGAAACCGCGATTGGCCTTTCGTAGTTATGGCCGGCAACCGGCAGATCACCGCGCTGGGCACCTTGTTCGACGTCAGGCTCGAGACCGACCGAGTTCAAGTGATGCTTGCCGAGGGCAAGGTCGTGGTTGATGGACGCACGGACGGCTCTGCGGAACCCAGGAAAGGAGTTGGCGGCGCTGGAATTGGGAGCCCTGTCGTCCCGATCGTGCTGTCGCCCGGCCAGGAACTCGTTGCGCGCAATGGGCAAGCGTCCGTGACTGCGAAAGTTGACGTGGAACAGCAGTTGCGTTGGCGGGAAGGCTTCGCCGAGTTCGAGGAGGTGCCGCTCGCCGATGCGGTTGCGGAGATGAACCGCTACGCGGCCAGCCCCATCGTCGTCGATGCGGCGGCCGGCCGGCTGAAGGTCAGCGGCATCTTTCGCACCGGTTCGTCTCCGCGACGCTTCGCCGCGATCTTGGCCGAGATGCTGCCGGTCCGCGCGCGGACGCTTGCTGACGGCACTATTGAGATCGTTAACGACGGCGACACGCCTATCTAGGCGCTTCCTTTGCGGCAAATGCAGCAATCTGGTGCGGGTTTTCAATCAGGCTGCGTTTTAGGGTTTGGGTAGCGGGCAAAAAAGCCGGCACCTGATCAACAGGAGAGGAACAATGATGGGCACACACGCATCGCGTTGTATTGATATCCGGGCTAGTCTGCTGCTAGGCGTGGCCGCCGTTGCGGCCTGGGCGGGCTCCAGCTCGACCGTATCCGCCCAGGTGGCCCAGGTCAGCATCAACGTGCCCGCGCAGCCGCTCGCAGCATCGCTGATGCAGATCGGCCGACAGGCGCGGGCGGAGATCATCTATGCCGCCACCGACGTGCGTGGGCTCCGCGCGACGGCGGTACAAGGGGCGCGTTCCACAGAAGAGGCGCTGCGTCTGGCTCTGCGCGGTACCGGTCTGGCCGTCCGGCGCACCGCCCAAGGCGCATTTCTGATCGAGGCCGCTACCTACGGCATCGCAGCCGCACCGGCGCTGGCCCAGCAGAGCGGCACATTGGCCGTTGAGAGTGAAGCGCGCGACGCTGGCGACATAATAGTCACCGCCAGGCGGTCGGAAGAGCGACTGCAGGACGTGCCTATCTCCATCACGGTGTTCACCCAAGAGCAGATTAACAACCGGAACATCGTCAACACAGCCGATCTTGCCGCCTATACCCCCTCACTGTCGGTGAACAGCCGCTTCGGTGCGGAGAAGGCTTCGTTTGCCATTCGTGGCTTCGTCCAGGAGACCAACACCAGCCCGTCTGTCGGTGTCTACTTCGCTGACGTTGCGGCGCCACGATCTGCAGGCGGCACACCAGGCGGGAACGGGGTGGGCGTTGGCGCACTGTTCGACCTAGAGAATGTACAGGTGCTCAAGGGGCCCCAAGGAACGCTGTTCGGTCGCAATACTACCGGTGGTGCCGTCCTGCTAGTTCCAAGGAGGCCGACTGACAGCTTGGAAGGCTACGCTGAGATCTCGCTGGGCGACTACGATCTACGCCGAGGCCAGTCGGTGATCAACATACCTGTGGCCGAGACATTTAAAGTGCGTCTCGGCGTCGACCGCCAAACGCGTAAAGGGTACCAGAGGAACTACTCGGGTGTGGGGCCAGATCGCTTCGGTGACGTTGACTACTGGGCCTTTCGGGGCAGCATTGTCGCCAATCTAACGCCAGATCTCGAAAACTATTTCATCGCCAGCTTCACCAAGTCCGATACCAACGGCACTGTTCCGCGTATCGTTCTTTGCGACCGAGCGGCAGCTACTCCCGGGGGCGCCCCCGTCCCGATACGCTCGCAGACAGCAAGGCTTGGCTGCGCCCAGCTCGATCGCCAGAATGCCCGCGGAGACAACCTTTGGGACATTGAAAGCGGTCACCCGGACCCGTTCCTTAGGTTGCGTCAATGGCAGGTCATCAACACCACCACGTGGCGTGCCAGCGACACACTGACGGTCAAGAACATCGTCAGTTATGGCGAGTACCGTGAGCGCGGAGCGCTTTCGATTGCGGGCGACAATTTCGTCCTGCTACCCGGTCAGCCCGGCGCCGGGTCGCGGTACAACTTTCAGCAGCTATTCCCCTCTGCGAATCAGGATAACTCGAGCCAATCGACATTCACCGAAGAGCTTCAGTTTCAGGGCGAGAGTGGTGCGCTCAGGTGGCAGGCGGGCGGCTATCTCGAGGTCAGCTCACCGATTGGGATCAGCGCCGGAAACACCTTCACGCTGTCCTGCACCGATCCAATCAATCTACTTTGCTTTAGTCCATTTGGCGCCTCGGGAACTGCTTCCTACCCTCAGACAAAGACGACCTTCAACAACAAGGGCATCTATGCGCAGGCAAGCTATGATCTGAACGACGTGCTGACTCTGACCGGAGGGCTGCGCTACACCTGGGACCGCGCTAGCCAGTATACCCAGACCACACGCATCCGCTTTCCCGCACCCAATAGGCCCGAATACATCTGTACAGACACATTGCGGTTCCAGGCACCGGGGGGCGGTCCGCTCGTGGTGGCCAACCCGGTGCAGTGCGGCCAGACCTTCCGTGTGAGTTCCGAAAAGCCGACATGGCTGATCAATATGGATTACAAGCCGGTTGAGGACGTCATGCTCTACGCAAAGTATGCACGTGGTTATCGCGCGGGTGGCATCGCTTCGAGCTATATCGGCCTTGAAACCTGGGGACCGGAAAAGGTCGACGCCTACGAGGTGGGCGCGAAAGCCAGCTTCCGGGGAGCCGTAAGCGGTTACTTTAACATAGCGGGCTTCTACAATGATTTTAGCGAGCAGCAGCTTGCCGCTGGCTTGATCCCCAGACCTAGCTCGGGCCTAGCGGGAGGCCTTGCAATCATCAATGCCGGCAAGTCCCGGATCTACGGCGTCGAGGTCGACAGCGGCGTCACGTTGTTCGACACTATGCGACTGGAGCTAGGCTACACCTACCTCTCGACCAAGCTCCAGTCGATCATCATTCCGACACTGCCTCCGGAAAGCCCGTTCAGCCAAGTCACTCCAACTGCCCAGGCGGGTGAGCAACTCGCACTCTCACCCAAGCACCGTGTCACGACAACCGCGACTTATACCCTGCCGCTTGACGAGCGACTTGGGAGCTTCTCGGTTGGAGCAACGTACGTCTATACTGCCAAGCAGGTAGCTGTTCTCAGTTCCCCGCTCGGCATTTTGCCTGAAACGCATCTGCTGAACCTGAATGCAAATTGGGGAGGAGTAGGAGGTAGCCCGGTGGACTTGGCGTTCTTCATGACAAACGTGACCAACAAAGCCTACCCGGTGAATGTCACCAATGGTTACCGTTCGGCCGGGTTCGACGCCTACATCCTCAACCAGCCGCGAATGTGGGGCGTGCGGCTGCGCTACAGCTTCGGCGATTGAGTTTGAGCACGGTTCCACACAGCGCATCAGCATCCGCGGCGTCGGAGTGGCGCAGGCATTGGCCGCTAGTAGCGGCAGGCGCGATGGGGATGTCGCTGGCGGCACTCTTGTCGGCAATCTTCGGAGTTATGCTGGAGCCGCTACAACAGGAGTTTGGGTGGAGCCGGGCGGAAATATCCTCTGGGCCAGCGATCGTTTCGATGATGGGGCTCTTTCTTGCCACGCCTGCAGGCTACCTCATCGATCGCTATGGAGCGCGCCGCTGCGGTATATTAGTGGTGCTGGTCTCCTGCTCCTCGATTGCGTCGATGGGGGCGATCGGCTCGGAGCTCTGGCATTGGTGGGCCGCCTGGTCGCTGTTTGGGGTCGCGGGGGCTTTCACCTCGACTGTGTGGATGGCCCCGGTCTCCACGATCTTCGTTGCAGGGCGCGGCTTGGCCATAGCGGTGACGATATCTGGGACAGGCATCAGCACGGCTCTTGCGCCCGCAATCGCAGAGTATTTTGTTCAGAACCAAGGTTGGCGCATGGGCTTCGTGGCGCTGGCGGTGCTCTGGCTCGCAGTCACTTTCCCGCTCGTATTGACTTTCGTGCCACGGCGGTTGGCGGTTTCATCCAGCAACGGGAAAGCTGGTAGCGAGAGGCCCCTGACCGGCTTGACGCCAAGACAAGGCTTTAGGTCGCCTACCCTCTACGTGCTCTTCTTCGCTTCCCTGCTGTCGGCAGTGACCGGTATCGCAATTGTTCTCAATCTCGTGCCGGTTCTGACATCTACGGGCCTGGAGCGAGCGGAGGCGATCGCCATTATTGGCACGATGGGACTTGTTTCCATTGTGGGGCGGATTGCCGGCGGTGTTTTGCTCGACCGCTTCGATGCCAGAACCATCGCCATTGTGGCCTCGCTCGTATCCCTCGGGCTGCCGCTCTCCCTTTTGCTATTCCCTGGCAACGCCACAGCCGCGCTCGTCGGGGTGATCGCTTACGGAGCTACAGGCGGGGTGAAGATGAACGCCATCGTCTATCTCATCAGTGTGAGGCTCGGCGCGCGGAGCTTTGGTTTGTTCTACAGCTTGATCAGCATCAGCTTGTCGGTGGCACAAGGCCTCGGGCCGCTGATCGCCAACCACATCTATGACCTTAGTGGCTCCTACACGCCGGTGCTATGGGCAGCCATTCCGGCCTTCACCGCATCCGCTCTCTTGTTTGTGGCGCTGGGTCGGGATCCCGGAGGGGCAGGTACGGAGCAGGTCGCGCCCGGCTAGAGCCAAGCCTCGGCCGCGCCCGATATGTTTCGGTGGCGCCATCCGCACACAGCCAAGTGGAACGCCAGTACATGAATTGCTTAGGGCAGCCGCAAGCCGGAGAGATGAAGCAAGGTCGTATTTTCATAAGCGCAGTTCATGAGCGGTGTCGACCCACGTGCGTCCACGTACGCAACCGTGATTAAGCTGTGGGAGGGTGCGGTGCATGCTTGAAGATGCAATCGCGCCGCACGGCCACTATCATGAACCGCAACTCAGTTCGCCAATGTTTACTATTTGCATAGCCGCCAATCTGCCTGAACACGAGTGAACGGCCGGTTCTGTCTAATTCGGTCGCTCGCGGCGTAGACACGGAACGACCTAAACTGGTCGGCAGCTACCTTACGCAGGGCAACACATTCAATGTCTGCTTACGGCAATGCGCTCTCTGATTCCGGACAGTCTCAAACGTCCAACGAAGCAGACTTACCGGGCTGGGAGTTCAACAAGCGCCTTCAGCTGCGCTACGGGTATCACGGTCACGCTGCCGATTTTTACGATCTCGATCGTACCGTCGGCGATCAGCTCGTAGAGCTTGGACCGGCCGATGCCGATCATGCGACAAGCTTCGGGGATGCGCACTGCGAGCGGCTCCATCATCGGCACCGGTGTGCCGCTTTGCTCCTGCCTACTCACTGGAACGACCTCAGCTTGATGAGCGCCGGGTCGGACGTACTCTTTGCCGGCTGGCCTGCGAGCCGGTCCGCCACCTCGTCGATCAACTCGGAGAACAGCTTTGCCCCGACCGCTTGAGCTGCAGTGGACGGCGGCGTCTGCGCCGAAGAGATTAGTTGATGGCGCACAACCCGAGCCATGATCTCCCAGACAAGCGCCTCGTTGCGACGCAGCCAGCCGAGATTGCGATCTATGCGGGTGAGCCGAACACCTATAGCCTCATCCGTCTTCGGCGCCTGCCGCCGCGTGAACCAGGCATCCAGCGCTTCAACCAGGATCTCCGAGCGCGCCTTGCCCGAACTCTGGGCGATGTGCGCGAGCCGCTTGCTCATGTCCTCGGGCAAGAACAGCTGGTGACGGGTCTTGTAGGATCGGGCCATGGCACCTGCTCCAAAGGCTGTGGTGGTGGCGGAACGGCCGGGGCAAACCGATCCGCCACCGCACGCCAGTATCCCGCCAGACGTCGATCCAATAAATGGCCCAGATGAGGTCAGATGGGGTCTGCTCGGTGCCGCTCGCGCATGAGCGCCGTTACATGCCGATACTCGGTCCTCGGCTGCGCCCCAACGACCAGCTGATCGAGCCGCTCTCGCGCATCAGCCCCGAGACGCTCCGACCGACATACTTCTCGAGCTCAGGCCGCCAGGGCACCAGCGCGAAGTCGCGGCTCTTCTCGATCAGCGCGTACTTGCCCGAGGTGAGATCGAGCGTGCGCTTGAACGTGCCTTCTATCGCCTGGTTCGGCTTGGCCTCGACAAAGCGCAGGCCCAGCTCGCCCGAGAGCTGCCCCGCAACCGCCCTCACCTCCCGCTCTCGAAGTACGCGCAGCAAATTGCGGCGGTAGACCACGTCCTCGCCCTGCTGAGTGGCAAGACCCTGCTCTATCAGCCACTGCTGGCGCAGGCGCAGCGCCTTCCTCACCTCGCCGCCGTACCCGGTCGGCGCCAGTTCGCTCTTCTCCGGTGCGGTGAGCTCGCGGTCGAGCCAAGTCTCGGCGTGAGCATGGACCAGCTTCTCGATCGGCGCTGGCGAGAGCACCCGGGTCTGGTAAGGCTCGGCGCGCTGCTTGCCTTGCTCGTAGCTCAGCACCGTATCGAGGTGATCGGGTGCAATGATCCAGGTGCCGCTGGGATGCCGATCGGGCTTGCCGGTGGCGCGGCGAATGGCTTCCAGACGCCGCACGTGCGCTTCGGCGAAGTCCTGGGTCGCGTTGGCATCGTGGCGCAGGTGCAAATCGACGTCGTACTCGCCCCCGCTGGCGACCGCGACCGCGACGATTGTGCGATCGGCTGCACGTACATCCACTTGCTTGGGATCGAACCGCACTGTCGCTCCGGTGGGAAGGGTCTGCTGGGTCGTACCGATGTCGAGATAGTGGCTGCGCCCGTCGATGCCGTCGACCACCAGGTAGCGCCGCTCGTGATCCTCGTCGGCAGCGCCGCGCCCCACGACCTTGCCGATCACGGGTCCGGAGGGCTGCTCCGGGACGGGCGCGCGCACCTTGGCCGGCTCATGCAACACCAGGCGCTCGGAGGTTGGTCCCGGTGTGCGCTGACCGCTCCTGATCCGATCGAACAGGTCGCCGACGAGGTCGAGCTTGAAGCGCTGGTGCAGCGTGCGGATGATGTCGCCACGCCGCCCCATGTCCGAGAGGGTCTGCTCGGCGGCAGGGGCGAGCGTCCAAGACATGGGCCCGCTCTTGCTCGCCAGCTCCATGCGCTCGAGCACCCGGGCGCGCCCGACCAGCAGCTGCTGGTACTCGGCGTCGCCTGCCATCGGGCCTTCGATGTGCGAAAGGTCGACGACATTGTCCTTCGCTTGGCTGAGCAGATCACGATCGAGGCGGGTGAGCCGCTCGGCCTCGACTTCCCGTGACAGCTGCCGGCGCACCTCGATCTCGCTTTGCGGACCCAGCTCGCGCGTCATGATCTCGCTAGCCAGGGCCCGGATGCCATGGGCGATGTAGTCGCCGGCGATGTTGAGTGTCTTACCGTCCTCGGTCATCCCGCGCACCAGCACATGAGTGTGCGGGTGGCCGGTGTCGAAGTGATCGACCGCCACCCAGTCGAGGTTGGTGGCAAGGTCCTGTTCCATCTTCGCCATGAGATCGCGGGTGAAGCTTTTCAGGTCACCAAACTCGCGCCCGTCCTCGGGCGAGACGATGAAGCGGAACTGGTGACGATCCTCGGCGCCACGGTCGACGAAGGCTTTGGCATCAGCTTCGTCGGCAAAGGTCGAGTAGAAGCGCGTCTGCCCGCCATCGCGCGTGACCCCGTCGCGCTCAAGGTAGGTCACGTGCCGTGCCACCGCTGTGGCTTTGCCGGCGAGCTTGACCACGCGGGCCTTCACCGCGACCCGACGCGGGCGGACCTTGAGGCCTGAGCCGCGGTCGAACGACCAGCCACTTCCGCGCGGCAGAACAGCGGCGATCTTGGCCCCGCGCCCACGTGCGTTGAAGCGGCCCGAGGGCGCCGCCGGCGTGCCATCCAATTTAGGCCCGCCGCCTCGCGGATTGCCGCCGCGCCGGGCGACCTGCTCGAGCACGCGCCCGCGCATGTCACGCGCACGCGGAGCCCGTGCTCTATCGCGGCGCGAGCGGCCCACGCGAGGCTCGAAGCGGTCGTCGTCCTGTGGCATGATCGAGGATATGAGGAGCGGAAGCCCGCCGCCTCAAGTGTCTCGCACAGGAACCGGGCTTCGCTGCGGTCTTTGCCCATCATGGTGCCGGCATTGTCTCCTTGGCACTGCTTTCGCGAGACAAAACGTCTCGCCCAAAAACGATGTGCAGACAGGCATTTGGCCCGGCAAACGCGACGAAGCGTGCCGGCCTTTATCTTGCCTCCCGCTCCTTTCCGGCACCCCCTCCTCCAAACCCGCAGCCATCCGCACCTCCCACTCATCATCGGCACTGTCGTCGCGCATTCCTGAAGTTCACTTTTTGTTCTATTCTGCACATGTATGTGAGTCGCGAAGGAGAACCGGAACATGGCAGTGCGGATTAAGCCGGGAGCAGACCGGAGGCTGCAACTGACAGGCGATGTCGAGACCGTTCTCGACGTGTCGAAGCGCGCGATGAGCGACGGCTTTTCGCTCGCATTCTCGGACGGAACGCTGGTCCACGGACACTATCCGGAGAGCGCAGCCGCATGCCGTTTCACCCTTTCCATTGAGAGTGCCGCGCTGGTCCGGATCACCCGCAAAGGCATGCACGACGTGTTGGACCTGGACTGGCATTTCGACTGGATCACGCTCGCCTGCGGCGCCGAGACGCTACAGCCCCAGGCGGCTGCAGACGATGAAAACGTGCTACAGCTGACGCTCGATATTGTGGTGGAATAGGCCGCCTGGGGAAGCGTCAGGCTGCCTTGGCGAGGGTCTCGATGCGGCTCTCGCAGGCTTGCCGGACCACGTCCTGCAGCACCGCCACTCGACCAGCGATCCAGTCGAGTTGCTCAGCGGTGATGACGTAGGACCGTGAGTAGCGCGCCTTCACATAAGCGTCGCGCAGGAGAGCGTAGCATCGTTTCTGGAAGCGGTTTTCGCGAGGCCAGACTGCCTTCAAGCGTGGCTCCAGTTCCTCAGCCATGTCGCGCAACCGGTTGAGGTTGTGCGTCTTGGGCGAGTACAAAGTGCGGACCAGAAAGAGGCAGTGGTAGAAGCGCTCCACCGCTTGATGAAGTTGGAAAGCAGCCTCTTTAGGGCGGTCGATGCTCAGATAATACTGAGCTCCCTTAGCGAAGGCTTCAGCGCTCTCGAACCATTCCTCGAAGTACTCCCGCGTCTCTTGCAGCGCCTGCTCGGGCGAGAGCGGTTGCGGCTCGACGAATTGGTGGCCCGCCTCCTCGAACAGCACGATACCATCGCGGAGGATATCCATGAAGAAGTAGCGGCCGAGTCGCAGCTTCTCGTTCACATCATCGAGGCTGTGGTAGATGAGGCTGACCGGCGTACGCAGCTGCCTGGCTTCGGACAGTTCGGCGAGCAACCGCCCTTCGGTTTTCTCCCAGAACTCGGCGATGTCGGTGAGATCGTCATGATTGACCACCACCAGCAGATCGTAATCGGAGAAGTAACGCCCCACCGGATCCTCGACCCAATCGCCGCGCGCGTAGCTGCCGAACAGGATGATCTTGAGGAGCTTCGCGTCGCGCAGGTGCGGCTGTGTGCGCCGGGCGGTCGCAAAGGCGAAGCCCTCGCGGACGACCTCGACCACATGCGCGAGCTCGGCGCGCTTGCCCTGCGGCAGATGATCGAGGCTGGTCTTCATAGTGTCAGAATCGTCCTTCGCACGCCTGCTGCCAAGCGCAAAGTGACACGGCCGATCCCGCGAGGGATCGGCCGCGCCGTCATCACCATCCTTTGCGCTTTTGCCGCCGCACCGAGCGGCCGATCATCTGCAAGGTGAGGACCAGCTCCCGGTTCGCCACATCCTCAGAAATGCTGAGGCGGTAGGCGATAGCTTCAGCCCGCAGCCCCTCGAAGCGGGCCAAGCGGAACACCTCGTGCTGGCGGTCGGGCAGCGAAGCGATCGCCCGTGCCAGCCGTCGCAGGTCGGGATCGGCGATATTGGGCGAGCAGTTCTTGAGAAAAAGCTCGCGCACGTGCTGGTGAAGAAAGGCGAGGTGCCGGATCATGCCACGCCCTCCCCATGCCCGAGCAGGCAATCGGCCGCCTTGCTCGCCGCACTTGCCGCTCGAAAGATCGCCTTCTCGTCGGCACGCAGCACCTCCAGCCATGCACCGATGTAGTCGGCGTGGCGTACGGTCGGCTGAATGCCGAGTGACGCACAAGTGAAGGCACTCGCCATCTCGGCGACAAGCTCTTCGCGGGCGTAGGCAGCGGATCGAAAGGCACCTGTCTGGTCGCGATTGAGGCGGCTAGTATGCCCGGTCCAATGCCCCAGTTCATGCAACGCAGTGCGGTACCAGTCGATGCCGGCATGAAAGGCCATCTGGTGTGGCACCGCCACGAAGTCCTGCCCGGGAGCATAATAGGCTTCCCCGCCTCCGATCCGGAAGTCAGCACCGCAGGCTTGTATGATCGCATCTGCCTCAGCGATTGCGAGCACCGGATCGATGGGGTTTACAGGTCCCGTCAGCGCATCCGGCAGCCCCTCGCATTGGTCGACGTTGAACACGGTGAAGCGCTTCAGGAACGCTATCGTACGCGCCTCGCGATCCTCGTTCCCGGCCCTCTCTGCCTCGGCCCGGGGCGTGAAGCGATCGGCATAGCAGATGACGGTTCCCCGCTCGCCGCGGCGCACGTGACCGCCTGCCTTCTCCGCCTGCTTGTAAGTCAGCCAGCGCTGCGAACCGTGACCTTGCGCCACGCCGGCGGCCCACAGGATCAGCACGTTGATGCCGGAATAGGTTCGGTCAGAAACGGCATTGTGCGGCATTGCGCACGGGCACTTCGCCGCATCCCACGGCTGCACCCAGGGCAAGCGCCCTTCCTCCAGCTCAGCGATGATTCTTGCAGTGACCTCACCATAGAGGCTGCCCCGTTCGGTCTTGGCCATGCTCCTTCACTCCTTCCTTCAACCGCCGTTGACCGGCGCCAGGGTGGCGGGGGGCGGCAGGAGCGGACCGACAGCCCCGCCGGCTAAAGGCGGGGCGCACCTGACAAGGCCGCAACGAAGTGGAGGACCCGGGAGCGCAGCGGACGGGTTGCGGCTTGCCGAGGCGGGGCTACAGGGCAGCGACGCCCCCCGCCACCTTGGAGCCGAAGGCTCAGCGCCGCCCGCGCTGCACGCGGGCGTCCACCCAAGGGATGCATGCCTGCATCCCGCCTCCCGTGCCGCTCAAGGCGGCTCGGAACCGCGTCAGCGATCGCAACGGCTTTGCCGACGAGACGCCGCAAGGCGGCTCGGCCGGAGCGCAAGCGCAGGTAGAGCGCGATCAGGCCGTCAGGCCTGAGACGCCCTGCCCTCTCGCACCTGGCAGAAGGAGCAGTTACTCCCCTCGGCGCCAAGGGACGAAGCGTTTCACGCAGGATTCCGGCCGGAGCACCGTCTGCGTCCCGCCCGAGGATCTGATCGCCTCCGTGCTACGAACCAGCAGCCATCCAGCCGGCCGCAAATCGCCAGCCGATCCAACTCAAAATTCTCTTCGTCCGCGCTTTGATAAGCACCAAGCCAGCGTTCAATGAAGCGCGCGTTCGAGACAGAATCGCTCTCCTCGGCATCGAGAAATCGATGCGCCAGAGCGCCGCCCGCATCGTGCCCAAACTCGAGCTCCAGACCTGCGGCAGGCGTTGCCATCACACGATCTACCCGCCTTTCGATCCGCGATCCAGGTCTGCAACTCAGTCACGAATGCCTCCTTGGCTTGAGATCTCCGATGTTTAGATCGGTATTCACACCGGGCTCTGCCGAGACAGGCCCTGCCATTTCAGGCCAACGCCCCCGAGGCTCGATTCTGGACAGCAGAGACGCAAGATCAGCGCAAAACGCGTATGGCGAACAGCTCGTCCGAGACACGCTCGGTCACTCGTGACCTGGATTGATCGGCAAGCTCCTCCGCGCTTCCACGCACCAAGAACAAGGGCGGCGGAGCCGAGGGCGTACCGATCCGCTCGACTCCTTCGGACACACCTGCGACTTGCACGAGATAGTGTCGGGTCTCGGGCGGAAGGGCGCGGCCCGTGGCGAGATGGGCAGCGTAGCGCGCAGGGCCGGCGTTGTAGGCCGCGAACAGTCCGGGGTAACCGAAGCGGTCGTACATCGTGCGCAGGTAAGCGCTACCGGCAAGGATATTGTCGCGCGGGTGGTACGGATCGGGCCCGAGCGACAGCCTGGCGCGCAGTTCATTCCAAGTCGAAGGCATCAACTGCATCAAGCCCATGGCTCCTGCAGAACTGGTGATCGGTCGCCCACCCAGCATCGTCCGGCCGCCGCTTTCGACCCGCATGACGCGCTCGATCCAGGTGACTGGGATGCCGAATCGGGCCGACGCCTCGGCGATCTCGGCGCGCCAGCGCAGCACGGGATCGGTCGTTACTGGAGCAGCTGCCACGTCCACGACCAGTGCTCGCTGGGAGGACATGGGACCGCGCGGCGTTGGCTCGAACGACACCCGATCGGGTGCCGCTTGGAGAGGGAGCGCTGGCGCGGCCAGCGTCAGAGCCAGGCTCGCTGCGCGCGGCCGAAGAGCCGCCGGCACGCGCAATCTCACGGCAGCCACAGCGGCGTCGCCTTGCCGATGATATCGCCGGGTTCACTGATGCCGAAGTAGCGCCCGTCAAACGAGTCCGCGCGGCCCGTCATCAGCAGGAACAGGGCGCCGGCACCGAGGGGACGACAGCCTTGCCACTGAGGCAGCGGGCGCCCCAAGCCATCGCGGATGCGGCGGATCGCGGCGAGGTGGCCATTGATCGTGATGCGCACGCCCTGCGCGCAGATGCGGTCGGGCGCGACACCCGCGACCCGCTTCACCAGCGGCAGGCCGCGCGGCAGGTAATGGCGGCGTGCGGCGAGTCGGCGTAGAGAAGCCGGTAGCCGGACAATCGCCATATCGCCGCGCGCGAATGTGCGTCTCGCAGTGACTGCATAGAGGCCGATGGGGGCACTGGCGCTGGCGTTCCACACCAGCAGAGGCCGCGGCGGCAGCGCTATCGTGCTGGCCAGCGCGACAATCCCAAGCGCAAGCGGCAATGCGCGCCGGCGCCACCGCCGGCGGCGGGCGCAGTGTGCGCGCTGCGCTTGTTCCGAGGCGAAGAGCGGCAGCGGTGGGACCTGGGGAGGCGGTTCAGCCATGCTCGCCTCCTTTCGCGCGCGCTGTCGACCAAACCTCGACATCGTCGATATGGTAGCGCCAGGTGCGCCCGTGCCGGCGACATCGCGGGCCAGTGCCCAGCTGGCGCAGGCGCTTCAAGGTCGAGTAGGCAAGCCCGAGGTGAAAGGCGGCCTGCTTGGCCGTCAGGAAGGGGCAGGTCTCGCGCGCGATCGCCGCGCGCGTGGCCATGTCGCCTGTACCGACTTTGGGGAGCGTATTTGCATCATTGCCGAGTTGGTCTGCGGCAATAAGCGGGTTTTCTGAGCGTGCGTGGGATGTTTCGTTCATGGCTTCGATCCCGTTTCTGCCGAGGCGAAGATGCCTTGGCGTGCGGGGCTCGGTCTGGATCCGGCAGGTCGTCTTAGGCAGGGTCGCAGATTCCGGTACGCGATTGCGCCCCCCCTTCCACGAGGCACCGCAGCCGCCTTCTCCGCAACGGCGGCATAGCCCGCCACGCTAGCTGCGCGGGGCTCGCTCGCTCAGGGGGCGGGATTTCGGATGATGGGGAACGTGTCCTCATCATCCCCACAGGCAGCGCGTAGTTTGGCGTTTGGCGCGGCAGGGCGATCAAGTGCGGCGAAGAAAACGGCATGATCGCCTGGCTGCAGGACGGTGGTCTCGTGCGCGGCGATCGTCTCCATCGCTGCCTTGTAAGCCGCACCCATCGCAAAGGCGGACTCATGGACGCCGGCAAGCGCCGCGGCCTTGCGTATCGCTGCGCGGATGCGCGGCTTAGTACGAAATGCCATGCGCTCACTCGAGCGCTCATCGGCGACACTCTCTTCGGTTTGCATGGGCATGCCAAATCCTTGGCTTGTCTTCAGACGTACGCCTGCTCGGCGTACGTTCAAGATTGCGCTTGCTCACCCCTCACGCGGGCCGCGCGGCGCATCAGTTCGCGATAGCGACCGCCCGCCATCGCCCGCGCCTCGCGCACAAGACGGCGGACGCGGGAGCGCAGTGAGTCCGAGGGACCGTTCCACTCGGCACTCACTCTTTCGCGTCCGAACAAAATGCTGGCGATCTCGCGCTGACTCGCGCCCTGCCCAATCGCGTCATGCACGCGCAGAACTTCGATGCCGCGGATTACAGTGGGATCGCGAGGATACAGCGAGCGCACAAATCGCCTGTGAGAAATCAGCGACAGCAACCGCTGAAGCGACACAAGACCCCACCGCGCCATATCCAAGTCTTCAAATTGAAAGTGCAGCGAAACGACCTCCTGACCTGACAAACTGCCTTCGAGGACATCGAGCCTCAGGCGCTGAAAGCCGTCCGACAGGACCACGTGCTCCACCCCTTGCGTATGGTTGACGACGGTCAGCCAGGGAGCAACGTCGGACAGTTGCAGCGCGCCCGGTTGCCATCGACGCAACGGGGTTGATCGGACCCGCAGCGTACCGGGGTCGAGGTCAGCATGCCACACGATGCGCGCCGAGGGAGCGGCGCGCTGCGGTGCTTCAGCGAAAGTGTAGCCCCCATTCAGAAGCAGCTCTGGTTTGGCCACCCGTAGCGGCACTCGCGCGTACAAACCAGGCGCCGTACTCCGGATCGCGGCGGAGCCATTCCCACATGAGTCCCGCACGATCAATCCCGCGTAAGACTTCGTATGATTGCGGGTCATGCCAGTCTGATGCTGTGCCGCCCGCCATGACCAGCTACTGTGTGCAGGCAGCCAGAATGGTGACGCGCACTTCCTCTCTTAACTGATATTCACCGTATTTTCTGGATGTTTTCGCCATTCCGCGGATTTCCCGTGAACTGTTCATATGATATGACCGGCTTGCGACGACAGCTACGCAGGGGCAGCTTGAGACACTGCCCGGCGGTGCAAAGGATGGGGAAAGGACGGTCGCCGGGTGCCCGGGGGCAAGAGACGCCGCCGCCGACCGTGACGCGCGATAGTGGGCACGCAGACAGCGATGATGCAGCGCTTGCTGCGCACGATCGAACAGAGCACCGGCATAGACGAGCTGACCGAAGCGTTGACCGAGGCGACGCTGCAGTTGGGATTTCACAACTTCGCGCTCACGCATCATGTCGACCTGGCATCGCTGCAGCCAGGCGCGATACGGCTCCACAACTACCCTGAGAAATGGGTCGAGCACTATGATCGCAACGCATTGGTGTTTCGCGATCCGGTACATCGCGCCAGCCATGTCACCAGCGTCGGCTTCGCTTGGGCGCGCTTGCCGGAGATGGTGGCTCTCACCGTCGCGGACAAACGGATGCTGGCGATGGGCCGCGAACAGGGCATTGGCGAGGGTTTCACCGTCCCAGCCCACGTCCCCGGCGAGGCGCGCGGTTCGGTCTCGTTCGTCGTCAGAACCGGCGCACCGTTCCCGCAAGACTTGCTCCCCGTTGCGCAGCTGATCGGAAACTTCGCATTTGAGGCCGCGAGGCGGTTGTGCACGGGGCGCGGTTATCGAGACCACGCGCGTCAGCCGCGGCTGACCGATCGGCAGCGGGACTGCGTGTTGTGGGCGGCACAAGGTAAGACCGATGCTGAAATCGCGATCATCCTGGCACTCAGCCGCGAGACGGTTACCGAGCACGTCAGCCAGGCCTGCGAGCGATATGGCGTGAACAAGCGAACATCGCTGATAATCCATACCCTGTTCGATGGAACCGTGACGTTCACGGAGATCCTGCGCGGCCGCTACCCCCACTTCTGGGGGTAGCGCGAAACGTCGCGCCGCAGCGATCCTTGGCGCGCCAGACCGGCCCCAAGGAGACCTTTGCCATGCTGCATACCCTGCGGTGCGTTAACCCGACGCGCGAACATCCAGCACCTCCAGAGGGCGTTCTGCGAGGCATGTTCGAGGCACGCAAAGCCGTTTTCGTCGACCTGCTGAAATGGGATGTCCCGGTGCTCGCCGGTCGCTACGAGGTCGACCAGTTCGACGACATCCATGCGACCTACCTTGTCGTCACCGATGCACACGCCCGCCATTTGGCTTCGGCCAGGCTGCTGCCCACCACGCGTGCGCACATTCTCGACAGCTTCTATAGCGAACTGTGCGACGAACCGCCGCCTCGCCAGGCTGACGTTCTCGAAGTCACCCGCTTTTGCCTGGATCGGCGTCTGCGCGCAGCCGAGCGGCGGACCGCGCGCGATGCGCTGGTGCATCATCTGGTCGCCTTTGCGCTCGCGCACGATATCGTCGCCTTGAGTGCGATCGCCGAGTTGACGTGGTTCCAGCAGATTCTGGCATTCGGCTGGCGCTGCCGGCCACTAGGCCTGCCGCGTAACCTTGATGGTCAGTTTCTCGCCGCAATGCGCATCGAGATCGAACAGGATACGCCTGCTCGGCTTATTGCGGCAGGCCTCAGCGAAGCCGGCGTCGATGCACCCGCGCACCGCGCTGCGGCCTAGGGGGAAGGTCTGATGACAACCGACGCTGCAATCCGTCAATACGTCAGCGAATTGTCGACTTTCGGCTACTGCATCGTTCGCGATGCTCTGCCCGCATCGACGATCGCAGCGCTCGAAGCAGATCTTCGAGAGCGCTTCGATCTCACTCCGTTTGGCGAAGGTGGGTTCTATGGCGAGGCGACAAAACGCTTCGGCCGCCTGCTCGCGCGGTCACGCCATACCGAGGCACTTGTGCGCCACCCGGTGGTGATCGCCATCGTCGAGACGATCCTGGCACGCTGGTGCGACTGCATCCAGCTCAATACCACGCAGGCCATCGCCGTCCATCCCGGCGCCCCAGCGCAGCTGCCTCACCGCGACCAAGATATGTGGGCGGCTGCGAAAGGCGAGATGGAGTATCTGGTGAATGTCATGTGGCCCATCGATCGGTTCACGCGAGAGAACGGGGCTACCCAAGTCTGGCCACACAGCCACGGACTTGCTGCACTGAGCGACGATACACCGGAACCGCCTGTGAGCATAGAGATGGCACCAGGATCGGCCCTTCTCTTCCTCGGCTCGACGCTGCATGCAGCTGGCTTCAACCGCAGCCAACACGTTCGTCGCGGCATCGTCATTGGCTATGCCCTCGGATGGCTGAAACCATACGAGAACCAGTGGCTGGCCTACCCACCGCACCTTGCTCGCAGCTTTTCGCCGGAACTCGCGGCGCTGGTCGGCTATCGCCAACACCGCCCCAATCTGGGCAACTATGAAGGCCAGTGCCCTTCTATCCTTCTCGATCCTGGGCACGATAACGATGCACCGCTGGCCGCCATGGACGCCTTGCGCGAAGACCAACAAGCGTTGGTGACCGCATTGATCCAAACTCGCGAGGAGGCGCGATGAATGCGGGCCCGACATCAGTCCGCGTCTACCAGGTCCTGCGAGACGCCATACTCCGTGGCGAGATGCGACCCGGAACCCATCTTGATCCAGTGACAATTGCGGGCGAACTCGCCGCGAGTACTACGCCGGTGCGAGAAGCGCTGTGCCGCCTGACAGGCGAAGATCTGCTTGAGACCCGGCAAGGCAGCGGCTTCATGCTTCCCCTGCTCGATGAGCCCAAGCTGCAGGACCTTTATGCCTGGACCGGCGACCTCGTTGCTCTAGGGCTTCGGAGTGCCGGAACCCGCAACGCCATCGCCGTGCAAGCTACTGTTGCGGAACCCGACAACACCGATGCATCGACGGACTACGCGGACGCGAGCGCCCGAGTCTTCGCCAAAATTGTCGCAGGTTCCAGCAACAGCGAGCATGGCGCGGCGATGGCGCGTGCCAACGCACAGCTCCACCCGATCCGCATGCTCGAGCCTGACGTCCTGTCCGATGCGCACAAGGAACTTCAGATGCTGACGTCCACGGCGCGCGAGGGTTCCGTTACTGCACTTCGTCAGCATTGCGCGACCTACCTACGTCGGCGACGCAGAGCCGCGGCCGAGTTGCTGAGAAGGCGCTATCGTTGAGGAGCAGTTGCCATGATCGCTCCTGCAACATCACGCGCCTTGGGCGCACATAGAGACTACCCAAATTCACACTCCTATTCAGGTAGTCAATTCACTCGGCAGCACCTCATCTCACTGCTTGAGCTACTTTCGCCATATCATCTGAGTATAAGTTATAGATACGAACCGCTCCCGACTAGCATTTTGCCTGCGCCCACTATCGGGCGTGAACAAGGAGCGAAGTCTATGGAACGCGAAGACGACCTCATCGAGCTCGGCGCCGCCAGCATCGAGACCAAGGGGCTTGGGCCGGGCAACACCGATGTCGGTATCGCCCTGCAGCCCGTCGGTCTGGCCGACGACTGACTGGACGTGGCGCGTAGCACCAGCTGCGCGCCACACCTGGACGAAAAGGCACATGTCATTCTACAAACTGCGCAATCGCGTCGGCTGCTGCCGGTCGGGTGACAGGTTCGTTTTCCTGGACTTGGAAGCCGACCGGTACTTCTGCCTCGGCCGCGAGCTGGAGCAGGCGTTTGCGGCGCTGGTTAGCGATCAACCTGTCGATGCGCAGGCCATCGCTGCTTTGTCTCATGCCGGAGTGATCATCGGCGCAGACGAAGGCCGACCCGCGCTGTGCACGACACTGCCCGCACAGGCGGCGCACCTCAGCGACTTGGCGGCAGCGCACCTCAAAGTTTTCACAAGCCTCCTGCACCGGGCAAAGTGGGCCGTCCGCGTAAAAACGAGAACGTTTGTCGCGAACATCGACTGGCTCGTCGACCGTCGCACGCGGGGCGAAGCTGCAGCGGCCGAACGCGCTGAAGTGGCGTCTCTGGTTGCGGGCTATCGACAGGCCAGGCTGTGGTGGTCCGAGCAGGGTCATTGCTTGTCGACCTCGCTCGCTTTGATGGAAGACCTGATCAGCAGGGGTTTTGCGCCAAATCTCGTGTTCGCCGTGCGCCTCGGCCCCTTCGAGGCGCACTGCTGGGTCGAACTTGAGGGTCTTCTGGTGAACGAGACACCCGAGCGGGTTCGCCCTTTCACGCCCGTCATGGTGATCTGATGACCCGGTACTTGGCCGTCTTAAGCGCCGAGCGTTCTCTTGCTGAGGACGACATCGCGCTCCTGCGCGACACGGCACTCAACAATGGCCTGGTGGTACACCAAGCAAACCCCCGGCGGTTTCTGGCAAGCTCCCCATGCCTTCCCGTGCATTGCGATCATACCGGCTCGGCCCTTCTGCTCGGGACCGCCTATGTGCGGGACGGGTCGAGCAGTACGTCCTTGCAGGTCGAAGACAGCCTGAGCGCACAGCGCGGCGACCCTGCCGCGCCTCTGCGCAAACTCTGGGGAAGCTTCGTCATGTTCCTGCCGGACAGCTACGGGCCGGGGTTGCGCATCGTGCGCTCGCCGTTTGGACGGCTCGGTTGCCTCTATGCCCAGCACGGCGGCCGGGTGTTGGTTGGTTCAGACATGCCGACCCTTTGCCTCGCGGGCCTGCCTCGTCCCGCGCTTGACGTTGCCGCGCTCACCCGCTGGATCGGCTATCGCGAGCTTCCGGCGGCGCAAACCTGTCTGGCCGGAGTGCGCAGTCTACTTGGCGGCGTAGGGCTAGCAGTCGCGGAGGGGACTCAGGAAAGACAACTGTGGTCGCCTTGGCACGTCGCGGGCCACGCTCGGTGGCACCACGATGAGCAGAAAGCTTGCGATGGCGTGCGCGCCGCGGTGCTGCGCGCGACGCGTATGCTTTCGGCCAAGTCTTGCAAACCGCTGCTGTTGCTGTCGGGCGGCATAGATTCGTCCATCCTCGCAGCGAGCCTGGCCACAATCGGCGGGCACTACGCCTGCCTCAATCTAGTTCATCGCGCCAACGCTGGCGACGAGCGCACCTTCGCTCGCACCGTCACCAGGCATTTAGGCTGTGAACTGCTCGAAGCGGAATGGGATCTGAGCGACATCGATCTGACGCGCTCGCACATGGCCGATCAGCCCTCGCCATCGGGTCGTAGCTTCATGCAGGCAACGCAAGCGCTTCTGGCCCGCGGCGCGGCAATAACCAGCGCCGATCTGACGCTGGACGGTGGCGGTGGCGACAATGTCTTCTGCGCGTTGCAGTCGGTCACCCCAATCGTCGACGCCCTTCGCCATGGAAGTCTACCAATCGCCTGGAGAACGGCGGGTTCGATCGCTCTTCAAACCGAAACAAGCTTACTTACCGTGCTCGGAGCAACAATGCGAAGGTTGCTGCGTCGCTCAAGAACGAGCCGATGGCCGCCCGACACGCGGTTCCTCACGCCAGAAGCATCCGATGCCATGCCGCCTGCCAGCGACCACCCCTGGTTTGCCGCACCACCAGGCGCCGACGCGGGTACGGCCGCGCACATTGCTGCGATCGCCGCAGCACAGGGCTGGGCGGAACAAGGCGACCTTGCCAGTCCGGTGCGGCACGTTACCCCGCTGGCCGCACAACCGGTGGTCGAAGCGTGTCTTGCGGTTCCCACATGGCTCTGGTTTCGCGATGGCGCTAACCGCGCTGTCGCACGCGACGCCTTTGCGCCTCGTCTTCCCGCGCCCATCATCGCCCGGCGCACGAAAGGCACGCCCGACGCTTTCCTGGCACAGATCTACGCGGCCAACAGGCGCTTGCTGCGCGAAACTTTGTTGGACGGGCGGTTGGCAGCGATGGGTCTCCTGGATAGCCAAGCCCTGAACACTTTCATCACCAACCCCGCGCCGGTCCGAGACACGACTTACTTGCGTGTGCTTCACCTTGGGGAAGTGGAAGCTTGGCTCCAAGGATCATGCTAGCCGCCTTTGCGCCAGGTTGCCTGCAATGCTCGCCATCGGACATACTGCTCCGATTTCGCCGGATCGTTGTCGGTCTCTCCTTTCAGCCAAAAACGGAACCAGTCGAGGTTGCGGGCATAGACGGCCAGCCGATGAGCGGGTTGCCACTTGTGGTGATATTCATCGGGAAAGACATACATATCGACCGGCTTGTCATGCTCACGGAGTGCCTGATAGGTCTCGAGTGCCGTCAGGTACTCCCGGTCGGCTTGCTGAATGAGCAGCGGCACGTCGATCCTGCTTGCATTCATCGCCATGGACCCCTGCTTCCAAAACGCCGCATCGCCGTACCGCCCGGGAGGCCAGCCATCTTCCCGCATCACCTTGGTATAGGCGGGCCCCATCGAAGCGTTGATCGTCCACGGCTCCATGCAACACGTGCTCACTGACGCGGCGGCAAACATGCCGGAGTTGACCATGGCGAATTCCGCAGTGGTTGATCCGTCGCTGAGGCCCGTAATCCCAACGCGCGCGGGATCGGCGATGCCCATGGCTATCGTCAGACGAACACCCTCAATCACCGCGGAATTGAGGCTCATGCGCTCGGCCCAGATGTGCCGGCGAGCCTCCGCCGGGGTGCGCTTCGCCTCAGTTTCCTCGTCCCGCGCGTCGAGGATGACACTGGTTGGCCGTTGATAGCTGAGTACGGCAAACCCATGTGCAGCGAAGACCTGGATGGGGTATTCGTCCCCGAAGCCGCCACGCAAGAAGCCCCGGCTGGTATAGGTGGTAACGATAAGCGGCAATCGCCCGCCACGATACCCGGGCGGGAGCACGAGATCCCCACGCACTTCAAGCCCGCGATCATTGCGCCAGGCGAGCCGCCGGACCGCACCAAGGCGAAGAGCACCGAATGCCGGATTGGTGTCGAACAACTCGCGCGAACGGCCGGTCATCGGGTCGATCGTCACGATGCGCTGCGGCCGGGTTGCACTCTCTCGAAGACAGGCAAGGCCCGCTCCGGACACCGTGCAGTCGCCCAGCAGGTCGGTCATTCGTACGACGAGCCGGGGCTCACCATGTCCGGGACGCCAACGATAGAGCGCGGTGTCCCCCAGCGCCCAGCCTTCTCGGCGCAGGAACAGCAGCGTGCCGCCGGAAGGCAGCCACCAAATGTCTTCCACTCTGCCGTGACAGGTAGCCGCTGTGCAGGGCATGATCTCACCGTTCTCCAATCGCACCACGATCCGGTTGCGGGGCGCGTCCCCTGGTTCTGGTCGAAGCTCGGCACGTCGACCCTGCCCATCTTCAACACCCGGAGACGCCGGCAACATGGCGATTGTATCGACGGGCAATCGGCTAGCTTGTTCGCGGGTCGCGGGCACTGCTCGGCCGCCTGCCAGCCTCTGCACATACGCCTGCAACGCAATGGCTCCGTCGGTCAGAGGCACGTTCGCCATCATCGGCACGAAGCGCTCGTCATAGTGGTATCCGCCGAGAGCCTCGGCGGCGCGGGCCCTGTCCTCTGCCAATCGCCCCGTGCGAGCGGCAAAGACGATCCCGCGATCGTCTTCGAGCCAGGCAACTTGCTCGACATCAACGCGCGCATGCGACATCTGGCGCGCTGCTCCGGATTGGACATCGACAACCCATGCTTGCGTGCGACCGCCGTCACGTCGCAAGTACGCAAGGGACCGACCATCATGGGACCACACCGGTGTCACTCGCGAAGGTAAACCGACGCCCCAGACGGTGCCGCGATTGGCGATCTCGGCGAGCGGCAGCTCGCCGCCAAGATCAAGCAGCCGCGGCTTCGCCCCGACCGCGAGCTTAAGCACCGCGAGCCCCACGCAGTAGGAGTTGGTCACTGGCTCTGCTCGGTGGATGACAAAAGCAACTGAGCGGCCATCGGGTGATACGGCCAGAGCCGATGGTCCCGGCATCCTCTCCGACGGACCGATCTGGCGCAGTCTGGCCAAATCCATCGCTTGAACAGCGCGTACCGGCATGGCCGCAGGAGCAGCGGAAGGCAGTAGATCGGCGCATCGTGCGGCTGCCACTCCCGGCAATAACAACAGCGTAGCCACGCAGCATCCGCCCGCGGCTCGGACCAGACTTACCACGACTTGCGGACTTCGAACGACACCACCCGACCGACGGCGGAGTAGTTGGTCGAGTCGTAGGGCGTATCATAGTAGTAGGTGGTCGCAATATCTGCAGGCATTGCGTTCAGCGCGTTCTCGACCGTGATCGCCACTTCAGTCCCGGCGAGAATGCCCTGTCGTGCCAGACGGTACTGGAGCCCGAGATCGAGTGTTGTCATGCCGCGGACGTGATCCGGCGTGGCAAGACGCACGTCGGTGATGCCAGAAATGTAGCTGAGAGTTGCAGTCAGCCGCAGCACGCCGTCGTCCCAAGCGCCCCCCGCTCGGCCGCGCCAGTGAGCGGGGCTGAACAGCCGGCCGGCGAGTTGCTCGGCCGGCGCCTCGGGAACGATCCGTTGTTCGCTCTTCAGATAGCTGGCATTGAGGTGGAACGATGCTGCGCCGCCAGCAACACGCGTTCGGTAGCGCGCTTGGACGTCGACGCCCTCGATCGTCTGCTGTCCGACATTGGTATTGCGGCCATCGATCAAGGCGGCGACCGTGCTCGGGTCATAGCCGGCGTTGGAGTAGTTCTCGAAGTACTGCGCGTTGGCGATCGCTGCGGCCGACTGCGCTGCGGTCGGATCGTTGGTGATCTGCGAGGCATAGGCAGGGTTGGTGAGCGCTTGCGCAATCACGGTGATCGGTGCGACCACCCTGTCGCTGTAGCGGGTGGCAAAATAGCTGACCTCAAGACTGGCGCCTTCGAAAGCCGGGGGATGGAGCGCAAGCGTGGCAGACCAGCTTCTGGCGCGCTCGGGCTTGAGGCTTGGATTGCCGCCGGTCAGGATCAGAGCCGTTGCGCTCGCGGGATAGCCGGCACTGGAGAAGCGAGAGATGGGGTAGAGAGAAGCCTGCTGAACCCCGAAGAGATCATAGAAACTGGGTGCCCGAAACGACCGTCCCCAGCTGCCGCGCAGTTCGATTGTGTCGTTGAGGGCATACACCAAGCCGAGCTTCGGCGTCGCGATGTCGCCGACGTCGCGGTAATCTTCGTAGCGGAGGGCGGCGCTCAGATCGAGCTTGTAGATCAGCGGCACTCGGTTGTTTGGCGCGATGAGGGGCAAGCTGATCTCGCTGAAAGCATATCGGCTTTTCTGGTCGGTATCGATGTTCTGGATGTTGCCGTCACCCAGGAAACTGATGAAGTGGGTGTTGCGAAGGCCCAGCCCTGCCGCAATCCGGGCCGGGCCACCTGGGAGCGAGAACAAAGGGCCTTCAAGGGCCAGTTCCGAACTGAAGGTTCGGTTCTTGTATAGTGAAGAGAAACTCGAACTGAGGACGCCGTCGAAGAAGTAGTCCGCCGCGAGGCGAGTGCGCCCTCGGCCGAAGGTGGTGCTTGCCGAGAGCCGCCACGGTCCCAGCACCAGCTTCGCCGATCCTGCCAGCGCGAACGAATAGGCCCGTGAGTCTTGTTCTGCACGGCTGACGTCAGGATCTGATTGGGCGTTGAGCGGATATCCGTAGCCGCTGTCCCGGGTGTTGTAGAGCGCGTCAACTTCGACAGTCAGGTCCGTCACAACGTCTTGGTGGATGTGGCCCGTTACCGCATGGCGCCGCTGCCTGGGCAAGAGAGTGAGATGCGGTCTGATCCGGGTCGAGCTTCGGTCGCTTGAGTTGACTTCGGTGTTGCGGTTGAATTCGTAAGCGATGAATGCGCCGCCCCCGTTCCAGCGATCGCCGCCGATCGCGCCGTAGACCTGCTGGAAATCGCCGCCGCTCGTCGCGCTCCCCAGACGTGCGCGCGTGGTGAAGCCTTGGTAGTCGTCCCGAAGGATGACATTGACGACGCCGGCCACAGCATCCGAACCATAGATAGCCGATGAGCCGTCGGCGACGACCTCCACGCGCGCGACCGCATCGATTGGAATTGCCGAAATATCGGTACCTTGGAATACGCCGTCGTAAGGAAGACGCCGGCCGTTCAAAACCGTGAGCGTCGCATCGCTGCCAAGGCCTCGTAGGTTAACCGAAGACGAGCCGCCGATGTTCTGTCCAGCAGACTGTGGCACATTCAGACCGATACCCGGATTCTGTCCGCCTCCGAAGCTTTGCGGCAAGCTCCGTGCGATCGCGCCGAGATCCGGATGGCCGGTGTCGCGTAGTGCCTGCTGATCCAGCACGACCGTAGGCGAAGCCACCGGTGCACCGCGAATGCGGCTCCCGGTCACAAGGATTTCGTCGGAAGCAGTATCGAGAGAGCTGGAGGCTCCCTGCGCGCGGACAACGAAACCTCCCTCAATCGGCTGTGCCAGAAGGCCGCTGCCCGCAAGGAGGCGCTCCAAGGCGCGCTTGAGGGTGTAGCGGCCTTCGAGTGCTGGGGCATCCTTGCCGGAGATCACCGCCTCATCTGCGAGCACGTTGCGTCCGGACAAAAGAGCAAGAGCCTTGAGAGACTCCCCGAGTGGCTGCTCAGGCAAGTGAACGGTGACGACTTCGGTCTCTCGCGCGCTCGCATACGACGGCTGCGCTGCCGCCAGCAACGGCATCAATAGGACTGTGCTGATCGTTGAGCGACGCGGCCAAACTGGCATCATTGTTCCCCCTGCTATGTCCAGCCTCGTGCTGGTCTGGGGGAGACGGCGGCGGCGGATCACGCCAGACACTTTTTTGACGCTATGAAGGCACCAGCACGATCTCGCCTGGATTTGACGCGCTGACCTTCTGGTCGAACATCGCTGCAACCGCCTTGGCAAAAGCCTGCGGGTCTGATGCGCGGAACGCTCCCGTGATCCTTTGACGTGCTATGGCCTTGTCGAGCATGCGGATCTGCACGGTGTTGTACCGATTTATCGCGCGAACAGCCTCATCGAGGGGCGTCGCTTCGAAGACCAGCATTCCCGAGATCCACTGCACTTCACCGCGCGCGATCCGCTTGGGAGGGCACGTGTCACATCCCAGCGGAGCAGCCTCTCCAGAGACCAGGGACATCGCCCCGGTTTTGCCGATCATTTCGATGGGGCCGTCGATAGCAACTAAACGAGGCTGTCGCGCGATGACGCTGACATCGTAGGCAGCGCCCGCAACGCGCGCTTGAGTGCCGCCCGCGACGATGAGCCATTGTTGGTTTCCGCTGCCCGGATGCACGCGCACCCTGCCGGCCTCCAGCGTGAGCCGATAGGTGTCTGCGTCTCGTGTGACCTTGGCGCGCGAAAGGGAGTCGAGCACGAGCGATGCTCCACCCTGTATCTCGAAGGCGCGTATTTCGCCTCGTCGCGTGGCAAGGTCAGCAGCATAGGCGGCTGTCACGGGCGCGAATGGCGATCGGCTCTGCACGAGTAGCGTAGCTACGAGGAACATGCACGCGAACGCGCCCAGGGTTGCGAGAGCCACGTGCGTGTTGCGCCGCATGTAGAACGGTGCGCGCCGAAGCTGACGATGCTGCCCAATCGGCAAGTCACCGAGGCCGCTGCTGGCCTCCCAGATGTCTCTAACCGCCTCGAACGCACGGCGATGGAGCGGATCGGCAAGAAGCCAAGCGTCGAGCTTTTCGTCTATGCCTCGCTCGCCCCTTTCTCGACGGTTCCACCAAGAAGCGGCTTGCGAGAGGATATGGTTCGGAATGTCGCGGGGATCAGCCATGCTGGCGCAAGTGCCGGCTGAGTTGTTTGATGGCCCGACTCATTTGCTTCTCGACACCCTTAACGCTCAGCCCGGTTCGTTCTGCTATCTCCTTATACCCGAAGCCATCGAGACGACGAGCCAGGAAGATTTCGCGTGTGAGCGGCTTCAGCCGGTTCAGTGCCTGTTCGATCCGGATCAACTGATCGCGGGATTCCAGATGGGCAACAGTGTCTCCGCCGGAGATCGCCACCTCCTCGACTGAGATGTGCGAGTCGATCGACTGCCGCAAGTGCAAGCGCGCTGCATCGTGCACGAGACGGCGCGCAGTCTGGTGGAGGTAGGCTGACGGCGCTTCGACAGGCGCATCGGGATGGGCTGCCATCATGCGAGCAAAGGCCTGGTGGACGATATCCTCCGCATCCTGCGAGCGAGCCCGAGCCGAAACAAACCGGAGCAGCTTGGGCCTTTCACGGCAATAGATCTCTGCCATGGCATCACCGCCGCTAATTATCCGGTCATGCTCAGGCGGGCGCGGATCGCCACCGGCGATCGCCCTGGACCCTATGCGGCGCGGCATGGGATGGCAGGGCCAAACGACGTGAGACAGCGGGCCATGCGGCGAAACTCCTCGAGGCATCGAGGCGAGCCGGCGAAGGCCGGGTGTTGAGACACATGCAAGAGACATGCGCCGGCGCCTTTAGCCGCGAACGACTTGGACATACACGCCGGCCACCCGGCCGCGAGAGTGCGACGGGTTATAACCTTCTACTCTTGCGAGGGTCTCACGCCTCGGCATCGCGCAGTTGGCGCGATACACCGATAAGAATTACGTGTTGGTGGCCGATACGCAACCCCGATCATGCAGGGTGCGGTAACTTCTTGAATGGGTCCGCTCTACGTGATCGATGCTGAGCCTGCATGAGGGCCATCGCGTTCGTGATTGCAACACGCGGCCCCTCCCAGCAGCAAGCACTCGAAGCGTTCAGCCGCCCTCGTAGTCGCGGGCTGGATCGAGATGCATCACCCCTTGAACAGCCGCAACTGCGGACGACCGGTCGCCTGGGGGATGATCCCTCTCGCTCCGTTCGCGTGTTTCCGCTGCAACGGCAGCAGCGCGGTGGGCGATGCGAGCCCCGGCGTGTGCATGTCATCCCGATCTGGGCTAACTCTCTTCGCCGCTCCATGTAAGCCGCTCGGTTGTAGGCGCCCTCGACCTTGTTCCGTGGAACATGCGCAAGCATTAGGTCGATCACCGCCCGGTCGTCTTGCCTGCCTTGGGTGTTTGGCCCGCTCGTTCATGATCGTTGAGAATGCGGCTCGGAAGCCATGGGGAACGTGCCTTCCATGATAGCCCGTGCGATTGAGCAGGTAGCCAAGGGCGTTTTCGCTCATGGGCCGATGCATGTGGCGGGTGCTGGGGAACACCAGCTTGTCAGCGCCCGTCAGCGGCGCGATCGCCATTAGCACTTCCACGCTCGCGGGAGCGAGTGGGACGAGGTGATCGCCGGCGACTTCATCCTTGCGACTGAGATCGCCTTTCCTGCGTGCGACTGGGAATCGCCCAAGCCGCGCGTCGCCATCAAGGTTCTCGAACTCGGTCCATTCCGCTCCACGCAGCTCGCCAGCCGAACGGCGGTGAGTGCGATGAGCCGCAAGGCCAAGCGCGTAACCGGGCGCGCCACATCCGAATCGACTGTTAACAGTATGCGGCGCAATTCAACGATGTCGGTGATGCCCGGCTGATGGCCCTTCTTGGCATCGGCTCCAACGCGGCTCCGACTTTCTCGGCGGGATCGCTCTCCGCAATGCCTGAAGCGATGGCGTAAGCATATACGCCCGAGATGCGCGGCCTAAGCCGCTTCGCTGTCTCAGCAGCACCTCCAGTAGTTTGGGTTGGCGTGATCGCAGCGATCGCTAGGGAGCCGATAGAAGGGAATACGTCGCCTTCGAAAGAGCGGAGAACGTCCGCGGCCTGGACCTCGGCCCACTGGGGGCGTTGACCTGATGCCACTCACGCGCGACCCTTTCGAACCTATTACGCGAGGCTTCCAAGTTTGCCTTGAGCTTGAGCTTCTTGAAAACGCCAGGATCGAAGCCCTGCTGGAGATCGAGACGCGCCTGATCGCGCTTCTTCCGTGCCTCCGCGACGCCGACCAGCGAATATGATCCTAGCGCCAGCGTCTTGTTCTTCCCATCGAAGACGTAGTTCATGCGCCAGAGCTTGGAACCGCCGGTGTTCACCAGCAGGAACATGCGGTGCGCGTCGAAAAGTTTGTACGCTTTCGCGGCTGGTTTGGCGCCTCGCATCTTGATCTCGGTGAGCATAACGACCGTACCTCGTTTTTCGCCGCTCGTACCGCGTTCCGATACCTCAACGCCCGCTGGAGGCGGGCGAACGGCAACGAACGATCGAGCGCTAAAACGCCGCAAATCCGCCGACTTTGTCAATTCCAGCGCACTTGTGCGAACCTCTGGGAACAGGCATCTGGCGGAGAGGAAGGGTCTACGAAGAGCAAGACGACGAACAAGTTTGCACCGGAGGTTCGTGAGCGGGCGGTGCGCATGGTGCTGGACCACGAAGGCGATCATCCGTCCAGATCCACTCGTTGAGGGGTTCAATGAACTGGACGCTTTCATTGCGGCCGCAATTCTGAACTGGATGAAGGCGCAAGCCTGGGCAGCGTACATCACCTCCCCGACGGAGCGCGTGACATCGATGAACCGTGTGATGGTGGAGCGCCAGTGGCCGCTGGAGTTTGCCGCCGAGGCTGATGCTGTGCTGATTGGCAGCGGGATCCGGACGCGGGACGTTGCAGCAGATGACGGCCTGACGTCGCGGAGCCGCTCGCCAACTCGTCTGCGCGCAGTGTTCGAGCACGCTGCTGCTGGCGAAGCTCGGGTTGCTCGACCAGCTGCCTGCTTGCACCGATCTGATCAACAAGCCGTGGGTACTCGAGGCGGGTGCGGACGTCATCGATGCGCCGTTCATCGCCCATGGCAACATTGCGACCGCGGGCGGCTGCCTTGCTTCGCAATACCTTGCCACCTGGATGATTGCGCGTGGCGCCTCGCTTACGGGCGCGAGGGACGCCATGCATCATGTCGCGCCCGTGGGTGAGGAGGAATGTTCGTCGAGCGAGCCGTCTCTGTGGTCGCCGTTTATCACACAAGAGATCGGCGCCGCGGCCTAGCCGCCCCAGACCGGTCGAAGGCCCGCACCGACCTTTCGGTGCAGGCCCAGAGCCGTTACGAACCGAAGTTGTAGCGGACCCTCACGCCGTACATGCGTGGCGGCCCATAGGCGAAGTCGAGGATTCCGTAGCTCTCGTAGCCGCCGCCCGTCGTCACGCGGTAGTGCTTGTTGGTCACGTTGGTTGCGAAACCGACCACATCGATCCCGCTACCGCCAACGTCATTCAATGCGGCGTTCAGGTTCAACAGGCTGTAGCCCGGTATCGAGATGTTGCCGTCCACCATCTGCGAGGATGTGTAAGTGAAGATCGCTCCCACCGTCATCTCGCCCAGACTCTCGTCAACCGGCAACGTGAGATCGCTCGAGAGCGTCAAGCGGTGCTTGGGCGAGTAGGTGAGCGGACCACCGACCGTGCCACGCGGAATGATTTGCTCGAAGGGACTGTCCGGCGAGAGGGCGGGCGGCACCAGTTCCTTCAGCTCGGTGTCCAAGTAGGTGTAGTTGGCGCTCAGCCGCAGGAGATCGAACGCGGTGACGCCGGTGTCGACTTCGACGCCCTTGATCACCGACTTGCCCGCGTTGATCAGGGCCGCACCACCGGTGAGCCCGCTGTTCTGCTTGGCAATTAGAGCGCCAAAGATCTGTTGGTTCGAGAAGTCGTTGTAGAAGGCGGCCATGTTCAAATAGCCGGGCAAGCTGCCACGGAATGAGAGCTTGGCGCCGATTTCGTACGCATCCACCTTTTCGGGGCCGACTGTCTCCAGCCCCGGGTTGGTGAAGTTCACCGCACCCTGACGATAACCCCGCGAGTACTTGGCGTAGATCAGCGTGTCGGGAGTGGGCTTGAAGTCGACGTCGATCAGCCAGGTCGGCTTGTTGGTCTTCGCCGTGATCTGTGTGCCACATGCGGAAATCTGACCGCCATTGGCCCGCAGGTCGACGGCGTTCTGCGGGGTGGCGTTGGGTGCGCCCGGTGCAGGGTGGTTCAGGTTGTCGTTACAGGTCCAGCTGCCGAGGAAGGTCGCAGAAGGCGTGCTGAAGTAGATGCGGCGGTTGTTTTCCGAGTAGCCAACGATCTTGTCGAACGTCCAGCGCCCGCCGAGAGTGAGAGCAAGCTGGTTGGTGAAGTTATAGGTACCCTGTGCGAAGACGCCATGATTGTCGAACTTGTACTGCGTGCGCGATTCGGAGAGGATTGCCGCCGGCAGCGGCATTGTCGTGCTGACCGGAATGCCGCCGACGCAGCTCAGCGTGCCGGGATCGCTGCAGTTGCCGGAGATGCCCGTGCGCTGCTGATTCCAGCCGATCGGGCGGCTGAACTCCAGATAGCCGCCGACCACGTAGGTCAGCTTGCCGTCCCCTGATCGGCCCTGCACCTGCAGCTCTTCCGTGGTGGTCGAACCGGCCGCGGCGTCGTAGCCTGGCTGGATGCCGAGACGAATGTTGCTGTACGGCCTGCCCGGAGCAGGTCCGCCAAGCCCCTGATAGTACCGCGTCACCGGCGTATCAGCGACGGTGAAGTTGTCGCTGTACAGCTGGAATGCCGCCTTTTCCCGGTACTCTCCGTAGCTGGCGATGTTCTTGATCGTGATCGTATCACTCGCCTGCCAGGTGGTGGTGTTGATGACCTGCCAGAGGTCGATCTGAATGCCGGGGTTGGGATGGCTTACATCGACGTCCAGCGGCCCGTCGCCGCGTGCCGCTTGCCGGTCGATCTGTGCGCAGGCTGAGGTCGCAGTGTAGTAACGCGAGAGCGGGTAGGCCCGGCCGGTCCTAGGATCGATCGTGCGCGGATCACCCGCGTTGCGGTCGCACCCATCGTAGTGGTTCGCATAGCCATTCGTGTCCGAGTGGCTATAGGTCGCGATCATGTAGTTCTCGAGCTCGGGCGTGAGATCCGCGACGATGCTCAGGCGGCCATATGTGTAATCGACGTCATTGTACGCATCCGGCCCGATGCCAGAGCGGTTGCGCATGAAGCCGTCTCGCTTGTTGCGATCGACTGCAAGCCGAACCTTGAAGGTGTCCGCAAGGGGAACATTGAGCGCGGCCTGCACTCGCTTCTGATCGTAGTTGCCATAAGTGCCCTCGACATAGCCTTCGAGGCTGTCCGTCGGCTTGGCAGGCACCAGCAGCACCGAACCACCGGTCGTATTGCGCCCAAAGAGCGTGCCTTGCGGTCCTTTGAGCACCTGCACGTTGGAAAGGTCCGTGAAAGACCCTGCGCCCACGGTGTTGCCGCTGACGGTGCCGCCCTGTGCGCGCACGCCCACGACATCGGCGAAGTACACGCCCACGGTCGGTGCGGCGGCGGCGTCCTGGTTGAAACCCCGGATGGCGAAAGTCGCCTTCTCGGGCCCGTACCGCGTGTTCACGGAGAGAGATGGCGTATACACCGCGAGGTCCGAGGCAACCGCCACGTTGCGTTTTTGCAGCTGATCCTGGTTGAACACGGTGATGGAGATCGGCACGTCCTGCAGGCGTTCTTCGGTACGCCGTGCCGTCACTACGATGTCGCCGCCTTCCTGCCCCAGGGCGGGCATGCTGGTGGCCAAGCTTGCCACTCCTACGCCTGCAGCCAACGCTGTCTTGCAGTCTCTTATCAGCCTCATCTCATCCCTCTCTCACTCGTCTGCGGAGCGCATGCGCCGCTGCTTCGGTTGGCACCGACCCTTCGTTATGTTGTTTGCTGACGTCCAAAGCGGCGCGTGGCGCGCGATTGAAAAGCCCTCTCCATGTCGTGAGCCGCTGTCCCGGCTTTTGGTCTCGGCGCCGTCCGTAGCGGCTGATCGGATACTTCACAATAGCGAACCAGCGTTCTGCAGAACGAACTTCTCGGCGCGCTAGGCTCAGGATCCATTGATTGATTGAGTCATCTGATTCAGTCTCCGTGAGGAGACTGATCATGAGCGACCCTGTACTGGCTGACGGAGGAGTAGATGGCGCGGCTTTCGCCGCGTTTCCCAAAGAGTCACGGCAAGTCCCGGGTGGATGATCGGCGGGTTCTGAGTGGGATCATCTTCGTAAATCGCAGCGGCTTGCGGTGGCGTGATGCTCCAGGGAATACGGCCCGCACAAGACGCTCTACCGCTGGAAACGTTGGGGCGAGATGGGAGTGATTGGCCGGATGGAAGGCCTCGCGGCCGAAAGAGCGGAGCCCAACCTACCTGGTTCCAATGACATTCCGCAACCAGACAGCCGGGCCGACTCTCCGCCCATCGCGGGCCACTGGAAAATTTCTGTATGATGGATCGGCGATAGTTTCTTGCGGGTACCGCCGCGTTGATCAGCGACGGAGTTCGCGGTGGAGAGGATTTGCGCGCTCACCGGGCAAGGACGACACTTCATGCAGCGGGGATGAGCTGAGGGCGCCGCCGCCAGCTCCCCCCCCGATACACGTTAGCCCTTCGTCAACTGCCCGCGCACCGCACCGCCGGGAAATTCAGCGTTGTGGACGTTGACGTAGTAACTGGCCGGATCAGCGATGATTTTGTCGGCCACCGCCTTGTCGATTGGGACGCAAGTCTCGGTTGCCGCTTGGGGCTGCAGCGGCACCACTGGTGGCCCCGCCTCACCACCCTTGCCGACATGGATGTGCGCGGCCGTCGGGGCAGCAATCATCGCACTCGTCAGCGTGTAGCAAAGCTGAGTATGCAGGGAGTTTAGTCGTGCTGCGAACTGCCCAGCGCCGTCCGGATCGCCCTTCGGCGTTTCGACTGCTCCGGTGAGCGATGCGGACAGCTTGATCCCGCCCATCAATTTTGGCCGCACGGTCTCCTTCCCGGTGTGGGAGGCGTGCTTGGCGTGATCCGCGGGCGCCGACTGTGCGCCGCCAGGGCTGGCCAGCGACAGCGCGGCCAGGGCCGAGGCTGCAACAAATGTCAGGTTCATGGACAACTCTCCTTGAACGAGCGCGAGGCAGGTTTGCCGACGCCAATTCCGCCGCGTAGAGTGCACCTTCGCCCGCAGCCCTGCAAGTCGGCGGTTAAGCGCTCAATCGCTGCCGTTCAGCACGCAAATAGCTGACCTAGACCGTCGTTCGTGCAGGCGTGCCGCCGGGATACTTTAGACCACGCCAAATGGGACATTCCCGCTGTTCCCGAGCACGGTTGTGAAAGTCAGGTCATGGATAAACCGGCCGTTCGGACATTCTGAGATTGACAGAATACGAGCAAGTCGGGCCGTAAGCGTAGCAGCATCCATCGTGCGCTTATCCGGCTGAGCCGACCTTTCATCTGGCCAAAAAGATCACTAAGCTAGACTTTAGGAACGCTCAGCTGCCGCACCGCGCTCGGCCGCTGGGATGATCCCTTGTGCAAGCAGAGCATGGAGTTGTGGCACATGGCTCTCGCTTCTGGGGTGGGGCGAGGGATCGGAAATCATCGCCACCGTCAGTTCCAGGTCGGGAACGACAAACAGCATCTGCCCGCCATAGCCCCAGGCGAAATGGACGCGGTGTCCGCTCAGCTCCTCCGAGAACCAACCGTAACCATAGGAGTTGCCGCTCCAGGGAGACGTCGTGCGCGGCCGCCAGCTTTCCTCCACCCAACCGTGGGGAAGAATGCGCTTCCCGTCGATCACGCCGTCCTGGCGATAGAGTTCCCCGAACCGCAACAGAGCCTTTGGCGACATCAACATGTCGTTGCCGCCGAAATAGATCCCCTGTGGATCGCGTGGCCAAGGCGGAAGGCTGATGTCGAGCGGCCGCGCCAGCCAATCCTGCGCTAAGGCGTGGGTGCTTCGTCCCGACGCGCGCGTCAGTACGGCAGAAAGAAGATGCGAGGAGCCGGTCGAATAGAGCATCCTTCCGCCCGGCTCATCCACGAAGGGGCGCGAGAGCGCGTAGCGCACCCAATTGGGGCTGGCGACCCACGCACCGTAGTTCGGCCCCGAGGTGCGATCCAGCCCCGCTCGCATGGTAAGCAGGTGCCCGACTTCGATATCCTCGACGCGCGGGTCGGCGTCTGCGCCGATGTCCGCGCGCAGGATTGGCGCGATCTTCTGCTCCGTCCCTTTGAGAACCCCGCGTTCGATGGCGATCCCGGCCAATGCCGTCAGGACCGACTTGGAAGCAGACTTTATGTTGACGGGCCGGTCGAGGGGTGAACCGCGAAATCGGTGCTCGGCCAGAATCTCGCCATGGCGCGCCACTATCAGTGCATGGAGACGCGGCAATGCCTCGGCCGCAGCAACCGTCTTTCGCATGGCTTCCGGGTCGAGCCCGCGGGTCTCCGGCTGGGCCATCCGGGAGACCGTGTACGACGCACCGGAGTCTGTCGCGGACGGCGGCGAACAGGCAATCACCGATGCGGCACATAGCAGGACGGCAGAGCTTGAGAAACGGGTCATCGCTCCGAGATAGGAAGCGCTCCGGATAAACCCAGCACTGGCTTTGCGCCCCCTGTCCAGAAAACAATGGCGGCGACGAACCCGTGGAAGTCCTAGCGGCGAAGCAGCGGAATCAGAGAGGCGCTATCATCCGTCCACGCCCGCGAAGCAGCCGGCGGCAGCGCTTCCCACGGCAGGGGACTGGCGCTTTCCAGGTGATCCAGCCGTTCCTTGCTGCGCGCCAGCACGATCCATTCGGACTGCGACAAGCCTTCGCTCAGGTCATCGGTGTCCCGCCGCATGCGCCCATGCCATCCTGCGGCTTCGGACAGCGCCGACACCATCGGGGCGAGGTTCACGAAGCGGTTGGAGACATGCACGAGCAGCAGTCCGTCGTCGGACAGTGCGCGGCCATACGTGCCGAAAGCCTCTTGCGTCAGGAGGTGCATGGGGATTGCGTCCGAGGTGAAGACATCGACGACGAGGACGTCGAAACGGTGAGCGGGTCCTGCGGCCAGTTCCAGCCGCGCGTCTCCGATGACGATGTCGGCTTCAGGCGCGCATTCGGTCACAAAGGTAAAGGTGCCATTGCGCGAATAGCGCGCGACTTGCGGGTCGATCTCAAAGAAAGTCCAATTCTGCCCAAGTTTGCGGTAGCAGGCAAGCGTCCCTACGCCCAACCCTGCGACGCCGACACGCGAGTCAGGCTTCGCTTGGGCGAGCACCACGCCTGCGCCCGAGCTGCGGCCGTAGTAGGCAGTCGGCTGATGGCGGCGGCTTGCATCAAGCCATTGCCGCCCGTGCATCGTCGTCCCGTGCGTCAGCTGTCTGGTGCGGCCATCGTCGGAAACCTGAACGGTATAGACGCCGAAGTAGCTGCGAGACCGGGCTCCAGCCGCGCTCAGTTCGAGTGTCGAGAGCCCGCCATGGCCGAGCATGAGCAAGGCCAGCACGGCCGTAAAGGCCCAGCGCTTTCCGATCAGCACAAGGCCGAGCGCGATCATCGCGCAGACGAGCAGCAGGATCTGCGAACCAAGGCCCACATCGACGGCGGCGGCGAGGCGCCAGGCGAGGATCGCCGCGACAAGCACGATCAGCACCGCGGCTGCACCGGACCGCTGCCCTGTCTGCCAGAACCGCCCCAGGAACGGCAGCAGGGGGAACTGCGGGATCAGCAACGCTCCGGCGAGCAGCAGGATTGCATGCTCGTACACCCAGTCGAACAGCACCGGCGCAACCAGCGCGGTGAACGTGCCGCCCAGAGCGCCTCCTGCGGCCACGACGAGGTAGAAGTAGGTCAGCTGGTTCGGAGGCGGACGCAGGGCATAGAGCCGCCCGTGCAGCGCCACGGACAGCACGAAGAGCAGGGCGACCATGGCGATGGCGATCGCCGGATTCGCCTGCCCGCCCGAGATCATCGCCAGGCCGCCAACCAGCAGCAGCGGAACCGGGGCGGCGCGGCTGAGAATTCGCGCCCAATCGCCCGCGTCGGAGAACGCCACCGAGAAGCTCAGTAGGTAGAAGCCGAGCGGAATGACCCAGAGCAGCGGCATCGCCATCAGATCCGTGGTCAGCAGCGTGGTGGTGGAGAGCATCAGCCCCGATGGCACGGCCGCCAGCGCCAGCCAGAGCAGCAGGCGAGACCGGCCAATCGGCTCGACTGCCTCGTCTCGCTCCGAGGTGTCGACGCCATCGCGCGCCCTCCAGCAAGTGGCCGCGGCCACGCCGACCAGCGCAATCAGGACCACATAGCCCAGCGCCCAGGCCCGGCTCTGCTCGCCCAGCGTCATCTCCGGCTCCATCCAGAACGGATAGGCCAGCAGGCCGGCGAAGCTGCCCAGGTTCGAGGCGGCATAGAGCCGATATGGGTTGCTGGAGCCGGATCCCGCCGCGTACCAGCGCTGCATCAGCGAGGCCTGCGAGGCAAGCAGCAGGAAGACAGGCCCGACGGTCGCGGCAAAGAGCGCGGGCACCCACAGAACCTCCCAACCCGGCGCGGGCGGAGGGATTTGAACCAAGGTGATCGGCAGCGTCAGCGTGGATAGCGACAGGAGACCCAGATGGATCCACGCCTGCCGCCGAATGGTGAACCGGGAAATCGCGTGAGCGTAAGCGTAGCCGCCCAGGAGCAGCAGCTGAAACACCAGCATGGCGCTGTTCCACACGCCCGGCGCTCCGCCGAGCCGTGGCAGAGCGATGCGGGCCACCATCGGCTGGACCAGGAAGAGCAGGAAGCTGCCGCTCAGGATCACCAAGACGAAAAGGAGGCGGCGACCTGCACTGGGATTGAATATCTGCACCGCCGTGCCTTGCCGCGCACCCGGTATCGTTTGCAACCCGGAATGACTTCCTAAAGGAGTCCCGACGCGGGGGTACGAAGCGCCGCCCTAGGCGCCACCGGCCGAGTCAGCGGTCATCCCAAGGCTGGCGCCTGCAAACGAGGCAAGATCATGCGGGCACCGGTGCGTTTGCTTCGATGAGCCGCTCCCGCCGGAGCGCGGCCCAGAACTCGGGCGCGATGCTCGCCCGAACCGAGTTCGCGTTCTGGATCGCCTGGGTGGGCGACCGCGCACCGGGGATGATGGATGAAAAATTCGGGTTCGCCAGCACGAACTGGAGTGCGGCGGTGCGCAGATCGGTCCCGTGCTCCTGCGCTAGAGCCGCGATACGAGCCCTTTTGGCGCGCATGTCGGCGGGAACGGGGCCGTAATTGAAACGCTCCTTGCCGGCAAGGAAACCGTCGTTGAGCGGCGCGCCGGAAACCAGCGAGACCCCGCGCCGTTTCACCTCGGGCATCAATCGGTTCAAGGCGTCCGCGTGCTTGGCAATCGAGTATTGCGTCGCCGACAAGTGAATGTCCGGATCGGCTACTTCGAGGCAGCGCAGGATCGGCTCAAGCGTATTCACGCCCATGCCCCAGCCCTTGATGATGCCTTCCTCCCGCATCCGGGTCAGTTCGGGAAAGGCACCGGTGCGCGCCTGCTCGAAATACTCGGTCCAGCGTTCGCCCATGTCGCCATTGTCCGGCGACAGATCATGCACGAAAACGATGTCTATCTGCGAAAGCCCCATGCGCTGCAGGCTTTGCTCGATAGACCGGCGAACGCCAGCGGCAGTGTAGTCGTATTCATGGCGCATCGGCGGGACCTGCGCCCAGTTGCCGACCTTTCTTCCCGCAACGCGCGCATCGGGAACGAGCACGCGCCCGACCTTGGTGGAAAGCACCCATTCGTCGCGCGGCTTGTCGTCGAAGAACGTGCCGAAGCGTCTTTCGGACAAGCCCAGCCCGTACCAGGGCGAGGTATCAAAGTAGCGCACGCCCTCGTCCCAGGAGGCCTGCAAGGTCATGGCCGCCTGCTCGGCAGGAGTGCGGAAATGATTGCTGCCGACCTGGGTTCCGCCCATTCCCAGCTTGCCTTTGGGACGAAAACGCCTGCCGCTGGAATCATTGCTTGGGAGCGGTGCAGGTCTGCCCGATTGCGCCCGCGCAGTTGGCACGCTGGCGGCCGCTACGAGTCCGGCTGCAGCGCCGAGTAAGCTGCGTCTCGTGGTCATCAATGATCCCCTTCGTCGTGTCTCAAGCGAACCGATCAACGCGGATGAGCCGCCTCGGCTTGTGGCTGTCGCGCCATTGCGCTCACCGCCTCTGTCACCATGGGAACGGCGGCCGTGAGGGTTGGTTGCGAACGCTGCTGAAAGGCCTCAGCCGCAGGTCCGGATCGCGTCGTCGTCAGTGGCGCCAAAGTTGCTAGCCCGAGACGAGCTGACATCGGAGATGAACTTACGACTTGCAGGACCGGCCTTGCGACGCTCCAACGGCTGAGGTCGAGGCGCGTTGCCCACAGGCGGGGTCAGTGATGCGAATGGCCGGTTTCAATGAAAGCAGTCGTTGCTGCAGCGACTTGGAACGGCCGGACATGGGCCGGCTGCTGCCGTGCGCTCCTGGGACACCGCGTAATTGATTTAGCCGATGTCGATTTATGCAGGGTTGGATGTGAGTGACAAGACCACGCATATCTGCGTGGTGGATGTCGATGGTAAGGTGTTGCGGCGTGATGTTGCCGCCAGCGATCCCGATGCCCTGGCCAAATGGCTTAACCGGCACTGCGCAAGTCTCGAGCGCGTTGTGCTGGAAACAGGGACGCTATCGACGTTTCTGTATCACGGACTGGTCGAACGTGGTGTCGCGATAGAATGCATTTGTGCGAGGCACGCAAAGGGCGTCCTTTCTGCGCGCGTGAACAAAAGTGATGTTCACGATGCGGAGGGCCTCGCGCAGCTGGCTCGTACCGGGTGGTATAAACGCGTACATATGAAGGCCTCTGCCACTCACATCGACAGGGCTGCTCTGCGCATCCGCGCACAACTGATTACGGCGCGGACGTCCATGGCCAATCAGCTGCGCGGGCTCCTGAAGCTGTTTGGGCTGCGTATGGGCACCGCCCGAACACCAGGACGACGTGCAGAACGCCTGACTAGCTTCCTATGCCCAGTGCCCTGATCTGAAAGCCCTGTTCGCCCCGCTCATTGCCTCGATCGAGAGCATTGAGGAACAGTTGCAGGCATCCAATAGTCTGCTGAATGACCGGGCGAAGACGGATGAAGTGGTGCGTCCGGTTGATGAGCGTTCTGGCGTAGGACCGATCACCGCACTGACCTTCACCTCCACCATTGAACATACGCACCGTTTTGCAAGAAGCGATGATGTCGGCGCCTATGCGGGGCTTGTACCTCGACGGAGTCAATCGGGGGAACGCGATACGAGCGGCCATATATCGAAGGCCGGCGATCCCATGTTGCGCAAGGCGCTCTACGAAGCCGCCAACGTCGCTCTGTCCCAAGTGAACCGACCTTTCGCTCTCCAGCAATGGGGTAGGAAAATGGCAGAAACCAAAGGCGCTCGGCGTGCCAGAACGGCTGTCGCCCGCAAGCTTGCTGCATTGCTCCATTCGCTTTGGTTGAACGAGACCGAGTTCTGCTGGACCTAACCCAGCGTTCCTCATCCCGCTCAGCCATACCCCGGACGATCTCGTCAGCTTTGTAGAGGGTCAAACCTCGGTTGGGACTCAGAGACATCCACCTATTCCGCTCGGCCGCGATCATGAAGGCTCCCGTGAGGGGGCCCGAGATCTGGCACGATCCCTATCGCAAGAGGACGAATGGATCGCCTCGCGCCGCGAGCGCAAGAAAGTCGAAATGCTGTTCGCTCACCTAAAGCGCATCCTGCGGCTCGACCGGCTGCGGTTACGTGGCCCCAACGGTGCTCGAGACGAGTTTCACCCTCGCCGCAGCCGCCCAGAACCTGCGCAAGCTGGCCAAGATCAGCCTCGCCAGTCAGCCTGCCACAGCCTGAGGTCCAGCAACACCATTCGTTTGCAGCGGACCCGCTTCTCCGCCCTGCCAGCAGGCGACTTTTTCAACGGCATCCTGCCGAAAGTTGACGTTCGGCAGGCATGTCGGGATTCCGGCGGACGATGCGGAGGTAACGGGTTCGACCGGATGCATCCTGCAGCAGCAATCAAGGTTACCAGAGCGTCGAACATCTCGCATGCGCGTACGCATTGCTGGTCGGTCAACGTTCGTCTACATGTTGCCCGTGCTTATCCGGCTGCCTCGCTTGGCCTTTGCCCGATTGCTGTCGCTGCTGCTGCTGGCGACCATCGGCTTGCAGGTAGGAGAACCAGTACGTGGGATTGAGCGCGATCGCGGTTCGGCCTTCAGCGCCGCAACTTCTGATGTCGCCGTCGCCTCTTCCAGGCGCTCAGATGCTGGTCCTGACGCCATCGCGCCACTGCTACTATCCGCAGTGGCGACGCCGTCGTCCGACCTGTCCTCTCCGATTTGGAAAAGCCTGCCGGCGCCTCGTCCGGACTCCACCGGTCCGCCAGCACGAACGATCCTGACGCGAGAACCGGCGCCGAGAGCTCCACCCCTGACCTGAACTGATCGCAGGCGCCCGCGAGGGTGCTTATTACCGGCCTTTCAGGACCAGACACTATGAAGACATCATCTCACAGCGCTTCTACCGCCCAACGGCAGGCGCGGATAGAAGCCGCTCTTGCTCAATACCGTCACGTTGACTCTGACACACTTGCTGAGTTGCTTCACTGGTTTCGCAAGGAAGCCTCCGCATGGGACGTCGGGAATCTAGCCAGCAACCCTCACCTGAACGCGCAGTATCAGAAACTGAAATCGGATCACTTGGACCGTCTTTCTGGTGTTGAGATATTCTGGGCAGCGGTGGTCGTGATCGGCATAGGCTTTGGAATGATGCTAGCAATCTGAGGGCTGAGCATTGGTGCGGGGTCGGCGTGGGCCGGTCCGGCTGGTGCACCGCGCAGCTAGCCGATACACATGAACTCGATGGGAAACTTAGTGCCCCACCACTCGCCACTCATCGGAACGATTGTCGCTGGGCTGGTACTCGCTTTTGCAATGGGAGCGGTTGCACACCGGCTGCGGATCTCACCCCTGGTTGGCTACCTTTTCGCCGGCGTGCTCATCGGCCCGTTCACGCCAGGGTTCGTGGCGGACGCCAACCTCGCCAACGAGCTTGCGGAGCTTGGCGTCATTCTCCTGATGTTCGGAGTTGGTCTCCATTTCTCTCGGCGAGACCTGCTAGCGGTCAGGAACATCGCCGTTCCGGGTGCGATCGTGCAGATCACCCTTGCCGCTGCCCTTGGTCTCGCTTTGGCACTGTCCTTGGGGTGGTCCCCTAGTGCGGGTGTGGTATTCGGTCTTTCGCTCTCCGTCGCAAGTACCGTTGTGCTGCTACGGGCCCTCCAGAGCCACAATTTGCTGCAGACAGAGCAAGGACGTATCGCCGTCGGCTGGTTGATCGTCGAGGACCTCGTGATGGTTCTGGCGATCGTCCTGCTGCCAGTTCTCGCAAGCACCCGAGACGGCGACCATTTGGCAATTGCCGACATAGCCTACACTGTCGGAGAGTCCGTGCTGAAGGTTCTCGGGTTTGTCGCGGTCATGCTTTTGATCGGCAAAAGGGTGATCCCTTCAGTCCTTCACTGGGCGGCACACTCGGGTTCACGGGAGCTGTTTCGTCTAGCAGTCCTGGCGATAGCCCTCGGCGTAGCGTTTGGCGCCGCGTTCTTCTTTGCTGTTTCTTTCGCGCTCGGCGCGTTCTTCGCAGGCATGATCCTCGGCGAGACACCCTTGAGCCGGCGCGCGGCCGAGGAGACCCTGCCGCTTCGCGACGCGTTCGCAGTCCTGTTCTTCGTGTCCGTCGGTATGCTGTTCAACCCGGGCATTGTGATTGAGCAGCCGATCCCTCTCCTAGCCAGCGTCACCATCATCATCTTCGGTAAGTCGCTCGCCGCATTTATCATCGTCAAAGGATTTGGGCATTCAACCCGAACCGCGCTCGTTGTCTCTGCCGCTCTCGCTCAAATCGGTGAGTTCTCCTTCATACTCGCTAGCCTTGGCGCCAATCTGGCGCTCATCCCTGCCGAAGCCCGAGATTTAATCCTCGGCGGAGCGATTATCTCGATACTCGCCAACCCGGGAATATTCGCTATCGCCACGAAGCTCCTGGGCGAGGCGGACCCATCCCTCGACGACGAGGCGGCCGCCCCCCAAAACGAACGCGACGCCGCACGAGCCGAGCATCTGATCCTGATCGGCTATGGCCGAGTGGGGCGGCTTTTAGCCGAGGGGGTCCGAGAGGCAGGACGGGCCCTCGTGCTTGTCGAAGAACAACAAGACGTTGCCCGACGAGCGGAGGCGAACGGTCTGACTGTCGTCGTCGGCAACGCGACGAATCCGTACGTTCTCGAGCAGGCGGGAATTCGCCAAGCCAGCAAGTTACTGATTGCCATTCCGGAGGGTTTCGAAGCGGGGGGAATTGCTGAACGCGCCCGCAGTCTCAATCCGAGCGTTTTGGTTATCGCTCAAGCTCATTCCGATGCAGAGATTGAACACTTGAGGCAGCATGGCGCAGACTACGTCATCATGGGTGAGCGCGCGATTGCAGACCGGATGCTGGAGCTTACCGCTCAACTGCGTGCAATATCATCAGGCGCTGCCCGCTAGGTCTTCGCTTGCAGCGCGAGACGCCGGGAGCAAGCTGCAGCTGCTATCGCTACCGGCAATAAGGTCACGATACGCCGCCGGGCTGTTCAACCCTGAAGCGCTGCAGTAATGCTATAGCCCTCTGCCGGAACTTGTCTGCCTCGGCCACCTGCCCCGTGGGAAACAGGACCGTCCAATCCGCTCCACCAAACTGTATCTGTGAGCCGCATACCGCCAAGACGGCTGTGGCGGCGAAGCGGCAGACTACCAAGGCGCCACCTGCGCTTCGGCCGTGGGCAATCCCCGGGTACTCACCGTCATTAATCGAAAATAGCAACGGCGCGCCGTACCGATCTGTGCGGCCTTGAAGTTGCGCGTCGAAGGCGATCTCGATCGGTCCGTCAGAATCGTTGATGCGAACGAAGCCAGGCGTTTTGTATCGAACGGAGCGGATCATGTGCGAAGGCACTTCGAAGGACACGCCATTCAAAGTGAACCATACGAGGTCCGCTTCTTCTGCGCTCTTACTGCACCCGGTGCCGCTCATCAGGATCAGCGGCACGATGGCCGCTCGCGCTGCAATGTGCATCTCGTGGCGAATACTCAGCTCCGTTCCTACCGATCAGGAGCGTCCATCCCGCCCGGACGCCCGTCCACGAACGCCACTTTCAGCCGCGCGGCCACCCAGTTGATGCTCGGGCCCTGAATGGTACTCGATATGAGAACAACGAAAAAGACGATGTTGAAAATGGTGAACGCGCCAGGAACACCGGCAACCATCGGGAATGTCGCAAGAACGATCGGTACTGCGCCTCTAAGGCCCGCCCAGGAAACGAACAGCTTCGCCCGCCAGTCGAAGCGGCGAAACGGGGCGAGGCAGATGAAGACGCTCAGGGGCCGCGCGATGAACATCAGAACGAACGCGATGGCGAGGCCCGGTGCGACGACATCTACCAGGTTCGAAGGCGCCACCAGCAGGCCCAGCGTCAGGAACATGGCTACCTGCGCAAGCCATGCCATGCCGTCCTGAAAAGTCGAGACGATCTTCTTGGCGGAATAGGCTCGGTTCCCCGCCACCAGGCCCGCGATGTAGACAGCAAGAAAGCCGTTGCCTCCCAACAGTTCGGCGAGACCGTAGGCAATCAGTGCGCCGGCGATCGAGATCACGAACGCTGGCCCGCCATGGCGGAAACTGGAGCGCTTCAGCACTTCCGGCAGCGAGTATCCCGCTACTGCTCCAATCAGCAGGCCCAGCGTCATCTGTACAGCAAAGTCCGGCACAAGCGCGAGCGGCGAGGAGCCGGGCGTAGCTATGAACAGCAAGGCAGCGCCAACAAGGAAGATGGCCATGGGATCGTTCGATCCGGACTCCACCTCGATGAGTGCCGGCACTTCCCCGTGAAGATCCAGGCCGCTTGATCGCAGAATGGCAAAAACTGCCGCTGCGTCTGTCGAGGCAACCACCGCGCCCAGCAAGAACGCCTGAAGAGGTTCTAAGCCGATGATGAGATGCGAGGCGACGCCCATCATTCCCGCGCTCAGCATTACGCCTAACGTGGCAAGCACCAGTGCTGGAGCGGCAACACGACGGGCGTCGCGACCATCGGTGTCCAGTCCTCCCGAGAAGAGAATGAAAATGAGGCAGGCAACGCCAATCCCTTGCGTCAGCGCGTAATCATCAAATCCAATACCTCCTGGGCCGTCTACGCCTGCAAGCATTCCGAGGCCGAGAAAACCGATAAGGGCTGGAAGGCCGAATCGGCTCGACAGTGATCCTGCGAATACGGTCGCGAGCAGCAGGACGCCCAGGACTAGCAGAGCGACATCAAGGGTGACGGAGGCCATATGCTCTTAAGACCCGCCCGTCCGAAACATGGCAAGGATCAAAGCACGCTTTTCGCTCCCGCCGCGGATGCTTGCTCGTCTGACTTGGGAGCTAGGTCTCCAGCAGAGAGTGCAGTCTCCTCGCCCCCTTAGATCACGCCAAGAGCTTTCATCGCTTCAGCCACCCGAATGAAACCGGCAACGTTGGCCCCCAGCACATAATCTCCAGGAGTTCCGTACTCTTCAGCCGTGGCCGCACAGCGGTCATGGATATCGTGCATGATCGCTGCGAGCCGTGCCTCCGTTTGCTCGAAGGTCCAGCTGTCGCGCGAAGCGTTCTGCTGCATCTCCAAGGCCGAGGTAGCGACGCCGCCGGCGTTCACTGCCTTGCCAGGGCCGAAGAGCACGCCGGAGCTCTGGAACAGGCGGACAGCTTCAGGCGTGCAGGGCATGTTTGCGCCTTCTCCCACTGCGACTACCCCATTGCTGACCAGCGCCTTCGCGTCTTTTCCGGTCAGTTCGTTCTGGGTAGCCGAAGGCATTGCAACATCGCACGGCACATCCCACACCGATCCCGACTGAACGTAGCGAACGCCGTTTCCCTTCAGCTCTGCATATTCGAAGATCCGCCCGCGGCGCACCTCCTTGATATCCTTCAGCAGCTCAAGATCGATGCCCTTCTCATCGATGACATACCCGCTGGAGTCCGAGCACGCGATCACCTTTCCGCCGAATTCCTGGACCTTCTCGATCGTGTAGATCGCAACGTTTCCCGACCCGGAGACCACCGTCCGCTGGCCGTCGAAGTCGCTGCCACGTGTCGCGAGCATGCGCTGCACAAAATAAACGGCACCGTAACCGGTTGCCTCGGTACGAGCGCGTGAACCGCCGTAGACCAAGCCCTTGCCAGTCAGCACGCCTGCCTCGTAACGATTGGTCAGGCGCTTGTACTGGCCAAAAAGGTAGCCGACTTCACGTGAGCCGACTCCGATGTCACCCGCCGGCACGTCAGTGTACTCGCCGAGATGGCGATAAAGCTCCGTCATAAACGATTGGCAGAAACGCATGACCTCAGCGTCCGAGCAGCCCCGGGGGTTGAAGTCAGAGCCGCCCTTCCCTCCGCCGATCGGAAGCCCTGTCAGCGCATTCTTGAAGATTTGCTCGAACCCTAGAAACTTCACGATCCCGATGTTGACCGAGGGATGGAAGCGCAGCCCGCCTTTGTACGGGCCGAGCGCCGAGTTAAACTGGACGCGAAAGCCGCGGTTCATGCGGACTCGGTTCTCATCATCTACCCAGGGAACACGGAAGATGATCTGCCGCTCGGGCTCGCAAATCCGTTCGATGAGTGCGTTGTCGGCATACTCAGGATGCTTGGCTATAACCCGGCCCAGGCTCTCCAGCACTTCCTGAACCGCCTGCAGGAATTCGGTCTCGCCCGCGTTCCGTTTGAGCACCTCGTCCAGAATGGGCTGCAACTTTTCATCCATCATTTATATGCCTCGCTTATGCAGTGCTCTTGTCGGGCGGCCGCTTACCTCCTTTGTCTGCCAGTAGCTTGTAACCGAGCGGCAGAGGAACATCCATCTTGGTTGCCTTGTGCGCGGTGGCTTCGCATCTTCAGAGAGTTGTAGCCGGCTTATCCGTGCTCTCTCCCGATGGAGCGCGGTGCGTACTAAATAAGATGGTCAGGAGGAGCGCTCCGTCGGCGATGCCTCGGATACTGTGTGGCGCACCAGGTTCAAGGTAGAGCCAATCGCGCGCTTCCATCCGGCGCTCGCCAGCGCCGAGGGCGACTACTACCTCGCCTTCGATACAGTAGATCGAGACCGGTCCGGCGACCTTATGATCAGGGATGCGAACGCCAGCGCGTACTGCCACGGATTGCGGCATGGAGCTTGCGCTGACCATCTGCCGCAGCGCAATCGATGCACATGGCGGCACGCTCGTCATGCGCAACCTGCCTGATGGGGGAGCGGTGGCAGAGGTGTTGGTGCCGGCACTTGAGGGACATCGTGCGGGAGAAATCTCGGATGCCGCCTAAGGCGCGTCGATAACTGATGCGGGGCCGCATGTACCGGCGGGATACAAGCGCCGGTGAACTAACCCTCCAACGGCTTATTCGGATGTCTGTCGTCAACCACAGAAGGTGCGACGACACCCGGACGCACGGCGGTCAGCGCGACGAGCCGAAGCGCGAGGCGCGTCATCGGGCGGGCAAAATCTCGCGGGCAGCGACAAGACTGACGAGGGAATACTGCCCCAGCGCAGGGTCTTCTCCTTCCCGTCGAACTTGAACTTCATGCGCCAGAGCTTCGAACCTTGAGGCGATACGTAGAGATAGAGCTGGTGTGCATCCGCAAGTTTGTAGGTCTTTAGCCCCGGCTTGGCGGCCTGGATTTTGGCATCGTTCAACATGGCGGTCGGACACCCCATTTCTGATGCCCGATACCCCATTTCTATACCCCACGACCTGCGGAGGGGCATGAACCCTTCGGAACGGGCCGGATGGGAAAACCCTCGGATTTCTCCTATTTCGTCAACCCCAGTGCAGTTGTGCGAACCCCTGAGAACGGGTGCTTGGCGGAGAGGGCGGTCAGAAGTCATACTTGATCGTTCCGCCCCATGTGCGCGGATCGCCGGGCTGGCCGGAAATCAGGCCCGTGCTGCCGGGCGCGACGGAGAGCAGTTCGAAGTAATTTTCATCGAACGCGTTTCTGATCCATCCGAACACATCGAAACCGGCCTCGCTTCGAAAGCCCAGGCGAAAGTTCGACAGTGAGTAGCCGCCGACCCAGGTATATGCGGACGGCGACGGGTTCGACGAGAAGCGCGAGCGGGCATTGCCGTCATAGCCGAGGTAGAGTTCGCCGCTTTGCCCCAACAGGTTGGCCGGGCGGTTGTACTCGGCTCCGAACGAGAAGCTCCATTTCGACACGCCAGGCAAGCGCGATCCCGAGATGTCGCAACTCTGCGGGCTGAGGCCGCCCGGCGTTCCGGCGGCGCCGGGAACCTGCAAGCCGGACGCAGCGGTGCCGCCCGAAAGCTCTGGCGGACAGGGTGCGCCCGCAAACTCGCGATACGTCGCATCCGTGTAGGCGCCGTTGGCATAGACAGTGATCCGATCGCTCGGTCTGAATGAGAACTCCGCCTCCACGCCCTGCGTGCGCACTTTCTCCGCGTTGGCGAGATAGCCTCGCGTGGTGGAGACGGCACCGCTGTTCACGAGAGCCTGGAAGTCCTCAATGTCGGTTCGAAATAGCGCCAGATTCAGGATGCCGCGCCGGTTCAGGAACTGAGCCTTCAGGCCCGCTTCGTAATGGTTGATCGATTCAGGCTGGATGGCGCCTACTGCAATCAGCGGGTTTCCTGCTGCGTCGTTGGGCACGCCGTTGAGGTTAACCCCGCCGGATTTGAACGACTTCGCGTACGCAACATAAGCGAGGAGGTCGGGCGAGACTTTGTAGTTCACGTTGAGATCGTAGGAGAAGTTCCAGTCGCTATAGCGCGGCTCGAGCCGCTGCGGGGTGAGCTGATCGCGCTGCGCAGCCACCCGCATGTCGGTGATCGGAGCACCGGTGAGCGGATCGCGGAAGAGCACCGGATTGCCGGCCCCGTCGAACACGACGCGCTCGTACAATCCCTTCTTCTTGTCGTAGTTGACGCGAAAGCCTGGCTGGACCGTCAGCCGGTGGGTCGGCTTCCAGCTGACCTGACCGAACAGGGCGGCACTCGTGTTATCAAGGCGGATATCATTGTAGGCAGTGACCCCCGCCAGGACCGAAGGGTCGCAGGCCAGGCGATTGCTGGCGCTGGTGCCGCAGCCATTCGACCCGGCCGCGACGTTTCCGGGGTTCAGGAGCCAGCGGCTGGCCGCTGAACCAAGCTGTTCTGTCCCTTGCGTGCGCACCTTCTGGTGGAAGCCGAACAGGCCCAGCACGAAATCGAGCTTCTCTCCCGAGTAGTTGTATCGCAGTTCCTGTGTGTACTGGTCCTGCTGCGAAGGGTTCTGCGAAAGAGTGGTGATCGGCAGCCCGGTAAAGTCGCGATCGTTCGCCGGCTGCCAATCCCAGAAACGCCAGGCGGTCACTGAAGTGAGAGTGCCGCCACCCACGTTCCACTTCGCGCGCAGTGCGGCACCGCCGATCTTGTTGCCCGCGTTGAGCTGCGCATCCACGTCTGTCCGCCGATCGAAGGGATCGCGGCTACTCACGACATAGCCCTGTGCCGCGGCGAGTGCCTCGTACTGGCGATTGAGCGGGCGCTGCGTGGCTCCGGTGCGGACGAGAACGCTACCGCAGCAATCGGGATCCTGCCGACTGTGGTCACCGGACAGTGTGATATCGAGATCGTCGTTCGGGCGGAACAGCAGCTGGCCGCGCAGGCCCAGATTGTCCTGCTCATTGATCCACCGATCTGTCGCTGTGTTGTAGATCGTCCCCCGCCGCCCAGTCGTGGAGATCGCCAGACGGGCGGCGACCCGGTCGGACAACGGGCCCGAGATGGCCGCCTTCGCTTGACGGAATCCCAAGTTCCCCGCCGAGACCTCGGCGCGTCCCTCCATCTCGAAGGTTGGCTGACGTGAGGTGATGTTGATGGCCCCCGCTGTCGTGTTCTTGCCGTAGAGAGTGCCCTGTGGTCCACGCAGCACCTCGATCTGAGCGACATCGAGGAAGTCGAACGTCGAGGACGCCACACGCGCGTAGTAAACATCGTCGACGTAAATTCCGACGCCTTGCTCGAAGCCGTCGTTCGTGAGCCCGAACGGCGCGCCAATGCCGCGGATCGTGAGCGAGGTGTTGCGCGGGTTCGAGGAGTAGTACTGCAACGTGGGGGTCAACTGCTGAAGTCGACCGACGTTGAAGGCGCCAGTGTTATCGATGTGCTCGCCACCAATGACGGAAATGGCGATAGGCACGTCCTGGGCGCTTTCCTGACGCCGTCGGGCAGTCACGACGATCGCTTCGTTCCCTCGGGCGCCGGTGCCGACCGAGGATGGCTGAGCGTTAGCATCTTCTGCTGCGTAGCCAATTCCTACCTGCCGCGAATCTTCGCCGGCAGGTGCTGCCTGCGCGAGCGCTGAGGCGGGGAGAGCGAGTACAAGTGCAGTGCTGGTAATCAGGGCATGACGAACAGACGAATACATGATCCAAGTCCTACATAGGGATTTGGCTGCATCCGGTGGTCCAGTCTGCAACGGTGAGCTTGAGCGAGCGCAGCGAGGCGCGTGGTGTTGTCGTAAGAAGCGCAATACTCAGGTGAAGCGTTGGCGTTCCGTCACATCCATCTGGACCACGCGTCCGTCATGAACGGTTAGCTGCACAACGCCGTAACGCAGACGAGTCAGTGCTTCCTCGACTGCAATGAGGGCCGTTTCGAGAGCACGAGAAGAGGCAGGAAGCTTGCAGGTGTGTTGGGGTAGCTGAACAGAGGTCACGTCCACATCTCCTTTCCTGACGAGCTATATCTCTACTCACTCAGTAGACAATGAATATTTTGCTACTTTGCGGCAAAGTGAAAGTTTGCAGAGACAGGTTCCTTCGAGCGACCAGACCCGATCGGCCGCGAAGATGCTGAAGACTAGGAATTGGCGTGCTCATCGCACCTTGTCGCCCAGCGATCGGCGCCGGATCGCTCTTCTCAGCATGCGGATGCGTGCTCTTCCAAACCCCAGCACCTTCTGTCGGTGAGAGGGGACGGCACGACATGTAAACGCCTCTAGAGGCGGTCCCCATACGAATGGGTAGGTAGGCCGGTCGTCCCGCAATCGACCTCGTAAAGCGCGCCGTGGTACTCGGTAACGGGCAAATCTTTTGCCGCAGTGGTCACGAACATCCGCTCCAGTTGTTCACCGGCAAAGCAGATATTGGTCACTCGTCGGGCGGGAAGAGCGATAGAACGGTCGAGTGCGCCATCAGGTGTGAACCGGCTAATCCGCCCGCCGTCCCAATGAGCAACCCAAAGCCCGCCCTCGCAGTCGGTGGTCATGCCGTCCGGATAGCCCTGCTCCTCCGCGAAGGTGATGAACGGCCGCTTTTCCGTGATGCGCTGCCCATCGAACGCGAAGCGATAGATCGTGCGCCGTGCGGTATCGGTATGATACAGCCAGTGCCCGCAGGGCGAGAACGCCGGACCATTCGGCACCATGTATCCGCTGTCCACCCGTTCGCACTTGCCGCCCGGCGCCAGCCGGTAGAGCGAACCTTGCGGATGCTCTTCGGCCATCTCCATTGTCCCGAACCAGATCGCCCCATGAGGGTCAGCCTTGCCGTCGTTCATGCGATTGCCGGGCAGGTGCGGCTCGGGATGGAGGACTGGCGTCGCGCCGCGCGGCTCTAGCGATATGCGCGCGAGGCCGTTGCGAAACCCGCCGATGAGGTTCCCATTCTGGTCTTCAACCACCCAGCCGAGCAGTTCGGGCATCTCCCACCGTTCGACCGCACCTGTGGCGAGTGAAAGCCGGTTGAGAGCTGGCGCCAGGATGTCGACCCAGTAGAGGGCGTTCTGGCGCGCGCTCCATGTGACCCCCTCCCCCAGTTCGTCGCGCACATCGCGGTCGATCTTGTGCCATTGGCTCAACGGATCTCTCCCATCTGTTCAATGGTTGTCGCGCGGGAGCCCCATGGTCTGGGCAACCCGCTGGAACTTCTCGGCGCCTTCGAGGATAGCTCCGGTGTTCATCTGGCCGACAAGCGCGCGCTGGATCTCCTGCCAGGGCGTCTGCGAGGCGGGGTAGGCGTAGCCCCCCTTCGCTTCCAGCGCCGCGCGCCGAGTGGCGAGCTCCTCATCCGAAATCAGCACGTTGACCGTACGCTTGCGCAAATCGATGCGTACCCGGTCGCCAGTCTCTAGCAAGGCGAGCCCTCCCAAGGCAGCTGCTTCCGGACTGGCATTGAGGATCGAGGGGCTTCCGGATGTACCCGACTGCCGACCGTCGCCGATACAAGGCAGCGCACTCACCCCTTCGGTAATGAGGTAGGCGGGAGGCCGCATGTTCACCACTTCTGCCGCGCCAGGATAACCAATCGGCCCCGCGCCTCGCATGAACATCAGGGTCTCGGACGTGATGCCAAGTGCCGGATCGTCTATGCGCTTGTGGTAGTCTTCCGGTCCATCGAAGACGATGGCGGGGCCCTCGATAGCTTCGGGATCATTCGGGTTGGACAGATACCGCTCGCGGAATTCGGCGGAAATGACGCTGGTTTTCATGATCGCTGCATCGAACAAATTGCCGGACAGCACCAGGAAGCCTGCTTCCTCCCGTACAGGCTGGTCGAAAGCCTTGATGACCCGTTCGTCCTCGATCGTGGCGGAGCGGCAGTTCTCGCCGATGGTCTTGCCGTTTACCGTGAGCGCATCCTCGCGTATGAGTCCGTTTGCGATCAGTTGCGCTACAACCGCCGGAACGCCACCCGCGCGGTAGTAATCTTCGCCCAGATACTCGCCTGCGGGCTGGAGATTGACGAGAAGCGGCACCTTGTGGCCGAGGGTCTCCCACTCCTGCAACGCAAGCTCCACGCCCATATGGCGCGCCAGCGCAGCAAGGTGGATCGGTGCGTTGGTGGAACCGCCGATCGCCGAGTTGACTACGATCGCATTGCGGAAGGCATCTATCGTCAGGATGTCTGAGGGCTTGAGATCGTCATGCACCATTTCGACGATGCGCTTCCCGGTGCGATAGGCACATTCCTGCCGGTCGCGGTAGGGTGCCGGGATCGCCGCCGATCCGGGCAGCATCATGCCCAGTGCCTCGGCCAGCGAGTTCATCGTCGTGGCCGTGCCCATCGTATTGCAATACCCGGTGGACGGAGCGGACGATGCGACAAGCTTGATGAAGCCCTCATCGTCGATTTCCCCCGCCGCGAGCATCTCCCGGCCCTTCCACACGATCGTACCCGATCCGGTACGCTCCCCCTTGTGCCAGCCGTTGAGCATCGGCCCCACCGAGAGTGCAATCGCCGGGATATTCACGGTCGCCGCCGCCATCAGGCAGGCAGGCGTTGTCTTGTCGCACCCGGTAGTCAGCACCACGCCATCGAGCGGATAGCCGTAGAGCGCTTCTACCAGGCCGAGGTATGCCAGGTTCCGGTCCAGGCCAGCGGTCGGCCGCTTGCCGGTCTCCTGGATCGGGTGAACCGGAAACTCCAGAGCGATGCCTCCCGCCTCGCGGATACCCTCCCGGATCCGCTCGGCAAGGACCAGGTGGTGACGGTTGCAGGGTGAAAGGTCGCTGCCGGTCTGGGCGATGCCGATGATCGGCTTGCCCGACCGCAGCTCTTCCAGGCTCAGGCCGAAGTTCAGATAGCGCTCAAGGTAGAGCGACGTCATGTCCACGTTTTCAGGATTATCGAACCAGGCGCGCGAACGCAGTTTGGGATTGTGGCTGTTGGTCATGGTGCTCGTTTTCAGTCAGCGCGAGACGGAGAGGCGATAGATCATGGCGTGCCGGTAAGGCTTGCCCGGATCGACACGCGCGGAGGCGAAGTCGGGGTGGTTCGGGGCGTCAGGGAACTTTTGCGGTTCCAGCGCAATCCCATCACCCATCCGGTACAGTGTACCGCCCTTTCCAACCAACGTACCGTCCAGGAAGTTGCCCGAATAGAATTGCAGGCCGGGTTCGGTGGTCAGGACTTCAAGCACACGCCCTGAACCTGGATCCTCCAGACGCGCGGCAAGCTCCGGCGTTCTGGTGACACCCTTGTCGAGAGCGAAGTTGTGGTCGTAGCCGCGTCCGTGGACGATCTGCTGATTCTGGCCGTTGCGCAGCCCGTCTTCGATCGGACGTGGTTGCCGAAAGTCGAATACGGTGCCCTCAACCCGCCTCAGCTCTCCCGTCGGGATCAAGGTTTCATCAACAGGCGTGTACCGGGCCGCTGGGATCGTCAGCAGGTGATCCATTGCCGTGTCGTTCGAGCCCTGACCGGCCATGTCAAAGATGGCGTGATTGGTCATGTTGATGACGGTAGGCTTGTCCGTCTTCGCCTCAAACGTAATGCCCAGGTTCCCCGCTTCGTCGAGCGTATAGGTGACTGTCGCGTCCACCTTGCCGGGATAACCGGAGTCGCCATCCGGGCTGGTGTGCGTGAGAACAGCTCTCGCGACCGGCCCGGACTTGATCGACGCGACCTTCCACACAACTTTGTCGAACCCTTTGCCGCCGCCGTGCAGGCTATTGGTCTTGTCGTTCAAGGGAAGCTGGTAAGTCTTCCCGTCCAGCGAGAACCTCCCTCCGGCGATCCGGTTTGCGTAGCGGCCAACCGTCACACCGAAATAGTTCGGGTGATCGACGTAGTCCTTTAGATCGTCGTAGCCGAGCAGGACGTCCTCGACCTTCCCTTCGCGGTCCGGCGCCATCAGCTTCTGAAGCGTTGCGCCGTAGCTGAGGATCGTCGCCGAGACCCCGTTATCCGCCTGCAATGTAATCGCAGTCACGGCAGTGCCGTCGGCCAGCATTCCGGCCGGCGCCTGTGTCGCGTCCGCTGCGACCGCCGGCGACAGTATGCCGCAAGCGAGGGCGAGCGTCGATGCGGCGAGGGCCTTCGCGAGTATCCTCATTCCCGGTGTTCCCTTATGAGATTGTGCAAGCTGAGAGCTGCCCATTGACGGGCGCTGAAGCCATATATAGTCCGACAAATGAAAAGAGTGCAAGCCGAACCGAAACCGGCTTCAGATTCGAGAGGATGGACATGCCTTCAGTGGTCTCTTCCACAACCGCGGGCGAGAAACATGGCCCGCAGACCGGCGTTCGCTACGGCCCCGCCCTGACACTGCTGGCCAGCCTGTTCTTCATGTGGGGCTTCATCACCGTCATCAACAACACGCTGCTGCCACACCTGCGCAGCGTCTTTGACCTGACTTATACCCAGACCACTCTGATCGAATCCGTGTGGTTCGTGGCCTACTTCGTGGCATCGATCCCGTCGGCGAAGCTCATCGAGCGGATCGGCTATCAGAAGTCGCTGGTTGCGGGGCTCCTTGTCATGGCGGCAGGCTCGATGGGCATGATGCTGGCGGCGAGCATACCGTCTTACGGCGTCACCCTGTTCATGCTCTTCGTCATCGCGAGCGGCATCACGCTGCTGCAAGTGGCAGCCAATCCGTATGTGGTTGTGGTCGGCAGCCCCGAGACGGCCTCTTCGCGCCTGAACCTCGTGCAAGCGATGAATTCGGCTGGAACCATGCTGGCGCCGCTGTTCGGAGCGTACCTGATCCTTGGGCGCAGCAAGGGCGGCACCTCAGCCAGCGGAACGGTTCTCACAGATGCGGAGCGGCTTGCCGACGCGCAGTCGGTGATCCTGCCCTACGGCCTCGTTGCTGCGGCGCTGATCGTGCTTGCGGTCATCATCGCACGCTTTCCGCTGCCAGCCATGGGAACGGCCAACGCTCGCCTGCCAAAGGACGAGCGCAAGAAGCTGTCCTTGTGGCACCACCGCAATCTGGTCTTCGGGGTACCGGCAATCTTCATCTACCTGATTGCCGAGATTGGCGTTGCCAACCTCTTCGTGAACTTCGTCAGCCGCCCGGATATCGCGAACCTGACCCACGAGCATGCGGGGCGCTATCTGACAATTCTGTGGGGCGGCATGATGGTCGGCCGTTTCGCAGGCTCGGCGATCATGCAGCGCTATGACGCGGCAAAGGTGCTCGCGGTCTTCTCCATCGGCGCGTTCGTGGTGATGATGATCACCGTATTCGCGAGCGGCCCGGTGGCCATGTGGTCCCTGATCCTGGTCGGCCTGTTCCACTCCATCATGTTCCCCACGATCTTTACCCTGGGGATCAAAGGCCTTGGTCCGCTGACTGAGGAAGGCTCGGGCTTGCTCGTGATGGCCATCGCCGGTGGTGCATTGGTGATCGTGCAGGGATGGCTTGCAGACACCTACGGCCTTCAGAACTCCTTCCTTCTGACGGCCGCCTGCGAGCTTTACGTGCTGTTCTATGCCTTGTGGGGCAGCAAGCCGACCAACGCGTTGATCGACCCGGCCCCCGCCGTCGCGCAACCCGATTCCACGTCCCAATAGCCCTTCAAGGGGTCGCAAGAGGAACCCCGGCGGATCATTCCGTCGGGGTTCTTTATGCGCGGATCAGACAGGTCAGCCCTCCATGGAACTGCGCGTATCCTCCAGCGCCAGATCCACCAGGACATTCATCGCGTCTGCGGCCGCATTGGCATCGCCAGCGGCAATAGCATCGTAGACTTTCACATGGTCAGGAATGGGGTTGCGCGGCAGCGCGCGCGAACGCTGCTTGAACTGCGTCGTCCAGTTGACCGCTGCACCGATGCTTGCGCTCAGAACCTTCAGCGCATCGTTGCGCGTCGCCTGAAGGATAGCGTTATGGAAGTCGCGATCGGCCGCCCGGCCCAGCTCAGTGGTTAGGGTATGCGTGCGCATCGCCGCGAGGGCGTCTTTCATGGTCTTGAGATCCGCTTTGTCGCGCCGTTGAGCCGCCAGTCTTGCAGCAGCAGGCTCGACGATGGCGCGCAGCTCAAAGAGGCTCCGCACGAACTCGACGTCCGGCTCTCCTGCAAAAGCCCAGCCAAGGACCTCCGGGTCGAGCAGGTTCCAGCGGTCCCGCGGAAGCACGCGCGTTCCCGCTTTGGGGCGACTGGCAACCAAGCCTTTCGCGGTAAGCACCTGGATGGCCTCGCGATAGGCGCTTCTGGAGACCTTGAGCTCCTCTGCAAAGGCCACCTCTCCGCCCAGGACATCGCCCGGAGCGTATTTGCCTGACAAGATATCGGTGCCCAGCTTGTGCGCAATCGCGCCATGAAGTCTGCGCCCGGGCCCCCGCCCCTTCGCGTTCGGCTTCGATGCTTCGCTATCGCTCACAATCTCGACGTCCATGCCAGTTACCATCGCTTACATGAGCCTACCTAACAGGCCTGACCTCAAGGCGGAACGACAAACATTGCCTTTCTCGATCGGAGCGAATATGTCGGAGTAAATCGGGAGACACCAATGACACATTTCACCTCGATCCTCGCCGCGACCGGCGAACCGCACGGCGAACCGCTTGCCGTCAGCAGCATAGAAGACGTGGCAAAGGCCTGTGCAGCTGCTGATGCGGCGTTCGACACCTATCGCTCCACCACTCGCGAAGCCCGCGCTGCGTTTCTGGAGCGGATAGCGGAAGAGATCCTGGGGCTTGGCGACTCGCTGGTCGAAGCGGGGAGCAACGAAAGCGGGTTGCCCCGTGCACGCATCGAGAACGAGCGCGGCCGCACCGTCACCCAGCTTCGCCTGTTTGCCGAAGTTGTTCGCACCGGACTGTGGCAGCAGCTGCGTATCGACCCGGCCATGCCGGACCGCCAGCCCCTTCCCCGGCCGGACCTGCGCTTGCGCATGATCCCGGTGGGACCGGTGGCTGTCTTCGGCGCATCCAACTTCCCTCTGGCCTTCTCAACGGCCGGTGGAGACACGGCATCGGCACTCGCCGCCGGCTGCCCGGTCGTGGTCAAAGGCCATCCGGCGCATCCGCTGACCGGCGCTCTCGTGGCCCAGGCGATCAGCAAGGCGGTCGAAGAGTGCGGCCTTCCCGCCGGAGTGTTCCAGCATCTCGTCGGCCCTTCCAACGATCTGGGCGCCGCTCTGGTTCAGGATCCGCGCATCATGGCGGTGGGCTTTACCGGCTCCCGCAGCGGCGGCCTCGCGCTGGCTAAGCTGGCGCAGGACCGCGAAGTGCCCATCCCGGTCTACGCCGAGATGTCGAGCATCAACCCAGTACTGCTGCTGCCTGCCGCCCTCAGGGCGCGCGGCGCTGAGCTTGGCGCCGCCTTCGTCGCTTCGCTTACGATGGGTGCGGGCCAGTTCTGCACCAACCCCGGACTCGTGCTCGCGATCGAGGGAGAAGGCCTGGACGCATTTGTCGCCGCTGCGACGGACGCTGTGACCCAGGCTCAGCCGCAAGTCATGCTGACCGCCGCCATCTGCGCCTCTTATGCGAAGGGTGTCGAGACGCTATCCAACCTTCCGGGTGTCGAAAAGCTGGCACAGGGTACCGCCGGCGACCGGACGCGCGGTGGAACCATTCTCTTCCAGACCACGGCTGACGCCTTCCTGGCGAACAAGGCGCTTGCGGACGAAGTGTTCGGAGCATCGTCGATTGTCGTGCGCTGCAAGGACGAGGCGGAACTCACAAGCGTCCTCAAGGCTCTGGAAGGCCAATTGACGGCGACGCTGCACATGGACGCAGCGGACGAAGATCTCGCCGGACGGCTGCTGCCCACGCTTGAGCGCAAGGTCGGCCGCATTCTTGCAAATGGCTGGCCCACGGGTGTCGAGGTGAGCCATGCCATGGTTCACGGCGGCCCCTTCCCCGCAACATCGGACCCGCGGATGACCTCTGTCGGAACGCTGGCGATCGACCGTTTCCTGCGCCCCGTTTGCTACCAGAACCTCGCACAGGACGTGCTCCCGCCTGAATTGCGCGAAGACGCGAAGAATGACGGCGTGCCCCGCCTGATCGATGGCACGCTCAAGCTGACCTGAAGACAAGCATCGGATCCGCGGCAGCGCTCCTGCGGGGAGCGGGCCGCGGCAGGGAGAGACATTGATGAACCACCTTCGCCTGCTCCAGCATCGCGATGCCGACGGCACGCGTTCAGTCATTCTCGCCGAGGGCGACGTCGCCCACAGGCTTGACGGGACCACAAGCGTTCGCGAGCTGGCGCTGCGGGCCATCGCGGCTGGACGTTCGCTCGCGGATGAGGCCCGCTCCTGCGGCAAGGGCGCGCCGGTCGACATAGCAGCAGAGTTTGCGGCCGGACGCCTGCTCTCGCCGATCGACCACGAAGATCCCGCCCACGTCCTCCTCACCGGCACGGGACTGACGCATCTCGGCTCGGCCGAAGGCCGCGACAAGATGCACAAGGCTGCGGCTGCAGGCGAACAGCTGACGGACTCCATGCGCATGTTCCTTGAAGGGCTGGAGGGCGGCAAGCCCTCGCCCGGCACCGAGGGGCAGCAGCCGGAGTGGTTCTACAAAGGCGACGGATCGCAACTGGTCGCTCCCGGCGCGCCTCTTCAGATGCCCTTCTTTGCCAAGGACGGAGGCGAAGAGCCCGAGTTGGCCGGCGTCTATCTGATCGGCGAGGACGGGGCGATCTATCGATTGGGTTTCGCCATCGCGAACGAATTTTCCGACCACGTAACCGAGCGCCACAACTATCTCTGGCTCGCCCATTCGAAGCTGCGCCAGGCGGCGCTCGGGCCGGAACTGCTGCTGGGCGAGCTGCCCGAGCGGGTAGAGGGCATCAGCCGCATTCGGCGCGGCGGCGAGGTTATCTGGGAGAAGCCTTTCCTCTCGGGCGAGGCGAACATGTCGCACACCGTCGCCAACCTCGAACACCACCACTTCAAGTACGACCTCTTCTGCCGCCCCGGCGACGTGCATGTGCATTTCTTCGGTACCGCGACCCTCTCGTTCAGCGACGGCGTCACCACGCGGGAAGGCGACGTGTTCGAGATCGAGGCGGCGCCGTTTGCGCTTCCGGTGTCCAATCCGCTGCAGCGCGCGCCTCAACGCACCGTCGCCGTGAAGGCCCTCTGAAGGATGGACCCGATCCGCATCGCCGTCGTGGGCGTCGGCAAGATCGCCCGTGACCAGCACCTGCCTGCTATAGCCGGCAACCCGGCCTTCAGTCTGGCGGCTACGGTAAGTCCACATGATCCGGGTCCGAAGGGCGTGCCCCATCTCGCCAGTCTGGACGAGCTGATCGAGAGCGGCCCGGCTGTCGACGCGGTCGCGCTCTGCACGCCACCGCAGGTGCGCTACGAACTGGCGACAATGGCGCTGAAGCGCGGCATCCACGTCTTCCTTGAAAAACCTCCAGGGGCGACGCTTTCGGAAGTCGTCGCGCTGCGCGACCGTGCAGGAAAGGTCGGCGTCACCCTGTTCGCCGCTTGGCATTCCCGCTTTGCAGCGGGTGTAGCGCCGGCGCGCGCGTGGCTCTCGGAACGCCGGATCGAGAAGGTCTCCATCGTCTGGCGCGAAGACGTGCGCGTATGGCATCCGGGGCAAGCATGGATCTGGGAGCCAGGCGGCCTCGGCGTGTTCGATCCGGGCATCAACGCCCTATCCATCCTGACCCACATCATGCCGCGCGCGGTGTTCCTCAAGTCCGCCGTGCTTTCGATCCCCGAAAACCGCGCGGCTCCCATCGCAGCTGACCTCAGCCTCTGCGACACCGGCGGCGCCAACATTCACATGGACCTGGATTGGCGGCAAACCGGCCCGCAAAGCTGGGACATCATTGTCGAGACGGACGCGGGCACTCTCAAGCTGTCCAGCGGAGGTGCGGTGCTGTCCCTTCCCTCGGGGACCGAGCACAACGAGGATCTCGAGTATCCCGGACTTTATGCGCGTTTTGCCAATCTCATCAGGGGCGGGCGCAGCGATGTCGACATCGACCCGCTTCGCCTTGTGGCCGACGCATTCCTGCGCGGCCGCCGCGAGAGCGTCGCAGCATTTCACGACTAGGCTTCAGGAGAGGATTACAATGAGCAACAAGCTCAAGACCCTACGACAGGTTGCAACGGCGCTTCTTCTTGGCGCTACCGTTCTGACGACCCCGGCGCTCGCGGACACTGCGGATCAGCCGACGACGGCAACGATCCACGCGGACAAGCCGGGTCCCGTTTACGACAAGCTTATCTTCACCCAGTTCGCGGAGCATCTCGGCAACGGCATCTATGGCGGCCTTTGGGTAGGCAACGACAAGTCGATCCCGAACACCAACGGCTTTCGCAACGATGTGGTCGCCGCGTTGCGCAACCTTTCGGTTCCCGTGATCCGCTGGCCGGGCGGCTGCTTCGCGGACGAGTATCATTGGCGCGAGGGCATCGGCCCCAAAAGCCAGCGCCCGGTCAAACTCAACACCCACTGGGGCGGCGTCACCGAGCCGAACACCGTGGGCACGCACGAGTTCTTCGAACTCCTGAGGCAGGTCGGCGCCGAAGCGTATATTGCAGGCAATGTCGGCAGCGGCACACCCCAGGAAATGGCCGAGTGGGTGGAGTACATGACCGCGCCCGCCGGAAGCCTTGCAGAGCTGCGCGCGAAGAATGGCCACAAGGAGCCCTGGTCAGTGCCCTATTTCGGCGTCGGCAACGAGCTCTGGGGCTGCGGCGGCAACATGCGGCCAGAGTTTGCCGCGGACGAGACACGCCGCTACGCGACATTCATCAAGGCTCCTGCCGGCACCAGGATCATGAAGATCGCTGCGGGTGCCAACGTTGACGACGTAAACTGGACCGAGACGATGATGCGGGTCGCCGGGCCGATGCTCGACGGCGTATCCCTGCACTACTATGTCCATCCTGCTGGAGGCTGGCCGCCGCGGGCCCCGGCCGTCGATTTCGATGAGAACGGCTGGGCCGACGCGCTCGCCGGCGCGCGCCGCATGGACGACCTCATCACCCGGCACAGTGCCGTGATGGACAAGTATGATCCGGAAAAGCGCCTCTTCCTGGCGGTTGACGAATGGGGTGCCTGGTATGCGCAAGACCCCGGCACGCACCCCGGTTTCCTGCGCCAGCAGAACACGCTGCGGGACGCGCTGATCGCTTCCATCCACCTCGATATCTTCGCCAAGCACGCGGACCGCGTACGCATGACCGCCATCGCGCAGATGGTGAACGTGCTGCAGGCCATGATCCTGACCAAGGGGAAGAAGATGGTGCTCACGCCCACCTATCACGTCTTTGAGATGTACAAGCCCTGGCAGGACGCGACCGTTCTACCGATCGAGATCAAGTCGCCCTGGTATTCCAAGGACCAGTTCACGATGCCGGCCGTCAGCGGCTCGGCTGTGCGGGGACGCGACGGGCGCATTCACGTCGGGCTGTCGAACCTTGACCCCAACCAGAGCAATACGGTGACGATCTCGCTTGAAGGCGTCAGCGCAAACGGCGTGTCGGGACGGGTCCTCACCGCTCCTGCCGTCAACTCACACAACACCTTCGATGCGCCCGAGGTGGTCAAGCCTGCACCCTTCACAGGCGCGGCGGTGCAGGGCAATCAACTGACGGTGACGCTGCCTGCGAAGTCAGTCGTGGTGCTGGAGCTCCAGTGACCGTGGCGGGGCATTCGATTGTCGCGGCGGCGGTGCGCACAGGCGCGCTGCTCGCCGCGGCGCTTCTCACCTGCACGGCTGCGACTGCCGCTGCTCCGGCGTCTCTCAACGAGCGCCTGAGCGGGGACATCGCGCCGGTGCATGACCCGGTGATCATACGCCAGGGAGACACCTACTACGTCTTCAATACGATTGGCCGCTACATAGGGGTCAAGAGCTCGAAGGACCTGACACACTGGACGGACGAGCAGCCGGTTTTCAGCCAGATTCCGGAATGGGCGAAGGCAGCTGTTCCTGGCACCGACGGTATCTGGGCGCCGGACATCTCATACGTAAGCGGCGAGTACCGTCTCTACTACTCGATCTCCACGTTCGGATCGAACCGCTCGGCAATTGGGCTGGCGACGGCCAGGACGCTGGATCCGGCTGCGAAAGACTACGGCTGGACCGACCGGGGAATGGTCGTGATGTCGCAGCCCGAAGATGACTACAACGCCATCGACCCTGCGTTCATCGCGGATGAAAGCGGCAACCACTGGCTTGCTCTCGGCAGCTTCTGGACGGGCATCAAGCTTTTCCCCCTCGACCGGGAAAGCGGCAAGGTCGTACCCGGCACCAGGCCCTACGCGATCGCGCGGCGGCCTGCTCCTGAAGGCGGCCCTGCGCCCGTCGAAGCGCCCTTCATCCTTCGTCGCGGGGGCTGGTATTATCTGATCGCGTCCTACGACTACTGCTGCAAGGGCGTGAACAGCACGTACTACACCGTGGTGAGCCGCGCGCGCAGCGTTACTGGCCCCTACCTCGGCAAAGACGGCAGCGAGATGATGCACGGTGGCGGCACGATCCTGTTGAGGGCCGACCTGCAGGAGAAGCAGCGCTTCCGCGGGCCGGGCCACGCCGGGGCTTTCACCGACAAGGACGGCACAACCTACCTCGTCTACCACGCCTACGACCGCGAGAAGGACGGCGCCCCGACGCTGCGGATCGCACCCCTGCGCTGGACCGAGGATGGCTGGCCCGAAGCCCTGCCCTGATCCGCGCCGCTCAGAAGGCTGACACAGACAACAACGACGGAAGAGGACCTCATGCCCATCATCCTTTCGCGACGGACCTTTGCCGCAAGCATGGCGCTGCTTCCGCTCGCCTGCACCCGCGCGGGCGAAGCTTTGACTTCGCAGCCGCCGGCACTTGCAGGTGCGGTTCCGGTCAATCCGCTCGTTCGCCAGCGGGCCGACGCGCAGATCTTCCTGCACGAGGACGGCTATTACTACATGACCGGTTCCGTGCCCGAATACGACCGCCTCGTGCTCCGTCGCGCGCGGACCCTCGCGGGCCTGACGGATGCGCCCGAGGCGGTGCTCTGGCGGCATCAGTCGAGCGGCCCCCTCTCGGGGTTCATCTGGGCACCGGAACTCCATCAGGTCGACGGCCGCTGGATCATGTATTTCGCAGCGGGCCCGAGCGGGGGCGGAGAAGACGTCTTCCGTATCCGGACTTACGCCATCGCCTGCGACGGATCGGACCCGATGACCGGCACATGGTCGGTACTCGGCCAGTTTCAGTTCCCGTGGGACAGCTTCAACCTCGACTCGACGATCTTCACGCATCGCGGCACCCGCTATTTCGCCTGGGCGCAGCGTGAGGCGGGGATCGACACGAACTCCAACCTCTACCTCGCACCTCTAGCCTCGGCGCTCACACTCGCTGCACCGCCTGCGCGGCTTGCCGTCCCGACGCTCGACTGGGAAATTCGCGGTTTCAAGGTGAACGAAGCCCCGGCCGTGATTCACCGCAATGGCCGCCTGTTCATGACCTACTCGGCCAGCGCCACCGACGCACGCTATTGCCTCGGCATGCTCACCGCGTCGGACGATGCAGACATCATGGATCCGCGCGCCTGGACGAAATCACCCGAGCCGGTGTTTCAGACGTCCCGTGAAACCTCCGTCTACGGCCCGGGCCACAACAGCTTCACGGTAGACGAGCAGGGACACGATATCCTTGTCTATCACGGCCGCGACTATGAAGCGATCGAGGGCGACCCCCTGTTCAACCCCGACAGGCACACCCGGATCCAGCGCCTCTACTTCGACGCACAGGGCGTGCCGGAGTTCGGCGTTCCCGTCGGCAACGGCCCCTTGCCGGACCGGTACGAGTCAAAGATCAGCGCCGGCACATGGTTAGCCTATGAAGGCGCGCGACCCTTCGCAGGGAAAGCCCCCCTGCCCCAAACGCAGTACCGCGCCCTTCCGGCGGAAGGGAACAGCATTCGCCTTTCCCCGATCCTGGCGCCGGATCACCAGCTAACAGCCACGCCGGACGGGTCTCTGATCCTGACCCCCAGAGGGCCAGGAGCTGGCTTAGAGAGCCGCTTTCAGCGCGTCCCGCAACCTGACGGAAGCGTTCGCCTGATTTCACTTGCGCAGCCGGGGCGCGCCATCGCGAACCTGGGCAACGCACTTGCGCTCCTGGCGAGCGACGGTCCCGATACGCACTGGCTGGTGCGGTAAATCAGTCCGACAAGAGTGAGGCGTAGGCCATCTCCCCCGAGCCACGCCTCACTCCCCGCGGCAGCGCGCCTAGGGGCCGTGAGCCATTGTGACACTTTTTTCTTGCTTTGAATAACTCCGACAAATAAACCGTGAGAGATTCGAAGGGATGGTATAGGCCACCCTTAAGGGAGGATGTATGATGGCACTGCGGCCGATCGCTTTCACCACCGTTTCCGTTCTTGCACTTTCGTTTGCCAATGTCGCTCAGGCGCAGGACGCGGCGCCCGATACCGCCGCTGCAGCGGCGAATTCCCCTTCGGATGAGGCGGCGCCTGCTGATGCGATTGTGGTCACCGGCGTGCGTGCGTCGGTCGTCGGCGCGCTCGACGTCCGACGTGAATCGATCCAGATCGTCGACTCGGTCGTGGCCGAAGACGTCGGCAAGTTGCCTGACAATAACGTCGTCGAGGCGCTTCAGCGCGTAACAGGCATCCAGGTCACGGATCGCGCCGGCGGCGAAGCGGCAACCATCACCATTCGCGGGCTGACGGATCCCCTCACGACGCTCAACGGGCGCAACATCTTCACGGCGGCGGGCACCGCGTTCGCGCTTCAGGACATCTCGGCCAACCTCGTAAAGCAGATCGACGTCTACAAGACGCGTTCGGCCGATCAGATCGAAACCGGGCTCGCCGGACAGATCGATGTTCAGACACGCCGGCCGCTCGATTTCGACGGCTTCGCGATCTCCGGTCTCGCGCGCGGGATCTACAGCGAGTTGCGCGACAAGGTGAACCCGAATGTAGCGCTGCTCGTCAGCAATCGCTGGGAAACCGGCATTGGCGACATCGGCATCCTGGTGAACGGCAGCTATAACCGGTATCACTACCGCAACGAGAACCTGCAGGCCGGCGCCATGGTGCCGTTCGCAACGGAAAACCCGCCCGCGGGCTCGGGCTTCACCCCGCTGGAGCGCATCTTCCCGGGAGATCGCAACCAGAACTGGACGCCAGGCCTGGATGCAGGCCTGCCGACTGCACCCGGCTCAACTCTGAACATCAACGGCGTGCAAGTGCCGTATTACCTGTCGCGCGATGCGGTCATCAGTTCGGATCTCTATGGTGAGCGCGAGCGCCCTTCGGTGAACGTTGCCTTGCAGTGGGCGCCGAATGATCGCTCCGTCTACACAGCAGAAGTGTTCTACGCTGGCTTTCGCGGCGAGACGTTCAACAGCCTGCACTTCAGCTTCGTGGACTGGTGGGGCAGCATCGACCCTAATCCGGGTTCGACGTTCGAGCTGTATGACGGCACGAACATCATAAAGTCGCGTCGGGTGGGCGACGTCGCCGGCTTCAACAGCGGCGACACCGCAACCAGCAAGACGGATAGCTTCGTCTACGCACTGAACGCGAAGTGGGACGTCGCCGACGCCGGCAAGATCTCGGCGGATCTTGCTTATCAGGACAGCAAGAACAAGACGTCTTTCTTCGCCATCCGCACGGATCGCGGTCCGCTGGATATCGACGTGGACTTTAACGCCGGAGGCGGCCTGCCGGCGTTCAGCTTCTCCAATCCGGGGGTCCTCACCGACCCTTCAGCGTGGACCGTAGGAAACCTTTTCGACAGCGGCACCAAGACTTCCGGCAGCGCCCTGACATTCATGCTGGACGGCGAATACAGCTGGGACGACGGCTTCCTCCGGCGGATCAAGGCGGGCTTCCGTTACGATGATCGGAAGGCGGACAGCTTCGTGCGCGATCAGGGTGCCGGCGCGCTTGGCGTTCCTTTGACCGCGCTGGGCGAAGATGGAATTTTCACAAACAGCAACTTCTTCGAAGGACGGGCGAACGTCCCGATGAGCTGGGTTCTGGCCGACCCGCGCGGTCTGGACAAGGATGCGATCCGGACACGCTACCGGTCCGTCGAACCCGGACTTCGCCTCTCTGATGAACTGACTTTCGACCAAGTGTTCGGCATCAACGAAATCAACATGGCCGCCTATGCTCTGGCCGACGGTGAGCTGTCCCTGTTCGGTCGGCCCCTTCAGGTACAGGGCGGCGTGCGGTTCGTGGCGATCGACACGAACTACGATTACTTCGACCGTCGCCAAGGCTTTGCGCTGACGCAGGTTTCCACCAACTCCTCCAAGTTCCTGCCGTCGTTCACCGCACGCTACGGCATCACCGATAACCTGCGCCTCCGGTTCAACTACGGCGAGACGCTGCGCCGCCCGGCCTTCGGTGACCTCAACCCGAACCCGGTGCTCACCGGCGACCTGTCTCGCATCGGCTTTGGAACTGCGACTTCGGGCACGGCCAATCTCCGCCCGACGCATTCGAAGAACTACGACCTGGCGCTGGAATGGTACTTCGAGCGCAGCAGCGCAATCTACGTGACGGCATTCCGCCGCGAGATCGAGGGGCTGGTCGTGCCGCTGACCGTGCGTGAGTTCATCCCTGACAACTACCTGCCGCGCAACGAGACATACACCGAGTTCTTCAACGTAACCCGCCCGGTCAATGCATCGGACGGCGTGTTGCAGGGCGTGGAACTGGGCCTGACCTATTATCCGACCTATCTGCCCGGCATTCTGAACGGCCTCGGCTTTGTGGGCAGCGCCACGATCCTCGACTCCGAGCAGACCATTCCGGTCACGGACGCGAACGGCAACATTACGGGTGAAACTGAGTCTGCATTCTTCGGGGTATCCAAGTTCTCGTACAACGCCACGCTGGCTTACGATAACGGGCCGATCGGCGCGCGCCTCTCGTATATCTGGCGCAAGGGTTTCCTTCAGAGCAACGAAGCCCGGGCCTTTGCCAACCCCATCGGCTTCTGGCGTGCGCCTGAGAAGAGCCTGGACTTCCAGCTGACCTGGAACGTCACGGAAGATATCGGTATCACCTTCGACGCGGTAAATATCACCAAGGCAAAACAGCAGAACTACTACAAGTTCGAAGATGCCGGGGGGCCGGAGCAGTTCAACTCCAGCACGTTGTTGCTTGATCGCACCTTTGCCATCGGCGCGCGATTCACCTTCGACTGAGCCAGCTAGCAAGCCCGGCGGCGGGAACGCTCCCGATCCATTCTCGTTGCCCGCGTATTGCGACGCGACAGAGCGCGGATCGGCAGCAACCCTGCCGCCACGCAGACCGGCGTTGCCAGCCCGGTAGCCCGATCCGCCGCCGTTACGAGCACAGGTGACCCATCGCCCTCGTCAGAACATCCTGTCGCCGAGGCAGAACCTTAGTTCCGTATCCTCGACCAAGGCATCGCACGTGAAGAGGCTGCAACTTCGCCTGCATTAAGTCGCAGCCGCCGCGATACACCATCTTGTTCGCGGCGGCCGTTGTGAACGAGCGCGTTGCGCGGGAGCAGCATCAGGTCGCAGAGCAGTGCGATACCGCCTCAGCGAGTTCGCACTCCACCGGCGTGGACATTGCTTCTCACGCGCTCGCCTGCATGGGCGAGACGCCTGAGGAACATGCTCTCCATGCACTGAACTGCTCTGGTTCCATCGGGCGTCCGAACCAGAAGCCCTGCGCCTCGTCGCAGCCCAGCTGGGCCAAGATGATGGCGGTCTCCTGCATTTCTACACCTTCAGCCACCACGCGAAAGCCAAGTTTATGGGCCAACCCGATCATGGTCTCGAGGAGAACAAAGTCAGCGCCGCCCGGCTCAGTCAGGTTGCGCACGAATGTTTGATCGATTTTGACCACGCGTGCCGGCACACGCTGGAGGTAGGCAAGGCTGCTGTGCCCCGTGCCAAAGTCGTCGATGGCAAGACAAACTCCGGTCGCTGCCATCTCCCGCAGCATGGCCAGGGCTCGATCGGGCTCGCCCATGATCGCGCTCTCCGTCAGTTCGAACTCGATCTGCTCAGGCCGCAATCCCCTCTTCAAAAGCCCGAGTTGGATCCTCGCGATGAGATCGTCCTCGGCGAGGTTGGCGGCGGACAGGTTGACCGAGAGCGCGAACTCCTCAGGAGGCAATCTCCACGCTGCTAGCTGGTCCATTGCGGCGTCCAGTACCCACTGTGTGGCTGCACGCGCCATCGACGTCTGCTCAATCACGGGAATGAACTCGCCCGGCGACACATCACCAATTTCGGGATGGCGCCAGCGCAGCAACGCTTCTGCACCGATGCATCGCCCGGTCGATAGTTCTATCCGCGGCTGGAACACCAGTCTCAGCTGGCTGTCGTCATCCAAAGCCGAGCCGAAGGCGTTAAGCAAACCATATTGCCGCTTGTGCGCCAGGTCGCTGGAAAGCGAATAGAGCGCGACGCCGTCAGACTCACGGGCGTCCTGAGCGGCACTGGCAGCGCCTCGCAAGACGTCGTCCGCTGCGACTTCGCCGAGGATAAAGGGACGAACGCCAATGGCGACATTCGTCACGAAGCGAACCGATGAGGTCTGGCGGATCGAAGTTAGCGCAGCCCGAAGCTCCTGCATGTACGCGAACGGCTCAGCCTTGGGTGGAGACAGGAACGCGAATTGCGCTGAGCTGATGTGGTATACGGTCCTATCTGGACCCAGTACCTTCTGCAGTGAACGGGTAGCCTCTCTCACCACCTCGTCTACCTGGGCACTGCCCATCACGCGAGCGATCCTGCTGATCTGCTCGTCCCGGGCAAGGTCCACGAACACGGCGAGGTACTGCTCACCAGCTTGATCCCGAGCGAGATCTGCAAGATCGTCGCGGAACTGGTTCCTGGTCGGAACGCCGCTTACCGGGTCGACGCGACCGAAGGCGTGCTCCAGTTCGATCTGGTTCATGACCATTGCAGCCAGGTCAACCAGAGCCGCCAACTCGGAGGAGGATGCCTTTCGCGGTTCCGTGCCAAGTACACAGAGCGCGCCAAGTCCATAGCCCTCCCTGGTGATCAGTGGAGCCCCCGCGTAGAAGCGCGTGCCAGCACGTCCAAGGACGCTTTCTGCGTAATAGGCGTCTGCCTGGAAGTCCTCGATGATCAGGGGTGCGGCCGACTCCGCGACGTGCGCACAAGGCGCCTTATCTCTGGGAATGCTCTGGTGAGCGACACCGACCCGTGATTTAAACCATTGGCGGTCGCTATCGGTAAGGGACACCGCGGCGATTGGCAGTCCGAATATCTGGCTGGCCATCCGAGTGATGCGGTCAAAGCTCTCGGACGGAGAGGTGTCGAGCAGCTTGAGCTGTTGCAAGGCATCCAGCCTGGCCGCTTCGGAGAAGTCGGAGATCGGTTCGCGCATCTCTCCATTATGTCGTCGGAGTCTTAAGGAACTGAGTTGTGTAGGGACTAGCATCATTACTAGAGGGCAGCGCTTCGAAGGCCGAGGATGCGCGTCCCGATCCCGGTCTCAGCTTGTGCGCGCGAGCGATGCCGATAGGTTCCCGCCATTTCCGCGCGCCGCCCACAGCTGCAGCTTTTTTCTGGATCAGACGTTTTTGAGGTGTCGCGAAGCCTTGGCTTTGGCGCGGAGGCGGTCAGGGAGTAGGCGCGTAGTCCGTACGCGGCAGTGAAAGGGAATGTACAGACACCAAGACGATCCGACCCGACGCCCCCGGCTAAACGCCCGGGGCCGACGGCGCGTGGCGCGGGGGTGCGGAAGGTCAGCTCGACGCGTGATGGGCGAGAGTTGGCGCAACTAGACTTAGAGTATACGGCGGCGCGAGTCTCGGCCGCCGAGGTTCGCTTCGGAGAAATGTGGATGCAACGTTCGAGGACACAAGCTGAGATCGGCATCGCTGGCTTAGATGACGTCTTGAGCGGCGGACTGGAGCGGGGGCGCGTTTTCCTCATTGAGGGTAGCCCCGGCACCGGCAAGACAACGATCGCAATGCAGTTCCTCAGGACCGGCGCAGCCCAAGGGGAGCGCTGTCTCTATATCACGCTTTCGGAGACCGAGGAGGAGCTGCGCGCGACCGCCACGTCGCACCACTGGGACTTGGACGGCCTCGATATTTTCGAGCTCGTACCGCCCGAGAGCTTGCTCGATGAGGAGCAGCAACAAAGCTTGCTCTACTCGTCCGATCTGGAACTGGGTGAGACCACCCGCCGCATCTTCGAGGCGTTCGAGCGGGTACGGCCGGAACGGGTTGTTCTGGACAGCCTTTCCGAGATCCGGCTGCTGGCGCAGAGCTCTCTGCGCTACCGACGGCAGATCCTGGCGCTGAAGCATTACTTCGCGCGCCAGAACTCCACTGTGGTGATGCTGGACGACCTCACCACCGATGTGAACGACAAGACGGTACACTCTGTCGCTCATGGTGTGCTGCGTCTTGAGGAGCTCTCACCGGAATATGGCGCAGAGCGCCGGCGCTTGCGGGTGATCAAGTACCGCGGGCGCCGCTTCCGCGGAGGGTTTCACGACTTTTCGATCGAGACGGGCGGCGTGCGCGTCTTCCCCCGGCTCGTCTCGGCTGAGCACAAGGGCAGTTTCGAGAGGACAGTGCTCGGCACCGGGATTGCTGAGTTCGACGCCCTTCTCGGCGGCGGTGTCGAGCGCGGGTCCAGCGTGTTGATCCTCGGTCCCGCGGGTACCGGTAAATCGATCATGACGCTCACCTTCATCAAGAACGCAATCGAGCGCGGTGAGCGCGCGGCAATGTTCGTCTTTGATGAGGAGCTCGGCTTGCTCATCGAGCGTGCGAAGGGTCTGGGCATAGATCTACAGGCAATGGTCGATCAAGGTTCGCTGGTGTTGCAACAAGTGGACGCGGCGGAGCTGACGCCCGGTGAGTTCTCCGAGCGCGTGCGTGTCTGCGTCGAGACGCACGGCGCACGCACAGTCGTACTCGACAGTCTCAACGGCTACCAGGCGGCGATGCCCGGCGAGCACGCGCTCGTGCTCCACGTCCATGAGTTGCTCCAATATCTCAACCGCCAAGGGGCGACGACCTTCCTCACCGTGGCCCAGCACGGACTCGTGGGCGACATGAAGACACCGGTGGACGTGACGTACCTTGCCGACACGGTAATCCTGCTTCGCTACTTCGAGGCAGTAGGCCGCGTACGAAGGGCCGTATCGGTCGTGAAGAAGCGCACCGGCCCGCACGAGGATACTATCCGCGAGTACCGGATCGGAGGGCGTGGGCTCACCTTGGGGCCGCCAGTGGCCAACTTCCAGGGCGTACTGCGTGGGGTGCCAATCCTGGTGGCAAACAGCGAGCCGGTCGGCAGCGAGGACGCGTGAAGCGCACGACGCATTCTGAGCGGGCGCTGGTGCTCGCACCGCGTGGACGTGACGCAGCGATCGCCAAAGGAATGCTGAACGAGAGCGGCATGGACGCAGCGATTTGCCCGTCGCTGCCCGCGCTGATCGATGAGCTTGATGCCGGTGCGGCATTCGTGGTCGTCACCGAGGAGGCTATCGCCGGTAGTGACCTTCATCCGCTTGCCGCCTGGCTTGCTGACCAGGAGGAGTGGTCCGATCTGCCCTTCGTACTCCTTACCAGCCGAGGGGGCGGGCTCGAGAGGAATCCTGCGGCAGTCCGGTACCTGGACGTGCTCGGCAACGTCACATTTCTTGAGCGCCCATTCCATCCCACGACGCTGATCAGCCTCGCCCGCTCCGCGCTGCGCGGGCGCAAACGCCAGTATGAGGCGCGCGCTCGCCTTATCGCGCTACGAGAAGGCGAGACCCGCTATCGTACGATGTTCGACACCATGGACGAAGGCTTTGCCGTTATCGAGTTTGTGGACGGCCCGCACGGTTTCATGAGTGACTACGTCCATGTCCAGGCCAACCCGGCCTTCGAGCGACATGCGGGTATTGCCAATGCCGTCGGCCAGAGGGCGCGGGAGATGATGCCCGACGAGGCCGAGGGTTGGGTCGAACTCTACCGGCGCGTGCTCGTCTCCGGCGAGCCGACCCGCTTCGAACGCGAACTGGTGATCACGGGCCGCCACGTGGAGGTCGCCGCTTTCCGTGTAGAGCCGCCGAGCCGACGCGAGGTGGCATTCTTCTTTCAGGACGTGACGAAGAGGAAGCAGGCGGAGCTGGATTTGCGCGAGCTTAACGAAACGCTCGAGCGGCGCGTGGACGCTGCCGTCGCCGAGCGGGAGATCGCCATGGCGCAGCTGCACGAGGCGCAGAAGCTGGAAACGATCGGTCAGCTGACTGGAGGCGTCGCACACGACATTAACAACCTGCTGACGCCGATCACCGGCGCTCTCGATCTTCTGAACCGGCGCTACGCAGCCGAAGATGCCCGCGCAGCGCGACTGCTGGACGGCGCGCTGCAATCTGCAGAGCGCGCCAAGATACTCGTGAGTCGCCTCTTGGGCTTTGCGCGCCGACAGACTTTAGAGACGCGCGCCATCGACATAGCATCGCTTTTCGAAGGCATGCGCGACCTGGTGTCGAGCTCGGTCGGTCCATCGGTGGAACTGCGCATGATTTCCGCAGCCGAAATGCCGCCCGGTCTCGCCGACCCCAACCAGCTGGAGCTGGCCATTCTGAATCTATGCGTCAACGCGCGTGACGCAATGGAGGGCGGGGGCGTCCTGACCGTCGCGGCTGAATACGCAACAGTCGATCGACGACAAGCAAGTCAACTGGCGCCCGGCGCCTATATCCGGATCTCTGTCATAGACACGGGCGCGGGCATGGACGAGGCGACCCTCGGCAAGGCCGTAGAGCCGTTCTTCTCAACGAAGGGAATTGGACGGGGTACCGGACTTGGGCTTTCGATGGTGCATGGACTGGCAGCGCAGCTCGGCGGGGCGTTCGATCTCACCAGTGTGGTCGGTGAAGGCACGCGCGCCGACCTGTACCTCCCAGTTGCCGAGACGCCCCCGCAGCCCTTGGTTGTGAACCGTTCGGCTCCCGCTCAGCCGAGGCGGCCTTTGACAGTGCTACTCATCGACGACGAAGATCTTGTTCGCCTGGGCACTGCTGAAATGCTGCGTGGGCTGGGGCATAAAGTGCACGAAGCTGCCGGGGGAGCGCAGGCGCTGACAAAGCTCGAGAGTGGCATCCACGTCGATGCGGTCGTCACGGACTACATGATGCCGCAGATGAACGGTGCTGAAGTTGCGAACGAGTTTCGCAGACGCCGCCCCAGTCTGCCGATACTGATCGTCACCGGTTACGCGGGCGGTGATCTCGATCTCGGCATACCCCAGCTCGCCAAGCCCTTTCGTCAAGCGGACATCGCCGCAGCCCTGGAGCGCCTCCTGGAGTCCGCTGATGGAGAGATTGTCGCCTTGCCCAGCCAGGGGAGCTAGGCCGTAGCTCATCGGCCCGTGTCCAGAACACGAGCGTAGATGAGCCGGACAGGCTGGTTCAGCCGGAATCCGTAGTCTCTGGAGGGGCATACGCGCTTCTTCGCGAGGCACCGCTTCAGGCCGCCCGGGAGCCGGTTGCCGATGCCTTCCCCTGCGAAAGGCGGAAGTCCAAGTCAGTTTCCTGAAGACATCCTGCCATATTTCGTGAATTGTCGAAATGAGGATTGACAATCGCTTGGCGCTCATACATTTCCATGTTTATCGAAATAATGGAGGCCTGAGATGGCGAGCAAGCTGGGGCAATTTGTCGAACGGGTATTGATCATGACCTCGCAGCAGCTCTCGCTGTGCTGCCACCGCGAAGTCGGGAACATCCCGCTGGAGACGCTGCGCCGCCGTAATGATCCTCGTTCGAACCGAGACGGGTGATGGATGCGGACAGCGTCGTAGCGGCTCTGGGGGCCCTCGCGCAGGAGCATCGGCTGGCGGTGTTCCGCCTGCTGGTGCAAGCTGGCGATGAAGGAATGCCTGCCGGTGCGATCGCGGAGGCACTGGGCGTACCCAATTCGTCGCTTTCCTTCCATCTGGCGCAGCTCAATCGGGCGGGGTTGATCAAGCAGGAGCGGCAAAGCCGCTCGCTCATCTACACCGCTGACTACGCCGCGATGAACGCCCTGCTCGGCTATCTCACCGAGAATTGCTGCGGGGGCGCGGCCTGCCCGGCCGAACCACAGGGCGGAACGCAAGCGACACAATCTCAAGAAAGGACTGCGTGATGAAACGTATGCACGTGCACGTCGGTGTTGACGATCTCGATCAGTCGATCCGCTTCTATTCGACAATTTTCGGCGCCGAGCCCACTGTCACCAAGGCTGATTACGCCAAGTGGATGCTTGACGATCCGCGCGTTAATTTCGCCATCTCCTCCGGCAATGCTCACAAGGGCGTTGAGCATCTGGGCATCCAGGTGGAGAGCGAGGACGAACTGACGGAGATCTATGGTCGTCTGAGGAAGGCGGACCGGCCATTGCTGGAAGAAGGTGCCACCACCTGCTGCTATGCCAAGTCGGAAAAGAGCTGGATCGCCGATCCGCAGGGCGTCGTTTGGGAAGCGTTCTTCACGAATGGTGAGGCGACGGTCTACGGCGACAACCCGGAACTGAGCGCGCTATCGGCGAATGCGGCCGATACAACCTGCTGCGCCCCCGAGATTCCATCGAAGACGGCGTGCTGCTCATGAACGTCACCATCTATCACAACCCGGCTTGCGGCACTTCGCGCAACACGCTCGAAATCATCCGCGCCACGGGCACACAGCCGCAGGTGATCGAGTATCTCACCACGCCTCCTTCGCGAGAGGAACTGGTGTCGCTGATCGAGCGCATGGCCATCACACCGCGCGAGCTGCTCCGGCAGAAGGGTACACCATACGGCGAGCTGGGCCTGGATGCCCCGGAGCTTGAAGACGATGCATTGATCGATGCGATGATTGCCCATCCGATCCTCATCAACCGGCCGATCGTCGTGGGTCCGCGCGGTGTGAAGCTGTGCCGCCCCTCGGAGCAGGTGCTCACCGTCCTCGATCAGTCCCTGAAGGAAGACTTTGTGAAGGAAGATGGCGAAGTCGTGAAAGCGGAACCCTGCTGATGACCACTGTCGCCGATACGCAGCGCACCGTCAGCGCGCTCGGATTGTTCGAGCGGTGGCTTTCCCTCTGGGTCGCGCTGGCCATCGTGGCCGGCGTGGTTCTCGGCAATCTGGTGCCAGGTCTGTTCGGAGTGTTGGCGGGGCTTGAGTATGCCTCGGTCAACCTCCCGGTAGCGGTGCTGATCTGGGCCATGATCTACCCGATGATGGTGGCGGTCGACTTCGCCAGCCTGCGCGATATCGGGCAGCGGCCGAAGGGCCTGTTCCTCACCATCGTAGTCAACTGGCTCGTAAAACCGTTCACGATGGCGGCGCTTGCCGTGCTGTTCTTTGAGACCGTCTTTGCCGACCTGATCGCGCCCGTTGACGCGCAGCAGTATATAGCGGGTCTGATCCTGCTGGGAGCGGCACCGTGTACAGCAATGGTCTTCGTGTGGTCGCAGATGACGCGTGGAGATCCGGCATATACGCTGGTCCAGGTGTCGGTGAACGACATCATCATGGTGTTCGCCTTTGCGCCCATCGTCGCGCTGCTGCTCGGCGTCACGGACATAGCCGTGCCGTGGGAAACGCTGCTTCTCTCAACCCTTCTCTATGTCGTCATCCCTCTGCTCGCCGGCGCGCTGACGCGGCGGCACCTGCTGCGCGGGGCCCATGGCAATGCCGATGACGTCACGCGTTTCACGGCCCGGCTCAAGCCCCTCTCGATCATCGGCCTGCTGCTGACCGTGGTGTTGCTGTTCGGCTTTCAGGGCCAGGTCATCGTCACGCAGCCGCTGCTGATTCTCCTGATCGCAGTGCCGATCATCATTCAGAGCTACGGCATCTTCTTCATCACCTACGCCGCAGCGTGGGCTTGGCGGGTTCCTTTCCCGATCGCGGCGCCCTGCGCTCTGATCGGCACCTCGAACTTCTTCGAACTGGCCGTCGCAGTTGCCATCGGGCTGTTCGGCCTCGGCAGCGGTGCTGCCTTGGCAACCGTAGTCGGAGTCCTTGTTGAGGTTCCCGTGATGCTGTCGCTGGTGGCAATCGCGAACCGGACTCAAGAACGCTTCCCATCCGCCTGATCTACAACGATTAGAACGCGATCGCCTTGCCTTCAAAGTCGAAGAGCTTGCCGCTGTCGGTGACCTTCAGATCCTCGACCACATCGAGAAGCTGGAGCGCCGCTCTTTCTGGATCGAACAGTCTGCCCAGCTGAACATTGCCCTGAAACGGACGCGAAAGTGCGGTGTCCACTGTGCCGGGGTGCAGCGCCACGACGATGGAGCGGTCGTTCCGGCGACGCTCCTCAATCGCGAGGTTGCGCACCAGCATGTTGAGGGCTGCCTTCGACGCGCGATAGCCGTGCCAGCCGCCCAGCCGATTGTCGCTGATCGATCCGACCCGCGCGGAAAGAGCGGCGAAAACGGATCGCATCCCCTTGGGCACCAGCGGCAGGAAGTGCTTGGCCACCAGAGCGGGTCCGATCGCGTTCACCGCATAGACCTTTGCCAGCCACTCCGCATCGAGATCCCGCAGCGCTTTTTCCGGCCCCCGCTCATCCGCGTGGAGCAGCCCTGTGGCGACGATCACCAGGCCGGGCGGCGGCCCCTTGGCGACGTGAGCCGCAGCGGCAGCAATGGTCGCTTCGTCCAGGAGGTCGAGGTGCATCGGACCTGTTCGCGACCGTGCGAAGCCATGGACCACATCGAACGCGCCTTCCTCGATCAGCGCCGCTTCGAACGCCGCACCGATACCTCCCGAAGCCCCGATGACGACGGCGGATGCTTTAGCGGCTCTGCTCACGCTGCGACACTCAGGGGCGGCCGCAGAAGGCCGAGCGTTTCGACGGGGCGTATCAAGGCGATCATTCCGCCCTCGTAAACCCGCCCATATCGTGCGTCAAAGCGGCGCTTGCAGTTCGGCCCGAAGGTACATCGGCGCTCCAGTCCGGCAAGACATCATCAATCCTCCCCGTCGATTGAGGGCGCATCCGGGCTCCCCTCGATCCGATCGCGATACAGGGAGGCGCGCGCCAGGAGGATGAAAGTGACAGGGGTCGTAAGGGTCACGAACAAGGCGATCAGGATCTCATGAACGGAGATCCTCGTGCGCAGTACCGAGAAGCACACGATGGAAGCCAGGACGAGCAGGATGGTTCCCCCGCTGGAGCCCAGCGTGGGAGGATGAAGGCGATCGTAAAACGTGTCGAACCGCACCAGACCGATCGCGCCGGCCAGCGTGACGATCGCGCCTGAGATCGTCAGCACGGCCACCACAATTGCGGCCCACAAAGGCAGATCAGGAGTTGCAATCATTCGATCACCTCGCCGCGCATGAGGAACTTGGCCAGTGCAACGGTGCCTGCAAAGCCAGTCAGGGCAATCACGAAGGCCGCTTCGAAGTAGATCGTCCTGCCACTCTGCATGCCCAGAACGAGCAGCATCAGCATGCCCGTGACGTAGAGGCTGTCGAGCCCGAGGACACGATCCTGCGCACGAGGCCCGGCAACCACCCGGTATGCCGCGCACAGGAGGGCAATGCCAAGGAGTCCCTGTGCCAGGAGGAATGCCCAAGTCAGCAGCAGCGTACTCACGGTTCAAATGCCTCTAGCAGCAAGCGCTCGTACCGAGCCTTGATGAGATGGATCCACGTCTCTTCATCCACGAGGTCGAACACATGGATGAGCAGTGCGCCGTCCAGGCGGCTGTACTGTACCCAGGCGGTGCCCGGCGTCGCCGTGAGGATCAGCGCGAGGAGCGTGAGCGCATGGGGCTCGCGCAGCTCAAGCTGAAGCCGAATGAAGGCGGAATGCCGATCGCGCGATGGCGACAAGGCGATCTTTGCGACCGCGACGTTCGACCTGATCACGTCCACCGCCACGAACGCGGCCAGCTGGGCCAGCTTGCTCCAGTTCCTGACACGCGGCGATGAGGCCCGAAGCGTCGACATACCGGCGCTCGCAATCAGCGCCACAGCGATCCCGAGAAGGATCTGGCCCGGTGAGAAAGACTGGGTCAGCAGCAGCCACATCAAGAAGATGCCAAGGGTCATCAGGGGATATCGGAACCAGCGTCTCATCGCTCTCGCGGCCCCCTCTCCTCTTTGGAAGCGCGCTCGGCCCCGAGCACGGAGGTTATGTAGCCCTGGCGATCCTGAATGGATGATCCCGCGCGGTCCATGTACAGCATCACCGGACCGGCGAAGACCATCAGGCCCAGGCACACCAGGAGGAGTAAGCCCACCGGGAAAGCCTCTGCCAGCCGCAGGGGCGGCGGTTGCCTTTCCGAAGGCGTCCAGATCAGATCGATGCCGGCGCGCGTGGTGGCGATCAACGTGGCCATTCCAGAGACAATCAGCATCGCGACCAGCACCCATATCGCGGGCGCAATGCCGTCTCTCAGGTCCAGAAGACCCTGGATCAATGCGAATTTGGCAATGAAGCCGGACAGCGGCGGCAATCCGGCGAGCAGCAGCGCACAAAACACGAAGCCGCCGCCCAGGATCGCGATACTGGCCGGGATGACGACTCCAACCTCATCCTCTCCCGCCAGAGAGCGCGCCCCGGTGTACTCATCCTCGAACACCGGCTCCACGACGGCCCGAACACTCGCCTCGCTACCCCGTCGCTCGACGAGCTCCAGCAGGAGGTAGAACGCGGAAATGCCGAGCGTTGAACTTACCAGATAGAAGAGCACGCCGCCGATGACCGCCCCCTCCCCCGCACCGATTGCACCCAGCAACGTGCCGGATGAGATGATGACGCAATAACCGGCAACCCGGGAGAGTGTGCGGGCGGCAAGGATGCCGACCGTGCCGTAGATGATCGTCGCAATGCCACCGTAAAGCAGCCATTCCTCACCAAAGTTGCCGGTCCATCCCCAGTCTCCGCCGAAGAGCAAGAGGTAGACCCGCAACAGTGCATAGACGCCCACTTTGCTGAGGATCGCGAAGAGCGCGGCCGATGGGGGCACGGCGGCGGCATAAGTGCGCGGCAACCAGAAGCCGACCGGCCACATCCCCGCCTTGATCAGGAAGGCGATGCCAAGGACTGCGAAGCCGCTCTGCAACAGAGTGAGTTCGGCGCCGGATGTGCCCGGGATGATGGTTGCAAGGTCCGCCATGTTGAGCGTCCCCGCAACTCCGTAGATCAGGGCAACACCGATCAGGAAGAGCAGTGAGGTGGCGACGTTGATCGCCACATAGTGCAGACCCGCCTTGACCCGCTGCGCACCAGAGCCATGCAACAGCAGCCCGTATGAAGCCGCCAGAAGGATCTCGAAGAAGACGAACAGATTGAACAGGTCGCCCGTCAGAAAAGCGCCGTTCAGACCCATCAGCTGAAGCAGCAGCAGGGTTTGGAAACGCGGCCCTGCCCTGTCCCAGCGCGCGTGTGAATAGATCAGCGCCGCCACGCCCAAGATGCTCGTCAGCAAGAGCATGAGGGTGGAAAGCCAGTCCGCCACCAGCACGATGCCAAATGGCGCTGTCCAGTCTCCCACAAGGTAGACGCGCGTCGTCGAACCTCCCGAGAAGCCCAGATCGATGGTCTCGACGATGAGAGATATCGCGACAGCCAGCAGCGCCAGCACCGTGACCATCGCAATCGCATTCTTCGTACGATGCTGGCGCTCGTTCAGCAGCAGCATGGTGGCGCTTGCGAGAAGCGGAAGGAGTACCGGTGCCACGATCAGGTGGCTTGCCCAACCGTTCATCATTCGTCGTCACCGTCGACGTGGTCTGTCCCCGTCAGTCCACGGGAAGCGAGGATGACCACCAGCAGAAGCGCGGTCATGGCAAAGGAAATGACGATTGCCGTCAGCACGAGCGCCTGAGGGAGCGGATCTGTCAGAGCAGCGGGATCAACGGTACCATCGGCGCCGACGATAGGCGGAGCATCCACCCGTAGCCGCCCCATCGCGTAGATGAACAGGTTCACGGCGTAGGAGAGCAGCGAAAGGCCAAGGACCAGCTGAAAGGTCCGCGGGCGCAAGATCAGCCATACGCCGGAGGCAGTCAGCACACCGATGCCGAGAGCGAGCACCACCTCCATCAGACCTCTCCCTCTGAACGGCTGATCAGTTCCATGTCCCGGCGCCGCAGCGGCGTTCGTATCGACTGGTGCGCAATCGCAATCAGCACGAGAGCGGTGGCGCCGATAACGAGAAGGAAGACGCCAAGGTCAAAGAGCAACGCCGAGGCGAGCGGCACCTTCCCGATAAGCGGCACGTCCGCATAACGGAACCAGGTGGTCAGGAACGGACTGTCGAACAGGGTTGCGCCCAGGCCCGTGAACAGAGTGAGGAGAAGACCAGCCCCCATCCACGACAACGGCTTCACCCGCAGCCGCTCCTCCACGCTCCGCGTTCCGGCGGCCATGTACTGGAGCACCAGCGCGATGGCCATGGTGATGCCCGCGGCGAAGCCACCACCCGGAAGATCATGCCCGCGGATCAGCAGATAAAGCGAGAAAGCGACGAAGGCGGGAAAAAGCCATTCCATCACGACGCGCGGGACCAGCAGGTAATCGGTCAGCGTGTCGCCGCGATCGCGCTCACTCCGGCTGTCATCGAAGGCGTTCTGTATCCGCTGCTGCTCGGGCGTGCGAACGCTTTCCCTCGCCGGCCGGAAACGGCGGAGCAGCGCGTAAACCGTCAGGCCGACGATGGCGAGCACGGTGATCTCTCCAAACGTGTCGAATGCACGGAAGTCCACCAGGATCACGTTCACCACGTTTCGCCCGCCCGCTTCGGCATAGGCGTGTTCGACCAGATAGCGCGAGATCGTATGGCCGATGGGAAAGGTCATCATCGCAAACGAGAGCAAAGCCATGCCTGCGCCGGCCGCTATCGCAAGGGCCAGGTCCGTTCCGCGCCTGAAGAGGACGGATCGAGGAGCCCTTCCCCGACGCCACTGCTGCGGTTCTCGCTTTGGCATCCAGCGCAGGCCCAGAAGGAGCAGAACCGTAGTGACGGTCTCCACCAGCAGTTGAGTCAGGGCAAGGTCGGGCGCCGAGAGCCAGACAAAGCTCAGGCAGCAGACCAGACCCGCGCCCGCCATGAGGATGAGCGCGGCGAGCCGATGATACTTGGCCTGCCATGCAGAGCCGATCGCGCACAGAGCGCCGACCACCCAGATCGCGGCGAAGCCGGGCTGGACCGGGGTTATCCTCTCCGAGCCGATGGCATAGCCCGCAGGAATGAAGGGAAGCAGAGCGGCAAACGCGGCAATCGCAACCAGAATACGCAGTTGCGATTGCAGCCTGCGCGTTCCCACCATCTCTTCCAGACGGCGCGAGGCACCGATGACGCTCGCCAGAACCGTCTCGAACATCCGGCGGCCTTTGAAATAGCGGATCACCGGTGCTCCCCCCGCGCTGTTCAACTTCGTGCGAAGGAGCAGATAGGCAACGGTACCCCCGGCCAGTGCCAGAAGACTGAGCAAGAGAGGGCGCGTGAAGCCATGCCATGTGGCCAGGCTGTAATAGGGTGTGTTCTCGTGCAGCACCGCCCTGACCGCAGCATCGAGCACGGGCCCGATCGTGTAGGCCGGCACCACTCCGACGACGAGGCAGATCAGGACAAGAACTTCGATCGGCAAGCGCATCCAGAAAGGCGCTTCATGCGGCTGTTTGGGCAGATCGGTGGCTGGCGCGCCGAAGAAGGCCTGGTGAATGAAGCGCAGCGAATACAGCACGCTGAGGGCAAGGGCCGCGGTGGCAACGAATGGCAGCAAGGTATCGAGGAGGGAGCCGTCCCGGAACTCAAGAGCTTCGGCAAGGAACATCTCCTTCGACAGGAAGCCGTTCAGCAAGGGAACGCCCGCCATCGCCGCAGCAGCCACCATGGCGAGCGTGCCGGTGTACGGCATGTACCGGAACAGCCCGCTCAGCCGGCGCAGATCGCGGGTTCCCGTTTCGTGGTCGATGATGCCGGCCGCCATGAAGAGCGAGGCCTTGAACGTGGCATGGTTCACGGTGTGAAAAACCGCGGCCACCAGCCCGAGCGGGGTGCCGAGGCCAAGCAGGAGAGTGATGATGCCCAAGTGGCTGATCGTCGAATAGGCCAGGAGGCTTTTCAGATCCTGCTGGAAAACGGCGGCCCATGCGCCGATCACGAAGGTGATCAGGCCCACGGTGCCCACGATGAGATACCACAGCTCGGTTCCGGCCAGCACAGGCCAGAAACGGATCAGCACGAAGATCCCGGCTTTCACCATCGTGGCCGAATGAAGATAGGCGGAGACCGGCGTTGGCGCGGCCATGGCGTGGGGAAGCCAGAAGTGGAACGGGAACTGCGCGCTCTTCGTGAATGCGCCCAGCAGGATGAGGATCAGCGCGGGGACATAGTAGCGGCTGGTCTTGATCCCCTCCGCCGCGGCCAGCACGATATCCAGGTCATAGCTGCCCACGATCTTGCCGATCAGCAATATGCCCAGCAGCAGGCACAGCCCGCCCGCCGCCGTGACAATCAGCGCCATGCGCGCGGAACTGCGGGCGCTTTCGTTGTGGTGCCAATAGCCGATCAGGAGGAAGGAAAAGAGGCTGGTCAGCTCCCAGAAGAACGCCAGCTGCACAAGGTTGCCCGATACGACGAGGCCCAGCATCGAGCCCATGAAGGCTAGAAGGAACGAAAAGAACCGCGGCACCGGATCGTTCGGCGACATGTAGTAACGCGCATACAGCACGACCAGCAGGCCGATGCCGAGGATCATCAAGGCGAACAGCCAGGACATGCCGTCCAGACGCAACAGAAGGTTGAGGCCGAGCGACGGCAGCCATTCGACGCGGCTTTTCACCACCGCGCCATCGGCAACGGCAGGATAGAGCGACACGATCAGCGCCAGAGCCGCCAGCGCGATCAGGCCGGCAAGCATTGCAGCCGAGTTACGCGCCTTCACAGGAAGGAAAGACGCCCCCAGGCTACCGAAGAAGGGCAGCACGAGCGCCAGCCAGAGGATACCTTCTCTTGTCACCATCTCTTCTGTGTTATCTCTGTTTTCCAAGAAGCATGTTGCCGATGTCCGGACAAACCGATGCGTCGGCAGGTGCTTGAAAGAAGGCGGTCACGCCAGAAACGCTCGGTCAGCCCAAACGGCCAACTGCCGATGTCCATTTTACAGTTCTGCAGCCAATCCATCTGTCAGGTGCCACCAGGCCCAGGCACCCGCCCCTTCAACCTCGACCGTGCGACGATCAGCACCGCGAACGGGCAAATGGATGCCTAGCCATTGTCTGCCTAACTTCGTTGGACGCCGCAGTTACGGCCAGGACACGAAGATCAGATAGTGGGCGGCGCGCGGGGAGATGCCTGCGCTCTCAGCCGCTCGTATGGAGGCGGAAGCGAAGAGTCCCTCACCAGCGGCGTGGGTCCCTGGCCAACTATCGCAGCCGGGGTGTGAACGATCTTCCATAGAACACCCAGCAGCGGTAGCGGTTGAGGATGCGGCTGAGGATGGACGGCTACCCGTTGTTCGACCTTGCAATCGTCTCGCGCAGCGAGCGACACCTCGGCAGTGTGGGCGCTGAATGCCGATCCACGCACCTTTTCAATCGGCATGGCGGCCAGCGGCGCGGCATGCACGCCAATGACCAGCAGCAGCAGCGCCGCGGCAAACTTCATGAAAAGCGAGGGCGAATGCACCTCGCGAGCCGGAGAGCTTAGCTCAGAGGATGGATGAAGAGCCCGCAAAGACATGTCGATGGCGCACTTGCGATAGCGGAGTCATCAGGCAGCGCGAAAGCCAAAGCAAGCTCCGCAATCCTGCCAGGTTTTCCGGTCCGCAACCTCCCACAATGACCTGCAGCCACAACGCTGCTTATCCACCTCTTTTGATGGCAGCAAACGCCTCCCCACACCATACCCAATTTGCTGCTCCGCCTATGCCAGCATTGTCGGACGCACTGCGAGGAAGACGACAAGGCCGGCCCGGACCGTTCAGGACGAAGGCGCTGTTTCTGTCAGCTTGATGCTGGCGTCCCAGAACTGGTCCACAAATGCGTCATCGCGTGCAAGCGCGTGCGGATCGCGCGGTGCGCGCTCATACCAGTATGTGCCGCTTGCGCAGGCCCCATCGGGCGAGGTGGCCAGCCAGACCGCGGTGTCCGCGCCCTCTTCGACCGTACGCTTGGGAGCGCCTTCATACTGCGCCTGGGTCTGCTCTGAAGCGTGAGAGAAGAAGTTGCTGTCTACCATGCCGGGATGGAACGAATGGGCGACGATCCCTTTGCTCGCGAGCCGCCTGGCCAACGCTTTCGCGTGCAACACGTTGGCAAGCTTGCCGCTGCAATAGGCGGCGCCGACGCTCCAGTTACCGAGGTTCTGCATGTCCGACAGGTTCAGCGACGGGATCATCTCGCTCGCGTCGGAGGACGTGTTGATGATGCGGACAGTGCCGGGCTCCGCATCAGCCGCGGCCTTCTCCAGCAACGGCAGCAGGCGATTGGTCAGGACGAAGGGACCCAGGTGATTGGAAGCGAAGTTCTGCTCGAACCCCTCTGCCGTCATCACTTTCTCGCTCGCCATTCCGCCCGCATTGTTCAGAAGCACGTGGATCCGATCCGTCAGGCCCGCGATGTCTTCCGCAAGACGCTCGCACGCCTTCAACAGCGACATGTCCGCGCGCAGCATCGTCACGTCCGCGCCGGCCGCCACCGAGCGCACCTCCTGCTCCGCGGCAGCGCAGCGGCCCTCATCCCGGCCCACGCCAATGATCCGCCATCCCTGAGCAGCCAGCTCCTTGGCTGCCTGCTTCCCGATACCGGAGCTGGCGCCGGTGATGACTGCAACCTTAGGCGTATCGACCACTGTTTCTCTCTCCTGCATCAACGCGGTGTTATGCGGCCAAGCATCGGGACGATCAAATCAGCCCCGCCCGGCAGCCGTCAACAAGGGCATGTGGCGCTTTGCACGGGCATCTCGTCGCATGAACAACAAACATCGCCGAGCTTCACCGCACAACCCCTTGAATGGCCATACCGCTCTCCTAATTCGAGTTGCGGCTTTGCCGCCCGCAACAGCGCCCCGCAAATTCGCGAGGCCGCGAAACAGTCAGCTTCGAGGAGGTGTGTGTCATGCATTTCCAATCGCTGCATCGGCATGATGGCGGATGTTTCCGCATGCCGCGAGTTGATGCTTCCGTAACAGGTCCACCAGGCTAGATCCTGACGCTGCCTGCCGCGCCCGCCCGCGCGTGCCGGCTCACTTTGCGAGTACTTTTCATCGTCGCTGGATCGCGCGGCGCGCCTGCTGCTGCGCGAGTGGAGAGCTTATGAAAATCGCGCAAATTGCACCCATTGCAGAAAGTGTGCCCCCACGCCTTTATGGGGGGACTGAACGGATCGTGTCGTACCTTACGGAGGAACTGGTGCGGCAGGGACATGACGTGACCCTGTTCGCAGCCGGAGACTCCCGCACAAGCGCCAACCTGGTCCCGATTGGCGCCTCCGCCCTCAGGCTCGATCCCAATGTCCGTGACCCCATTCCGCATCACATGGTCTTGCTCGATGAGGTCTGTCGCCGTGCGGACGAGTTCGACGTCCTGCACTTCCACATCGACCTGATCCATGCCCCGGTTGTCCGTGAGTTCGTCCACCGGACTGTGACGACGCTGCATGGCCGGCTCGACTTGCCCGACCTCCAGCCGTTCTACCGTCACTTCCCCGACCTGCCGCTCGTGTCGATTTCGGACGATCAGCGCCAGCCCATGCCGCCTGTGAACTGGGCGGGCACTGTACATCATGGTCTGCCGCCCGACCTCCTGCCGGCAAAGCTGGACGCGCAAGGCGGTTATCTGGCCTTCCTGGGACGCATTTCGCCTGAAAAGCGACCTGACCGCGCGATTGAGATCGCGGCGCGCGCAGGCATGAAGCTCAAGATCGCAGCCAAGGTGGACCGCGCCGACGAAGCGTACTGGACCGAGACGATCGCGCCCTTGATCCAAGCCCATTCCAACGTCGAGTTCGTTGGCGAAATCAACGAGCCGCAGAAAGCGCAATTCCTCGGCAATGCTGCTGCCCTGCTGTTCCCTATCGACTGGCCCGAACCGTTCGGTCTGGTGATGATCGAGGCCATGGCCTGCGCTACGCCAGTCATCGCATTTCGCAGCGGGTCGGTGCCGGAGATCATCGAAGACGGGAGAAGCGGATTTATCGTGGACAGCATCGACCAGGCCGTAACAGCCGTGCAACGGCTGCATGAAATCGACCGCGCGTCAGTGCGAGAGGCGTTCGACAGGCGCTTCACGGCAGAGCGGATGGCATTGGACTATGTCGACATCTACCAACAACTGACCAGCCCGACCCCTGACGCGGCAAGAGTGCTTCGCATGATCGGCGTGCAGCCGACACTGCAGAGCGTAGCTTAGGTCGAGGGGAGGATGGCATGAACCAACACGTTCCGCAGACCGGCTTCAACGGCGGACAGGAACTCTCCAAAGCGCCCGCGCAGTTCTATGTTCCCGCCGCTGCGTCGATGCACGAGCGGCGGCCACGCACGCTTAAGCACGGGGATACCTTCGGAGTCTTCGATCACAACGGCGATGCGATCGCCGGACCCGGCAGTCCTGAAGGCATCTATCATCGCGACACCCGGTATCTTTCGCAACTGCAGCTGACTTTGAACGGTGAACGGCCCATTCTGCTCAGTTCCGCACCGCGCGACGACAACGCGACGCTGACGTGCGATCTTGCCAATCCGGACCTGCCCGGTCCCGCCGGAGAGGAGCCGCTCCAGCACGATCTGATCCATGTGCGCCGTACGCGTTTTCTCTGGAATTCTGGCGCTTATGAGCGGGTGGCGATCCGCAATTACGATGATAAGCGCCATCGGCTCAGCCTGGAAATCGCCTTCGCCGCTGACTTTGCGGACCTGTTCGAAGTGCGCGGCACCAAGCGCTCGAAAAAAGGCACTCTCCACCAACCGGATCTTGAGCAGGATCGCGTGCTGCTGGCCTATACGGGTTGTGACGAGCGAGAGCGCAGCACTCTGGTCCAGTTCGATCCCGCGCCGCAGGCGCTTGCTGCGGATCACGCGGTTTACGAGTTTGAGCTCGAACCGCACGGCAACTTTACAGCGTTCATCTTCATCGGGTGTGACACCGGCCCCCTGGCCAGTCCGCCAAGCAGGAGCTTCTTCAGAGTGCTCCGGGAATCGCGTCGAGCGCTGCACGTCTCTTCGAACCGGGCCACGGCGATCGGCAGCTCCAGTGAGACATTCAACGAAACCGTCCATCGCTGCGTGGCGGACACGTACATGCTCATCACGGATACGCCGCAAGGCCCCTACCCTTATGCGGGCATTCCATGGTTCAGCACGATCTTCGGTCGCGACGCGCTGATCACCGCACTCGAGACGCTCTGGATGGACCCGGAGATCGCCAAAGGTGTGCTCCGCTATCTGGCTGCCAACCAGGCGCAGGAGTTCGATCCCGTGGCGGATGCGGAGCCCGGCAAGATCCTGCACGAGGAACGACGCGGAGAGATGGCCGAACTGGGCGAGATCCCGTTCCGCAAATATTATGGAAGCATCGATTCCACACCGCTGTTCGTCATGCTTGCCGGCGCGTATCTGGACCGCACCGGTGATCTTGAGACCACGCGTTCGCTCTGGCCCAACATCCAGGCTGCGCTGCGCTGGATCGATGAGCACGGCGACCGCGACGGCGACGGCTTCGTCGAATACGGTCGCCGGAACGAGGAGGGGCTGGTCAATCAGGGCTGGAAGGACAGCTTTGACTCCGTTTTCCACGAAGATGGAACCTTGGCTCACGGGCCGATCGCTTTGGCGGAAGTGCAGGCATATGCCTACGGCGCGCTCGTAGCCGGCGCGACGCTGGCGCGCCGCCTCGGCGAGGAGGAACTGGCAAGGAGCCTGTGCCAGCAGGCAGAGGACTTGCGAGCGCGCTTCGACGAAGCGTTCTTCGATGAGGCACTCGGCACCTACGCGATCGCGCTCGACGGGCAGAAACGCCGCTGCCGGGTTCGCTCTTCAAATGCGGGCCATGCGCTCCTCACTGGTCTCGCACATCCTGAGCGCGCGGAGTTCGTGATCCGGACGCTGATGAGCAAACCTTCTTTCTCGGGCTGGGGTATTCGTACGATCCCGACAACCGAAGCCCGATACAATCCGATGAGCTATCATAACGGCTCGATCTGGCCCCACGACAACGCTCTGATCGCGGCAGGCATGAACCGCTACGGCTATCGGAGAGAGGCCGCGCAGGTTTTCTCCGGTCTGGTCGATGCCTCGAACTACGTGGACCTGCACCGCTTGCCTGAGCTGTTCTGCGGCTTCTCGCGACGGCCAGCGCAAGGCCCGACGTTCTATCCCGTGGCCTGTATTCCGCAGGCTTGGGCCGCCGCAGCGCCACTGTATCTTGTGCAGTCCTGCCTTGGCCTCGGGTTCGACCCGGCAAACTCCACGATCCTGTTTGATCAGCCGGTGCTTCCTCCTTTTCTGGACGGACTCACCTTGCGCAGACTGGCGATCGGGACCGGATCTGCCGACGTGGCCCTGCGCAGATCGGGCGAGCAGGTTGTCGTCGATGTGCTTGAGCGGACGGACGACGTCAGCGTCATCATCCGCGCGTGAGGCGAGGCGTTCGCGTATGCCCGCTCGTCCGTGTGCGCACCGCCGCGACCGGAGGCCGGGATGGCGCATGCAGATCGCCATCGCATTCCCCTGCCTTCCTGGCTCGTGTAGTGCACCGAAATGCGCTGGACCCTCTCGCCCGCTTCGCTCCTGCTCGTGCTGGCAGCCTGTCAGCCGCCCTCCTCCACCATCGCGTCTCGCGACCCGGTCTCCCCCGCTCAGACCGGCAGCCCCAACGCGACCCCGGCGGCCACGCCGACGTCAACGGTCCCCGCGCCAACACCACCCGCACTGCAGCCGGTGACGAGCCTGGAAGGCGCATGGCGGGTAGCTGGCATCGACGGTGAGCCCTTCGATGAGCCTTATGGCCTCGCCCTCACAGGCGACGAGGTGCGGCTATGGTGGGGGCCGGAATGCGCAAACATGGGCCGTCAGTACCGCATGGACGGCAATGCGATCAGCTTCAGCCCGCTGCACGCACCCTCTGCTTCCCGACCCACCTGCCCCATCGGATTGCCCCCGCGGCTAAGCGACGTCATGCGTGCACTCGATGCGGCGACCTCTATCGAAAGGACGCGAAGCAACGGCATCCAATTCGCAGGCGGCGGACACAGCCTGCTGTTGTTCTCGCAGTAGCCCCTTGAGTCCGCACAGTCTCTGCGCGCGAGTGAAGACCTAAGGCTGAAGAGCGCCTGACGGACCGAAACGGCGCGTCATCCAGCGCGCGCTGGGGCCGTATTCCGCCACTTTGGCCGCCAGTCGCGGGGACATGCTTGCCTCGGCAAATCCCAGGGTTCGCCAATAGGCAGCCGCCCCCTCCACGGCGATCAGCTCAGCACTGGACAAGCCCCGATCGCTTGCCAGCTCGAAAGCGCGGGCGACCAGCTTGCGCCCCACTCCCGAACCACGCCCGCCAGATGCAACGGCGAGATCATGGATAAAGAGCACCTCGCTGGGCACTCCCGGTGATAGCACGACTCCCAATGGCGGCGGATCCTCTCGGCGCCATCCATGGGCCAGCAGATAGGCGATGATCGTGCCGCTATCGCTCGCGGCAAGACAGAAGGAGTGCGGTACATCAAGGCGGCTGGCGAACGCGTCGGCACCTTCCCGCAGGAACGGCGGATAGGCCTCTGACTGGATTGCGAGCGCCGCAGACAGGTCAGCGCTGTCCAGCGGACGAATGATGGGTGTTTTGCTCGGCATGGATCATCAGGTAAGCGCATGGGCGGCGCCGAGCCAGATGGCGCGGCCGCCGTACAAGAAAGAGAGCCTGATGACCCTGCCTGATCTCCTGGCCCCCAGCTACACGCAAATGCTTGGCGCCCTGTCGGCGTGGCTTGCCAAGGCCGAGGCGCAAAGACCAGCAGGTGAGGCAGAGGATCTGCTGCGGGCGCGGCTTGCACCCGATATGTTTCCTCTGGCCACTCAGATCCGCTTCGCATGCGTTCAGGCACAAGAGGGGATGTGCCGCCTTCGTGGTGAGGAGTTCCCCGCCTCGGTCGGAGTCCTGCTGGAAGAGGGGCGCAATGCGGCTGAGCATCCCGGGTCGATTGCGGAAGCGCGCCTCAGGATTGCCGAGACCATCGCCATGGTGGAAGCTGCGGCCGCCGATGCTGCAGCAATCGGTCCGAAGACGCCGATTGCACACGCGCTACCGCAAGGCATGATCTTCGACCTTACGGCAGAGCAGTACGCCCGCGACTGGGCCATACCGCAGTTCTACTTTCACGTGATGATCGCCTACGCCATTCTTCGCGCCCAGGGCATCGAGTTGGGCAAGGCGGACTATGTCGCTCACATGTTCGCGCACCTTCGCCCCGGCACCATGCCGCAACAGTAGTGGCGCGGCGGATGTACCGGCGGTGCGCCGCCAGGCGTCTCCCCCCTTCTGCCCGGCGGCTCTAAACGTCTCCGTCGACCAGCGCCTGCAGCGTCTTTGCCGCCCAGACGGCAGCGTCCGGTGAGACGTTCCCAGCTGCAAGGCCGTGGATCTGGAAGGTCAGTCCGGACAGCATCGCGAACAGCATGCCGGCCCGGCCTTCGGCATCGGGCGGTCCCAGCCACTCGGCGAGAGGTGCGATCATGTGATCCTTCCACACGCGCACGGCGACATCATGCGACTCAGGATCGGCCAGCGCCTGCATCAGCATGGCGGTGATGGTGACATTGCTGCGATCCAGGATCAGGCGCATCATCGTCTCGCCAAAGCGCTCCTTCTTCCACGTGAAGACGGAGTTGGCGCGGACGATCTCGATCAGGACGGCTTCGAAAAGCGCAGCCTTGGTGCCGAAGTACTTGACCGGCAGCGAAGAAGCGACGTCCGCCCGCGCGGCGATCTCACGCAGTCCCGCCTGCCGGTAGCCGAGCTGGGTGAACACCTCGACAGCGGCGGAAAGAATTCGCGCCTTGGTTCGCACAGGATCGCGACGGCGTACCGGGAACTTGAGCTCTGACGTGTCCATGCTGCCGTCCTAGCCCTCCGTCCGGTGCATCACAAGTGAACAGCCGTTCAATTGTATTGAGCCGCTGCTCACTTGTGCTAGATTGCTTCCATAAGGTGAACAATCGGGAGAGAGCGATGCCGCACGTCACACGCAGCCACTGCCGGATCTGCACGAACCAGTGCGGCATCACGCTTACTGTCGATGGAGAGCAGATCGTCAGGGTCAAAGGCGACTTCGATCACCCCTTAAGCAAGGGCTATACCTGTCCGAAAGGGCGTGCCGTGGGGCGCCTGCACCACCACGAACAAGCCATCGTCCGCCCTTCCATCAGGGACGGTGGACCACCGCGGGACGTGACCTGGGATGTCGCGCTGAATGACCTTGCGGCGCGCCTCAGCCGCATTGTCGAGGAACATGGCCCCAACGCGGTCGGCTTCTACTTCGGCAGTGGGCTTGGCATGGATGCCGCTGGCTTCCGCATGGCCGAGGCTTTTTACCACGCACTCGGACATCCGCCCAAGTTCTCCCCGCTGACGATCGACGGGACTGCCAAGGTGCTGGTGAGCAGTCTCGTGGGCGGCTTCCCAGGCCTTTCGGGCAAGACCGACAACGAAAACGTCGACATGCTGCTCTACGTCGGCGTGAACCCGGTGGTGAGCCACGGTCATAACACCGGCATGTTCAGCCCGCCGAGCTGGATCCGCGCGGCGGCAGAGAGCGGGCAAGTCTGGACGATCGACCCGCTGCGTACCGAGACAGCGGCCTTCTCCACCCGCCATATCGCGCCGCTGCCGGGCAAGGACTACGCGATCCTTGCCTGGCTCGTGCGCGAAGTAATGGACGGCGGGCCGCTCACGCCCGCCCAGCCCTTGCAAGGGCTGGATGCCCTGCGCGGCGCGCTCCAAGGCTATGACCGTGCCACTGCGGCGCGCGTCGCCGGTGTGTCCGAAGATGAGCTGGACGATCTGCTCGCAGCCGTGCGGCGCTTCGGCGGCGTAACGGTCGAGACGGGAACCGGCGTCACCATGTCGGAGGGCGCGAATGTCACGCAGTGGTTCGCCTGGTTGCTCAACATCCTGACCGGCCGCATGAACCGCGCAGGGGGCGTGTGGTTTCATCCCGGCTTCATCACGCAGTACGACAGCTTCGAACTGCCGAGGATGGACAATCCCTTCACGCCGGGCGCGCCGACGATGCCGGACGTCAACGGCATCATTGGCGACTGGCCCTGTGCCGCCCTGCCCGGCGAGATCGAGGCCGGCAACATTCGTGCGCTGGTGAACCTGGGCGGCAGTCTGGTCCGGTCCTTCCCGGATGCCAACGTCCTGGTCCCGGCTCTTCGTAAGCTCGATACGTTCGTCACTTTCGAGGTGCTGGAGAACGAGACCACTGCCCTCTCCACGCACGTGCTACCCACCAAGGACCAGACCGAGCGGCCCGACATCTCCTTCTGGGACACGCTGTGCGGCAGCCTTTCGATGCTCTATTCGCCTGCCGTGGTGCCGCCGAGGGGGGAAAGGCGTTCGGCCTGGTGGATCGTCTCGCAACTCATGGCGCGGATGGGTCTGCCTGTGCCCGAGGGTCTTCCCGAGAGCGACCGCACGCCGGGCGCGGACGACACCATGCTCGCGCGCCAGATGGCCGGCGCGCGGTGCAGTTTCGAGGAACTGCAAGCTTCAGGGACGGTCTCGCGTCCTCTCGAGTTCCCCGGCACCTGGGTCGATCGGCACATAGAGCGCATCGGTGGATGGATTCTCGCACCTCAGCCGCTGCTGGAGCTTTGGGCGAAGACCCGCGCCGACGATGATGCGCAGGCAGGTCCGCCGCCGTTAAGCTTCATTCCGCGCCGGCAGCGCCGCAAACTTAATGCCTCTCTCTCTTTCCTGGGCAGCCCGGCAGACATCATCCTCAATCCGCAGGATGCTGCGCGGCACGGCATCGCACATGGCGACCGCGTTCAGGTGACCACGCCCAACGGGGCCATCGTTCTTGTTGCGAACGTAAGCGACACAATCCGCCCGAGTGTCGCCTCGATACCGCACGGTCACGAGAGTGCGAACGTGAACCTGCTCACAAGCGTGCAATCGGTCGATACGATGACGGGTATGGTACGCTACTCCGGCATTCCCATCAGCATCGCGCGCGCTGAGGACACCCAGCCGGTACGCGACGCCGCAATGGCTTGAAGAGGGGGACAAGAGAGGAATGACTGTGCAGCGCAAGTATCGCGTGATCCAATGGGCCACGGGCAACGTGGGCAAAGTGGCTATCCGCCAATTCGTCGAGAACCCTGCCTTCGAGCTGGCCGGCGTACTGGTGACCAATCCCGACAAGGTCGGCAAGGACGCGGGCGAGCTTGCCGGCCTGCCCCCCACGGGCGTGATCGCGACAGACGATGTCGAGACGATCATGGGCCTTGCTGCAGACTGCGTGCACTTCGCCGGCGCGGTTGAGGATCTGGACACGCTTTGCCGACTGCTACGCTCAGGCAAGAATGTCGTATCACCGCTGGGCCCGTTTTACCCGTCCAACCAGTATCCGCACTCCGTCGAGACGAGCGAAGCCATTGCGGCCGCCTGCCGCGAAGGGGGCACCTCGTTCCACGGATCCGGCATCCATCCCGGCTTTGCCGGCGATCTGCTGCCTCTGATCCTGGCGCGCGCGGCCGGACGGATCGACCATATTCACGTGACCGAGGTGGTGGATTTCTCTGCCAATCCCTCGAGCTACATCCCGTTCATGGGCTTTGGACGCGAGCCGGCGGACCTTCTTGCGAACCCGGCCCGCTCGCCCGATGCCGCGCTGATGTTCTCGCAGTCCATGGCGATGGTGATCGAGGCGCTCGGCAAGACAATCGAGCGGATGGAAACGAGCCTGGAACTCGCAACCGCCACGCGCGACATTCCCTATCCGGGCGGAGTTGTGACGAAAGGCACTGTCGGCGGCCAGCACTATGAATGGACGGCGATCGTGGAGGGCAAACCGCTCATGACGTTCCACTGCTTCTGGACGATGGGCGATGCCATCGATCCGGCGTGGAATTGCGGACCCAGCGGCTACAGCGTGCGCCTGGAGGGGGATCCGGCGCTGATGATGACCCTCTCCGGCATCGACGACCAGGGCCGCCCTCAGTACCCCGGCCTGTCACTGACCGCACTGCTTGGAGTCAACGCGATCCCGGCCGTGTGCGATGCACCGCCCGGCATCGTCACGCATCGGGAGATGGGCTTGTTCGTACCGCCCGGCCTTCTTCGATAGGAGGCTCAGGAGGAGACGGGGCGGGCTGGGTCCACACCCGAGTGGGAGGGGCTGTGGGGCCGAGCCCGAGAGGAAGTGGGGTGGGCCCCAGCCCACCCCACACGCCTTAGAACCCGTCGACAGCCTTGCTGACGAGGATGTTGACCGCAACGCGGCGGTTCTGGGCCTTGCCCTCGGGCGTATCGTTGCTGGCCGCCGGATCGGCCTCAGCCATGCCGGTGGGGGTCAGCATGCGATAGGGCTTCCACTTGCAGGCCTGCTGCAGGTAATTGACGACGTTGGACGCCCGCTTCTCGCTCAGCCGCTGGTTCAGCTCCTGGCTTCCGGTCGAATCCGTGTATCCCACCACCAGCAACAGCGCGTTGTCCATCGCCTCGGCTGAAGCTGCCGCCGAGCACAGATCGGCCTTCGCCTGCTGCGACAGCACCGCCTTGCCGGTGTCGAAGTTCACGTTGGTCGTGCCCTTGATGTTGTACTTGTCGATATCGCCCATCCGGCCGCGCAGCGCCTCGGTCGCGGCAGCCTGCTCGGTAAAGCGCTGATCCGTACCGTTGTGGATCATTGCCGCGGTCTTGAGATCCTTGTTCTTGAGATCGATGTGGCTCGCCAGAAGCTGACCGCCGGGGGCCTGCAATGTCTTCACGCTCACGGGCAGGCCGGTGAGCAGCTGAGTGGCCGCCAGCCGGTCACGGTCGAGGCCCAGGAAACCTCCGCTCGCCTTGATCTCGGTAGCGTCGTTGATGGTGACGACAGACTTGTTCCCGTCAGCCATGGTCACCTGCATTCTGTCACCGCTGCGTGCGGAGATGATGCCGTCAATCTCGGGTCCCTTTGTCATCTCGGCCGGGTCGGGCCAGGACGTATCGGTCACTGATCCGGAGATCCCGGCTTCGTATCCGTCCTGCGGCTGTGCGGCCACGCTGACCGACACGGGGCCCGCAAGCATAGCGAGCAGCAGAAGTACTTTGGGGCTTTTGGACATCATATTCACGGCGCTACTCCTTTAAAACTCGATGAGTTCGGGCCTGCGCTTCGCAGCTTCGCGTCCAACTGCCGCCCTGTCGTAGCGTATTCGGCGGTCAGAACCCCCTCCCATCTCATTTCCTCGAAATGTGCGGCATGGTGCCGCACCTGAACACTTGGGGCTTTGTGGGTGTTCAGGACAACATTTCGGCCACATGAACATACCCGAAGCTGGACCAATTGCACCGTTAGCTTGAGTGCATTGTGCGGCGAACCGAGGGTGATTCAAGCCACATCACTGTCGCAAATGCGAGTCATGGACAGCCTGTTGCGGGGCCGGATCAGCAACAGGCTGTCCCAGCAGAGCAGGTTCACCGCCTGCGCCTCATGCGCCACACACCCGTCCTGCCGATGTCCGAAATCTGTCATCGAAACGACCCGAGGCTGCCAAAAATGTAGGCCAGATGCTGCGCCGCAACACACAGGTTCAGGGGGACCACCTATGCGCAGAAAACTGTTCAACCGCTCCGTTCTGGTCGGAACGAGTCTCGCGGCTCTCATGTGCTGGACACCGGCCCGTGCCGACGAAGCCGCGGATGCAGCAGCCGAGGCGGTCGCCGGAGCCGCCGGAAGCGAGGCGGGCGCGGAGATGATTATCGTCACCGGCCAGCGCACCACCTTCAACAACAGCGCGGTCAGCGAAATCCTGATCGATGACCAGCCCCCGCTTCAAAATGCGATCGACCTGATCGACACCTTGCCGGGCGTGTCCGTCAACCAGGGCGATGCCTACGGCTTCGACGACTGGTCGACGACGCTGTCGGTTCGCGGTTTCCAGACCAACCTCGATCAACAGCAGGTCGGCATCACCATCGACGGCATGCCCAACGGGGATTCCGGTTATGGCGGCGGCGCCAAGGCGAACCGCTATGTCGACACCATGAACCTTGCCACGGTCGAGGTTTCACAAGGGACGGCAGACATCGCCACGCGATCGAACGAGGCGCTGGGCGGCACCATCAACTTCGTCACCTCCGACCCGCTGGAAGAGCGCCGGGTACGCCTGTCCGGATCGTTCGGCGATGCCAAGGCGCAGCGCTATTACGGTCGGTTCGACACCGGTTCGCTGCTCGACGGACAAGTACGGGCGTGGATCTCCGCCTCGCATCAGGAAGCGAGCGACTGGATCGGGGGCTCGGCCGAGAACCGCCGCACCAACGTGGCTGGCAAGTTCATCATCGAGACGCCCGTTCGCTTTACCGGCTACGCCAGCTACGACGATGCGCACGAGGACAACTACGACCAGATCTACTCGGCCGAGCAGTTCGCCACCGCGCCCGACCGCGACGGCCTGACTTCGTACTGGACCGGGGTGCCGGTTCTCGATCAGCAGTATCGCCGCGTGTGGTCGACCCTGCGTGAGAACTTCTTCACCTATCTCAAGGCCGAGACGACGATTGGCGAAGCTTTCGACATCAAGGCGTCAGGCTATTACCATGACATGTCGGGCCGCGGCGACTGGGCTCCGCCCTATATCGTGGACGTCATCCAGGACGGAACGGGTGCGCAGAGCGAACTCGGGTCCGGCCGGGTAGACGGCACGCCGTCGTGGTGGGCCACCCTGCCCGCCGGGTCGACGGTGCCGCCCCGCTATACCTTCGTGAATGCCCAGGGCGTGGCTCTTACCCCGACGCTCTGCGCCGATGCCACAGATCCCCGCTGCTACGTCGCGGGCGCAATCGGTGCCCAGTCCTACCGTCACACGCACTACAGCAAGAAGCGCATTGGCGGCACGCTGGACGGTGCATGGACAGCACAGGTCGGCGCGGTGGAGAACGTGCTGCGCGGCGGCCTGTGGTATGAAGATACCCGCCGCAAGGAATGGCGCGACTGGCACAACGTGGTGGACACCACCGTCGGTCCCGACTTCGCCGACGCGCCCTACTGGGTGCAGTATAACCGCCGCTATCCGCAGGACACCTTCAAGTGGTACGTGCAGGACGCGGTCACGTTCGGTCCGGTCACCGTCAACTTCGGGGCCAAGCAGTTCATCAATCACATCGATCGCGAGGACATCTTCGGAGAGACGCCGAACGCCAAGGTCAAGTCCAAGTCCGACGTGCTCTTCTCCGGCGGCGTGCAGTTCCAGGCCATGGAGAACCTCAACCTGTTCGGCGGCTATGCCGAGAACTTCAAGGCGCTGACCGACGCGCTGCTGGAGTTCGGGGACGAAGCCTTCGTCGACATCGAGCCGGAGACCGCCAAGAACTGGGAAGCCGGCGTGCGCTACACCACCCCGGTCTTCCAGGCATCGGCCACATGGTTCAAGAGCAAGTTCGCCAATCGGGTGATCTTCGTGCCCAACACCAGCGGCGCGGGGATCGACTATCTGGGTGAAGGCGACGGCACCTTCTTCAACGCAGGCGGCATCGATTCCGAAGGCTTCGAACTGCTCGCCAACGTGCGGCCTCTGGAAGGGCTGACCCTCTACGGCTCCTACACCTATATCGACGCGACGTACCGGGGCACTGGCAACGCCGTACTCGACGAGGAGCAGGGGATCACCGCGGGCAACCGCGTGACGGGCATTCCCGAGCACATGTGGGTGCTGTCCGGCAGCTACAGCACTGGCCCGCTCACCTTCGGCGTCACCGGCAAGTACACCGGCGACCGTGCAGTCAACGTCGACAACACCTGGATCGCGGACAACTACTTCCTCACCGACGTGAACCTCTCGCTGAGGGGCGAGGCGCTGAGCGAACTGCTGAAGGCGGTCACGCTCTCGCTTACCGTCAACAACGTGACGGACGAGAGCTACCTTGGCGGCATCTCTGGCAACTACGCCTGGATCGGCACTCCGCGCACGGCTGTGTTCACCGTTACGGCTGACTTCTGAGCAGAAGTCGGCCGAGCGGCGGAGCAGGAGGGGGACCTGCTCCGCCGCGACTATCCCCCTTTCAACGAGTATACCTGCCATGACCGAACCGACCTTCCCGACCGCAGTGTCGCGCCGCGCCATCTTGGCGGGCCTGGCAGGGACCGCTGCGCTGATGGCGCTTCCGGCGCGGCTGCTGGCCCAGATCGCGCAGACTGACCCGGTGTTCCGCCACGGAATCGCCAGCGGCGATCCCGATGCGAGCAGTGTGATCCTGTGGACGCGCGTAACGGCGCCCGACGCGGGACAGGCCACGCCCGTCATCTGGGAACTGAGCGACACGCCCGACTTTCGCACTCTGCGCCAGTCGGGACAGTTCACCACCGACGCCTCGCGCGATCATACCGTGAAAGTGCTTGCTCGCGATCTCCCGGCAGGCGGCACCTTTTTCTACCGGTTCCGCGTCGGCGATGCGGTCTCGCCAATCGGCCAGGCCCGGACGCTGCCGAAGGGCCGTCTGGATCGCCTGGGCATCGCCCTCGCCTCCTGCTCGAACTACGCGTTCGGTTACTTCAACGCCTATGACGCCATCGCGCGCGACCCGGCGATCGACTTTGTCCTCCATACCGGCGACTACATCTACGAGTACGGAGGCCCCGATGGCTGGGGCGAAAAGGTCGCCCGGACTCTAGGCCGCAGCCATGAACCTGCGCACGAGATCGTGAGCCTTGCAGATTATCGAACCCGCCACGCCCAGTACAAGACCGATGCCGGCTCCCGCGCCATGCATGCCCGGCACACCATGATGGCTTGTTGGGACGACCACGAGAGCGCCAACAATCCGTGGACTGGCGGCGCCCAGAACCATCAGCCCGAGACGGAAGGCGATTGGGCGGCGCGACGCGCGGCATCGATCCAGGCCTATTACGAGTGGATGCCGATCCGAGAGCCGGAGCAGGCTGCGGATCCTGACCGTTCACGCGCGCAATTCTGGCGCGCCTACACCTTTGGCGACCTCGCTATGTTGCACACTCTGGAGACCCGCCATACCGCGCGGGCCGAGCAGATCGACTATGCGCAGCATGCGTCATCCATCGTGGACGGGGCCTCTGCCGAACGATTCCGCAAGGATGTGCTCGGCGCACCCGACCGCCCCCTCCTTTCTGCGGAGCTGGAGACCGAACTGGAAGCAGCGCTCAGACAATCGGTCAATGCCGGTCAGCCCTGGCGGATCATCGGCAGCCCGATGGTCATGGCTCGGCTCCACGTACCCGACGTCGCCGCGCTGGGCATTCTGCCGGACCCGAGGCCGCAGCTCGCGGCGGCCAGATCATCCGAAGAACTGGCTAAGCTGGCCGCTGATCCGGCGGTATCGCTGGCCTGGAAGGGCTTGTGGAACCTGCCCGACTACACCGATTCATGGAGTGGCTACCCCTGGGCGCTGGACCGCTTCTATGCCCTGTCGCAGAGGGCCGGCGCTGGCGATCTTGTCGTCCTGTCAGGTGACAGCCATAGCTTCTGGGCGAACAGTCTGGTCGACGGATCGGGCCGACCGGCGGGTCTGGAGTTCGGCACCGCGGGCATCTCCTCACCCGGCGACTTCATCGAGAGCGGTTTCAGCCCGAAGATGTCCGTCACTCTCGACCGCGCGTATGCCGAACACATCCCCGAAGTCGTGTGGACGGATAACATGCACCAGGGATACGTCCGCATGGAGTTTGGGCGCGGGAGCGGCAAGGCCAGCTTCGTTGCTGTCAGCACCTTGCTTTCGCCCGACTACACGACGCAGGTCATCCGCGAGATGCCTTTCGAACGCCGGAACGGACAGGTGCGCTTTACCTGAGAGAATTGCGTCCCGCTCCGGTGAGAGCGGGACGCAGCAGGTGAAGCGGGTACCACCGGAGCCGCGGTCCCGGCATCCGGTGATACGCAGGGAGGAGCTACTCCAGCGGTTACTCCAGCTCCAGGGCCGTGCGAATGGCCTGCCAGGATAGCAGCTTGAAGTTCTGGGCCTCAGGCGCGTTGTTGCCATCTTGTGCCACGAACAGACCTTCAGGCCACTGCGGCCCGAAATCGCCCAGCGCCAGTTCGATCCCGTCTGTGTCGCTTGTGCCATCGATGGAGCCGCCTGCGATGCGGAACCGGCCCAGCCGCGCACCGCTGCCAGCATCGAACACGACATAGGCATTCTCACCCTGGCTGGAGGCAACCAGGATCGTTCGCCCATTCGCCCGTGCAGCCGCGAGCCCTTCGACATCGGCGACGAGGCTGCTCTCTTCTCCGACGCGGGCAAAGGATTGCGTTTGCGGCTGCGCCTCGTTGAGGTCGAAACGCCAGATGCCGACGTCCTCCTCGGCCACGAACAAGTGGCGCGCCTGATCGTCCACCACGCATCCCTCTGACTGGGTGGCGAGCTTCATGCTGCGCACATACTCGGCGACGATCGTGCCAGCCCTGTCGATCAGGCGGCTCTCCGCCACTTCGCCATCCTTCAGCACGACATAGGCACGCGCCAGTTCATCCGCGCCCAACGGTCCGCCCATGCAAAACCCGTAGGCTTCTGCCGGAGCATGGCCGGACGGCAAGAAAGGCTGTGTGCCCAGCGCGGTCAGCTTGGCGCGGGCGCCGTCGAGCGCGAACATGGCTACGCGGGGGTTGGCGCGGTCGGTGCGATCGCTGGCTGCGACCAGAACCATCGTCGATCCGTCCGCTCTCCTGATCTCGCGCAGGTCGACGTTGTTGAGGGCTCCGGCGGCGACAAAATCGCGCACCTGCCCATCGAGCCCATAGACATAGAGCCCCGCCTTCTTGTCGGTTCCCAAGATCAGGCTTGCAGCCGGATCGGCCGCATTGCGCCAGATCGCCGGGTCGTCTGCGGCATCGGCCCGGGCGGTGCCGACAGGCGCCGTCTCTACCTGAGCCGGTATGTCCACGGCAGGCCACAAGCTGACCGCTCCCGATCCACCCGAAGAGAGCGCGTTCGCACAGCCACCGAGTGACAGCGCAAGAACGAAGCAGGCGTTCAGCGTACGCGCGCGCATCAGAACGACACCCGGGCGCCGGCCTTCATGGTCCACTTGTACTGCTCGAACTGCAGCAGGTTCTGCCGACTTCCGACGGTGTTGTAGGCGTAGTACTTCGCGTTGTTGATGTTTATCCACTCGTAGAACACCTGCACCTTTCGCGTGACGTTGTATTTCGCGCTGAGGTCGAGCTGGAAGTGATCGTCGACGATACGGTCCTCCGCTTCCACTGCGCCCAGTTCATCGAGGTACTTGGAGCGATAGGTTCCGGCCACGCGGAGCGAGACGGGACCCTTCTCGTAACCGAGCGCCGCGTTAAAGGTATGCTTTGAACTCGCCGGCAGGTCGATCTTGCGCGGCTCGCTCAAGTCCCCGTCGGTCGGCACTTCGCCGGTCGCATCGGTGTACGTGTAGTTGCCCTGGACGATCAGCCCATCCAGAGGCGAAGGCAGGAACCGCAGCGCCTGCGCATAGCTCAGTTCGAGGCCCCAGATCTTCGCTGTATCGCCGTTGATGAAGCTCGTCGCCTCATCATAAGGGATGCCGTTGTAGATCCCGTCCTCGTCCAGATTCACTTCCGCAGTGAAGTTCTTGACGCTCTTGTAGAAGAAGCCGCCGGTCAGTGCGCCGCTGTTTCCAAGGTAGTATTCGACGCTCGCGTCAAAGTTCCAGGCGACGTACGGCTTCAGGTCGGGGTTGCCGAACGAACCCTCGCGCCGTCCGTCGTCGTCCTCCTCCACGGAGAAGCGCGGCGCAAGGTTCGACAGCTTCGGACGCACCAGACTCTTGTAGCCGGCGGCACGCAGCACAAGGTTCTGCTCCGGCTGCCAGCGGACGGTAAGGCTCGGCAGCCAGTTGCCATAGCTGCGCTCAAACTGGTTGGGCACGGTGATGATGGTGTCTTCATCAGCGATGCTGCCGTCCGGGAGCGTGCCATCCTCCTCGATCTGGGTGACGGTGTTGGCCCGGATCTCGTTCTCGGTATGCTCATATCGAACACCGCCGATCACCCGCAACTGCGCGTTGTCGAACCGCGCCAGCAGGTAGCCGGCTGTGATATCCTCGCTGACCGCATAGTCCTCGGCAATCGAGTCCAGAGCGCTATCGTACTCGTCCAGTTCGAAAGCGCCGCGGTTGGCATTGAAGAAGCGGCGGGCGCCGCGCTTGCTAGGCACCGGGGAGATGTCAGTGATGCGGTAGGTCTGCCGGCCAAGGACATCGGCAAGCGTCATGTCCCCGTTTTCCCAGTACTCGGCTTCCAGGTTGTACTTCTTGTCGCGCCAGCGTCCCTTGGCCCCGCCCTGGACTGTGAAGGTGCCGCTGCTCATCGCGAACTCACGCCCCAGGTCCAGCTTGGCCGACCATTCCTCATCGGTCGCGCCGGACAGCGCCGTCACCTCGATGCTGTCCAGTTCGTACGCAGAGGGGTCGGCGAAGTCTGCCACCGCGCCAGGACTGCCGCTCACCGAATAGCGCGGAATCCGACGATCGCTGAAGTCAAACCCGATGTTCAGGCCATCATCCTCGAACGCCTGCTCGAAGTTGGCCGGATCGATCGAGCCGTTCTCGCGCTCCGACGCCTTGGACCAGCTCGCGGAATACCGCGCGTGCCAGCCATTCGCGTCGGTTTCACCGCCCACGACGAGGCTGCGGATCCGCTGGCGTTCGAAACGGTCCTTGATCGAGCGCTGAAGCCCAAGCTCACCGCCCTCATCGCTGAAATTGATATTGGGCCCACTGCCCGAGATCTCGCCCGCATCCTCCAGCTTGAAGCTGGTTTCCCGCCGATACTCCTGGTCATCGAACTGGCTGTACAGTCCGCGGGCGTAGAGAACCGTGCTCTCTCCCGCGCGGAAATCGAGATTGAGGTTGGCAGACAGGCGCTTACGTTCCACGTCATAGTCGCGGTAGTTGACCTCCTCGGGGAAGATCAGGCCGTCATCCTGCGCCCAGCCGTCTGCCTCAACGTTGTCGGTCTCGAACTGGCGACGATAGTAGCTGATGCCGCCGGAGACGCCGAAGTTGTCCGAGAGCTTCTGCGAGAAATCCAGACTGCCCTTGGGTGTGAGCTTCTCTGCATAGTCGCTATAGCTGCCTTCTGCCTTCACGGTCAGGAGGTTCTTGCGCCGTGCAAAGGCGTTGGTGGTATTGATCTCGATCGATGCGCCGATGGTGTCGGCGTCCATGTCGGGCGTGAGCGACTTTTTGACTTCGATGGACTCGATACTATCGCTGGAGATCACGTCGAGCGCAACGGAGCGGACATCGCTCTCAGGAGCGGGCAGGCGCACACCGTTCACCGACGTCGCGTTGAGCTCCGGGTCGAGGCCGCGGACGGCAACGAAGCGACCCTCGCCCTGATCGTTGAGCACGTTGATGCCGGGCAGGCGACGCAGCGATTCCGCGACGTTCTGATCGGGAAACTGGCCGACCGCGTCGCGTGTGAGCACGCTTTCGACGCCATCTGCGGCCTTCTGGCGCGAGAGCGCGCTGCTGAGGTTCGCTGACTGGCCCAGGACGAGAATGTCGGTGCCGCCGATGCCGGCCAGCACGAAGTCTCCGGAGACGGTACCAGTTTCCTGGACCGTGATCGTGCGCCTCTGCGGCCTCGCGCCCACATACCGCGCTTCCAGAGTGTAGGTCCCCGCCGGCACGTCGGAGAAGCTGTATCGCCCGCTCCGGTCGCTCTCGACGACGCGATTAAGCTCGATCAGCCGCACAGTGGCCGATTCCAGAGCGCGCGTACCGCTCTCATCGGTGACAGATCCGGCAACTTCACCGGCGTAAGCAAGCGTTGGCAAAGACGCAGTGGCAAGCAGCCCGGCAAGCAGGCGGACCGAGTTCTTCATGGTAATGTCAGTTTCCCCCGTTGTACCCGTCGGTATCGGGGCGGCCTCTACTTAGGCTCTATGACACTCCCGTGCCGGTGCGATGACGCTTTCGTGAAAGGTGGCAGACGGGAACACTTCGATGCGGAGAACATTCCCATGAAAGTCTCGACCATCACGGGGGAACTGGACCAATGTATAGCTGGGCAATTACACTGGCGATCATCGCCCTGATCGCGGCCGTTCTCGGCTTCGGCGGTATTGCAGGTGCTTTGGCAGACATTGCGCTGATCATTTTCGTTCTCGCGCTCATTGGCACCATTATCTTCTTTATTCTTGGCTGGAGAGCGGCCAAGTCGATAGACAAGAGGCTTTAGCGGTTCAGGCCGACTGCCTTCACAGGGCGTCCATTCATCTTTAAGCCGCAATCCCCGTAATACTCCTATAGGGGCGTCAGCGCGTACGCCGCCGCGCCCCTGACGGTCACGGCGGAGTGATGGAGCGTTGATGTGGGAGAGGAACGGCAATCCATGAACGAGCAGGCTGAGTCCTCGCCCTCCAGCTCGTCCCCGATCGGACGCATCGCCGCGATCACGGTTACCATCGTCGCCATCGTGGGCGTCGCGTGGCTGCTGGTGGAGCTGGCCGGGTTTCTGATGCTGGTTTTCGCCTCGCTGGTGCTGGCCGCGATCTTCGATGCGATGACGCGGCGGGTCTGCAAGATCACCCGCATGAAAAGGGGCCTTGGGCTGGGTCTCTCGGTCACACTGATCCTGGCGGTGTTCGCCGGCGTGTTCACGCTGTTCGGAACGCAGCTGGCTGGAGAGTTCGACACGATCCGCCAGAGCATCCCTCCTGCGATCCAGCAGGTGCAGGACTTTCTTCGGCAGATCGGTCTGGGCGGAACGCTCGACAACCTTCTTCAGGATGGCAGCAACGATATCTCGGGATATCTCGCTCAGGCCGGCAGCTACGTCCTCACCGCAGGCAACGGGCTCGCCAACTTCGTCCTGGTCTTCGTCGGCGCCATCTTCATCGCCAGCGACCCTGCGGTCTACCGGAGAGGCTTGCTGCTTCTGATCCCCCAGAAGGCGGAGGCGTCTGTGGCCCGCGCGCTCGACGATGCCTCCCGTGGTCTCGGAGGGTGGATGACCGGTCAGGCCGTCTCCTCACTCGTGGTGGCGGCTTTCACCTGGCTCGGCTTGTTCCTGCTGGGCGTGCCGGCTTCGGGTGGGCTGGGTCTGATCGCCGGGCTGCTCGACGTGATCCCCATGATCGGCCCGATCATTTCAGGCATACCGGCAGTTCTGCTGGCGTTCACGGTGTCCCCGGCGACGGCTTTGTGGACCGTGGGTCTGTTTCTGCTCGTACAGCAGATCCAGGGCAACTTCCTTCAGCCAATGATCCAGAAGCACGCTGTCGATGTTCCGCCCGCGGTCCTGCTCTTTGCAGTGGTAGCCGCAGGGCTGCTGTTCGGGTTCATCGGCGTCTTGCTGGCCGCTCCGCTGACCGTCGTCGTCTATGTGCTGATCCAGCGGATCTACGTCAGCACGCTGCTGGGCAAGGAGATCAAGGTGGCCGGTCAGGACTGACCCGCCGCCCCCGGCTGTTCGCCATTCCGGCGCAGGCTGACGCGCAGGACTTTAAGGCCGCTCATTTCCTCGACTACAAGGCGCCATCCGTCCCGAACCAGGGTAGCGCCCGCCTGCGGCACTTTCCCGCTCGACGCCAGGAAAAGCCCGGCGACGGTCACCACGTCATCCTGCTTCAGATCAATGTCATGGTCCTCCGCCAGCTCGGCCAAGGTGACTTCCCCGTCCAGCAGGAGGCTGCCGTCCGGCATGCGGCGGATCCAGTCGGAAGCGGCGTCCCCATCTTCCGCGATCAGGTCCTCGACCAGATCGTCCATCGTCACGAAGCCGAGTGTCCCGCCGAACTCATCGACCACGAGCGCGGCGTGGATGCGGCCTTTCTTGAACAGGGCCATCAGCTCCGTTGCCGAAGTCTCGGCCGCGACATAGGGCAGCGGCCGCAGGATGTGGCGCAGACTGGCAATCTCGCCCTTCAGATGCGCCCGGATGAAGTCCTTTACGTGCAGCACGCCCAGGATATTGTCGAGCGACTCTGCAAAGACCGGGTATCGCGTCTGGCTGCTCCCGGCGATGAGCTGTGCCAGCTGCGGTAGCGGAGTGTCGGCGTCTATCGCTGCAAGGCGCCCGCGCGAGGTCATCAGTTCCTCGGCCGTGCGATCCTCCATCTCGAACAGGCCGTCGATCAGCGTGCGCTGCGCTTCGTTCAGCTGCCCGCTCTCCGCAACCTCTTCGGTAGCGATGGCGAGTTCCTTCGAGGTGTACAGCATTGCCCCCTTGCCCGGATCCTTGATGCCGATCAGCCGCATGAGAGCGAAAGCCAGGTGGTTCAGCAGGAAGACCATCGGCTTGAACACCACCGCGAACAGCCGCATGACCGGGTTGACCGAGATACTGATCGCTTCGGGCGCCTGTAGGGCCAGAGCTTTGGGGATCATCTCTCCAAAGACGACATGCATGTAGGTGATGCCGCCCAATGCCACGACGAAGCCCACCGCGTGCGCTTGCTCGTAGGTCATCCCCCAGCTCTCGAACACAGGGTATAGCCAGGATGCGACAGCCGGCTCGCCGTACATGCCCAGCCCGATGCTCGCCAGTGTTATGCCAAGCTGCGCGACTGCGATGTACGCGTCCTTGCCTGTCTCCCGCTCATAAACGCGGGCTAGCCAGCGCGCTGCACGGTTGCCGCCCTGTGCGATCGATTCCAGCCTGCTCGGACGCGCGCCGACCAGCGCGAACTCGGCGGCCACGAACACCCCGTTGATGACGACCAGGACCAGGATGACGAGGATCGGGACCAGATACTCGCTCATGACTCATCCCCGCTAGGGTGGGTCATGACGAGCACGCGCTGCACCGCATGGCGGTTCATCACCTCGACCTTCAACCTGTACGGTGTTCCAGGAACGGCGAATTCGTCACCCACCTGAGGCAGCCTGCCCAACTCGTGCCAGACGAGGCCCCCGATCGTATCCGCCCGGTCGTGCGGAAGTTCGATGTCATGCCGATCGTCGAGAGTGGAGATGGAGACATCGCCGCGAATGCTAACGCCATCTTCACGGACGATCACTGTCTCCTCTTCGTTGTCGAACTCGTCCTGCAACTCGCCGAAGATCTCTTCCAGCGCATCTTCCAGAGTGACCAGACCTGCCACCGTCCCATATTCGTTGATGACGATGGCTGCGCGTCGCTTGGTTGACTGCAGCGTACTCCACAGTTTGGGCACGCTCATGAACTCGGCGACGATCAGCGGTTCGCGCTTGATATCGCCGACGCGGATCTGCGGGTCGCGCTGCACGGCGGCGAAAAGGCTGCGCAGGTGCACGATGCCCACGATATCGTCGGAGTTCCGCCCGGTGACGGGAAAGCGTGAAAACGGCGTAGCGGCGGCCCGCGCCAGTGCGTCGGCAACGGTTTCTTCGGCAGCAATCAAGGTCAGCCGGACGCGCGGCGTCATGATCTCGCGCACGCGCTTGGCATCGACACCCAAGGCTCCGGCCAGCATGTTGCGCTCCTCCACGTCGATGAGGCCACCTGCGGCACTGTCCCGGTACAGATCCTCAAGCTCCTCGGGCGAGTGGACATGCACGTGACCGTGTTCACTGTGGATGCGCAGCAAGCGCATCAGCGTGAAGGCGGTGCCGTTGAACACAAAGATCAATGGACGGAACACCAGCAGGCTGAGCCGCATGGGCATCAGCGTTGCGGTCGCCAGACGCTCGGGGTAGCGCAGCGCGATAGTCTTGGGCAGCAATTCACCCAGGACCACCTGAAGCACGGTCACGCCCAGCAGCACGATGATCACCGCTGCGCCCTGCCCGCCCAGCGCACCCAGATACGGCACCAGCAAAGGGGTCAGCTGCGCCTGCCCGTAAGCGCCCGCAACAAGGCTGCTCAACGTGATACCGACCTGACAACCCGCCACATAGTTGTCGAGCAGCTTGGGATCGCGAGCGATCTTTAGCAGCGCGGCAGCTGGCTTGTTACCACTCTCGGCCGCTTCCTGAAGGCGCGACTTGCGCGATCCCACGGTCGCGAACTCCGCTGCGACATACAGCGCGTTTGCCACTACCATGAGAAGGATAACAGCAACCGTTGTGACGATAATGATGGCCGTAGCACCCTCTTGAACTGAGGCAGGTGCCGTATCACCCGAGCCAAGCGACCACAATACGCGTCACTTGCGCTAACCGGACAGTGGCAGGTGCGGTATTCGCTGTGCCAGCGACAGGAACTCAGCCAAGCGCAGCTTCGATCAACATTTCGGCAACTTTCTCTGGCTCCGAAAGCATCAGATCGTGGCCGGTGTCGATTTGGCGCACATGCTGCGCATCGTTCCATCGATGGAGCAGCGCTTCGGGCCGTTTCTTGAGCGTACCGGCACAGTTGATGATCGCTCGCGGCAGCCCCCTCACCCTCTCCGCGTCGCGCAGTACAAGACGATCGACAAGCGACTTCCATGGGTGCGGCGTGAGGCGGGCCATAGCCCACTCTTCGTATGGGCACCCCGCGAGGCCGTAGATCGCCGCCGCTGCCGCGTCGGGCCAGAGGCCCAGTTCCACTCCGTCGACTTCGCGCGTCGCTCCCGCCAATGCCAGCAGCCCGGGGGAGACGTCGACCAGAGCCTCCCCGTCCTGCGGTATGGCCGCGTCGAGGTAGACGAGCCGCGCAACGCGCTCGATAGCTCGATCGGCAGCCCCCGTGATGACCATTCCGCCATAGCTGTGCCCAACGAGCACAATCTCGGTCAGATCCTCATACTCCATCAGCCCGGCTATGTCGGCGATGTGCGTGTCCAGCCCAAGCTGCGGCGACAGAAGGTGCGCCCGATCCGCGAGGCCCGACAGCGTGGGTGCATAGACCTCGTGCCCGGCCTTACGCAGCAACCGGACAACGGGTTTCCAGCACCAGCCGCCATGGCCGCCGCCGTGAACGAGAAGAAAGGTCGTCACCGCCGCTCAGGTGTTCGCGGCGCCGTTGGCTAGGATGTGGGCGCCGGATACCCAGCTCGCCTGCGGGCTCGCAAGGAAGGCGACCACCTCTGCGATTTCCGCCGCGGTCCCGATCCGGCCAAAGGGCGAGGCATTGTCGAAGAAAGCGCGAAAGCCCTCCGGCGCGGTATCCATCATGCCCGGGGCCGTCGCGCCCGGAATGACCGTGTTCACCGTTACCCCTTGCTTGCCCAGTTCCTTGGCCCAGCTCTCCGTGAAGCTCTTGATGGCCAGCTTTGTCGCGGAATAGATGCCCGATCCCCCCATCGGGAACTCCGCGAGGCTGGAGGCCAGGTTGATGATCCGCCCTCCCGCACCCAAGCGCTTCGCCGCTTCGGAGGCGACGAACAGCGGCCCGCGAAAATTGACGCCCAGCATCCACTCCAGCTGGTCCTCGTCGAGATCCGCAAGCGCTCCACCCGCGCTGACCCCGGCACTGTTGACGGCGATGTCGAGCCGACCGAATTGCTCGTCAATCGCGGCAAACAGCGCGGTGACGTCGGCCCGCCGAGCAACATCGGCACGGAAGGTGAAGGCCTGCCCACCTTCGTTGCGAATGGCGTCGGCGGTAGCACGCGCGCCTTCTTCGCTGCCACTGTAGTGAACGGCGACATTCGCGCCATCGCGCGCGAGCCGCAGGGCGATCTCGCGACCGATGCCCCGGCCAGCGCCAGTCACCACAGCCGCCTTCCCTTCGAGAACCCCGCTCACCATCGCCTCTTCTCCCTGTTCATGTCTCTCGCTCGATCCTGGCAGTCCAGGCGCCCTGAGCAATGAGGCGCTCCATCACGGAACGCGTGAGATTTCCCACTCGCACAGAGGCATGCGTCAGCACCAGTGCCGGATTGCGCACGAGGTTGAGCGTGCGCCGGAGGCCGTCGCCCGCGAACCGCGCCACCGCGATCCTGCTGGACCAGTGCGCCTCCATCACCGCGCATCGGGGCAGCACGGCATAGCCCGCTCCATCTGCGACCAAATCGATCGTAGTGGAGAGTGAATCGATTTCGTGAGCGACGTTCAACTCCACGCCAGCGCGGGATGCATGAGCTTCCAGTATCTGACGCAGACCGTGTTGGCGGCCAATTGTGATCAGGGGTTGGCAGGCAATCTTTGCCAAGGACACTTCGTCATCGGACAGACTGCCGTGCGGACCTATCGCCACCAGCTCATCGCTCGCCAGCGGGACCGTCATCAGGTGGCGCAGGGGGCCTGTGTCGTAAATGATGCCAAGGTCGATCTTCTCAGTCTCGATCCAGCCGCGGATGCTGCCGGTGAACGCCTCTACAATCCGCACCTGCACCAAGGGAGCCGCGACCGTGAGTTCCTTCACAAGCGCCGCGCCCAAAAGCTGTGCGACCGAAGGCGGCATGGCGAAGACCACCTGGCCCCGCGCCTCGTGACGCAAGTGCCGTGCGTCCGCCACGGCCTGCTCTGCGGCATGGATCACCTCCCTCGCACGCTCCTGGAACACACGGCCCGCGTCCGTCAGCGTAACGCCCCGCACGGTCCTGTTGAACAGTTGCGTGCCTACCTCGTCCTCCAGCCGCAGCAGTTGCTGACTCAAGGAAGGTTGCGCAATGCCGAGTGATTCCGCGGCGCGACTGATCGAACCGGTTTGCGCGATGCGCAGGAACGCCTTGAGATGTGCCGTGTCCACCGGGCGGACGCTACTCCGCGGCGACTTCGAGCGCCACCTCATGCGTGACGGGGCGCATATCCACGACCCAGCGCATGGAACGGCGCATCGGCTCGATCCCATCATGAGGCGAACCCGGCGGCATGTGATGCGAATTGGCGTAGACCGTCATCGGATCGCCACCCGCAAGCGAAACCAGCCGCTGCACGCCCGCCAGGGCGAACGCGTCCAACACGCGCGAGCGAATGCTTTCGGGATAGATGCCGACAGTCTGCGTGGTATCGTCGCACCATTTCAGGACGTCGTTCAGGTCGTCGACCGGCACGATGTTGACCACCCGGTTGTTGAGCTTGTCGAAGAACTCGACCCGGTCGTCGAACTTGGAGACGACGAAGCCGCCTTTCAGCGTATCGCCTTCCACGTGGTAGAAGTCGTCCTCCAGCGCCACGGCCGCCATTTCTGCCTCCAGCTCGCGATTCGGCGTGACGAATGGGACGGAGAGCAAAGGCGGCAGCCGATCGTATGCGGCCACCATCTTGCGGCCAAGAGCGACGACCTTTTCGATGGACTCGTCGTCGGTATCGCTCTCCACGTAAACGATGCGCGTGTTGGCGCAGGCAGTCTGGTTGTAGAAGCCGGCGAGTGTGGCCAGCCCGACCGCGGCTTCGTCCATGGCCTCCTCGCTCTCGAACGTCTCGCGGCCAACCATCGACATCGAGTACTTGGGATTGAGCGCAGTGAGGTCGATGCCCGGTTGCAGGAACTTCTGGATGTGCCTGACCGAGCTCATTCCGCCCCAGGCGGTGATCTTGTCGATGCGGCTGGTGCGCACGACCTGCGAGTCCATGAACTCGTCCCCGCCCTTCCAATAGGCGACCGCGATGTGCCGCGTCACCGGGTGATCGGGCGCGATCCCGATCAGCGTGCGGGCAATGGCATTGGCGGTCAACGGATCGTTGGACGGCGACTTGATCAGGATGTCGGACTTGGTGAGGCCCGCGCGCGCCACCGTCATGGCCGCCACCACCGGCACATTGCCTGCCGTGATGTGCAGCTGCCGGGTTCCGACCGCGCGGATGCTGACACTGTCGTAGTCGCCGCCACTGGAGACCCAGCCGTCGAGGTAGTTCAGCCCGATGGTCTTGTCGACGAGCGCGGTCATGCCTTTGGCGTCGAACATGTGCGGCAAGGCATCGTAGACTCCGCGCAGGATCGGCTCGGCAAGTCCGCCGGCCTTCAGTGCCAGCGCAAAGCTCTCCTGCAGCAGTTCGTTGTCGTCCAGCTTCAGGCGATCGCCCAGTTCCGCGAGCAATTCGATGATCTCCGCCATGGGCGTATCGTGCAGGTCGCGCATGCGCGAGGTGTCACCCAGCACCAGATCGTGAATGTGCTTATGCGGGTCTGCCTGCCGGAAATCGGCGCCACCCCGGCCCTTGAAGACCACGGCATCATCGCCGGGCATGATGACCCGGCCACGCGCGATGATCGGGATGTCCATCGCATCGCTCATCATGCGTCTCCCTGCACGAATTCCATGAACTCGTTATAGGCCTGCTGCGATCCCGCGCAGGTGATCTTGTCGTCCCCGCCTTCGCTTTCGGCGAAGCGGCGGATGGTCTTGGCGATGCGCGGCGCGCGCCAGCCGGACTCGTTGTCGTCCCAGTGGATCGTCACTTCGTCACCCGAAGTGAAGCCGCCCCAATAGGACTGCGGGATCAGATCCACCAGCACCAGCCGGCCGGTCTGCACGCCCTCGCGAGGGAGCGCCTGGCCATCCTTGTCCATGAGCAGCGGCACCGAATAGGGAGGCAGGTAGAAGAACCCGTCTTCGGCGAGCGGCGCGTTGCCGATGCACTCCGAAAAGCCGTACTGATTGCCCATCCGCTCGATGCCGAAGAACTCCTTGATCTGTTCTTCCCAGTCGTCCGGCGCGTCCTTGTAGCCCTTCATGCCGCCGCCGCCCATGAGGATCGAGCCGGGGGCGAATTCGCACCGCGCGCCACGGTCGAGCCCTGCGCGGGCCACGCGGTACATATCAGCGAAGGTGCCGCCGATCTTCACGCGCTGGCCCTTGAACTGCTCGATCAACTCGCCAAACCATTCGTCGAGATCGCCATCGCGTGAACGGCCTTGGCTCAGCATCTGCTGCCGCTGTTCAAGCAGCGCGGGATCAAGCCCCAGCGCCGCCACTTCGCCCTTATCCTCGGCGGCCTGGAGACGGCCTGACAGCGCCATCAAGTCGGCGGGAATGTGGGTGTCGTACAACGTGTGGTAGTTCTCTGGACCACCAGCCATCTCGACGTTGAACAGGCTCATCATCTTGAGCATCGTCTGATAACCGCCCCGGTAGCCGGGGAAGAATGTCGGCAGCTTGGTCGTCCACGGATTCACGCCGCTGGCCGCGTAGTTGACGTTGAAGAAGTGGAATTTCCATGGCCCCAGTTCGTCATAGCTGCGCGGAACGAAAGAGAGCTTGCCGGTCGTGCCGCTGGAGTACGTCACCAGCATGCCGGATGCCTCCAGGCGGCCCAGCCACTCTTCGATGGTTCTCAGGCCGGTCAGGTCGACACGGGACAGATCGTGCGCCGTCAGCTTGTCGAGCCAGCCCGTCAGCTTCTTGAAGTCGCGGTTCTCGATAATCTGGATCGGATAGTTCTTGAGCACGCGGTGGTCGAAGCAGACCGGGAGTATGTCCTCCAGCTTGTCGATCGTGTCGACACCCTGGCGGTCGGCCAGCTTCTTCAAGGCGGGAATGCGATCCCGAAGACGGTGGAACTGGATGCGCATGGCCTCAAGCTGGAGCTTCTCCCGCTCCTCGCGCGGGATCGACATGAGGTCGTCCCAGCTGCGATAGGTCCATGCTGCGGGGTTGTCGGGCAGTAGGCTCATGGCCATCGCATTTCCTCTCGTCGTTCTAACACGATGAGCATAGGCGGACGGCGACGACACAGAATACGCTAATGCGCGATAACAGCGATAGGCAACGCCTATGGCAGTGGACCCTCAAGGTCACGCGATTCCGGCTATTGGTTTTTCCTATGGGACCTAGAGGGCATTCCATTCTTCTCCTGACCGCTGAGCGGGCGCACAGTTCGTGCCGATCGCAAGGGACGGAGTTCCCGGCAAAAAGCGACGGCCGTTAGGGAGGGAAAGTCTGTGGTGAAGGTGAGCCTGAAATCGTACCTGTTTTTATCCGGCGCAGTGGGATGTATTGCCTCTGCCTCTGCTTTCGCGCAGACAACCGCGCCGCGCATGGATGGTGCGAGCACTTCGGCAGACATCATCGTAACTGCACGGCGGCAAGAAGAGCGCCTGCAGGACGTCCCCATCTCCATCACTGTCTTCAACCAGGAGGAGCTGGACAACCGCAACGTCACCAGCGGCCTTGACCTGGCGAAGTATACGCCTTCCCTATCGGCCAACTCGCGGTTCGGCAGTGAGAATACGACCTTCTCGATCCGCGGATTCTATCAGGAACTGCGCACGACTGCATCGGTGGCGGTCTACTTCGCGGACGTGGTCGCCCCCCGCGGAGGCGGATCGACGAGCGGCGGCGACGGCGCCGGTCCGGGCAATTTCTTCGACCTGCAGAACGTGCAGGTACTCAAAGGCCCGCAGGGCACCTTGTTCGGCCGCAATACGACCGGCGGCGCCATCCTCCTGGTGCCGCACAAGCCGGAAGACACGTTCGGCGGTTACGTCGAAGGGCGCGTCGGCAACTACGACTTGCGACGGGTGCAATCGGTGGTGAACACACCGCTCGGAGAATCCGCCCGGTTGCGCGTGGGCGTCGACTGGCAGGAGCGCGAAGGATACTTGCGCAACATCGCACCGACCGGCCCGGACCGCTTTTCCGACATCGGCTACGTGGCGGCACGTGCCAGCCTGGTTGTCGACCTGACGCCGGACTTGGAAAACTACACCATCGCGTCCTACACCCGGTCACGAACCAACGGCCAGGTGCCGAAGGTGACGAACTGCATCCCCACTCGCAACGGCGCACCTTCACCCACGGGCATCCTCTCCTGCGACCAGCTCGCCCGGGAAGAGGGCCGGGGCAAGTTCGCAGTCGAGAACACGGTGCCCCGCCCCAAGCTGGACCTCGACCAGTGGCAGATCATCAACACCACCACTTTCCTTGCCAGTGACACCCTGACGATCAAGAACATCGCCAGCTATGCGCAGCTCACATCGGTCAGCCGGAACGAGGGCTTCGGCACGCGCTGGGTGGTGCCACCCACGTTCCTGGGACAGCCCACGGGTGATCTTGCCGGACGGGATCTGAGCTTCGTCACGCTCACCTCCGCACCCGGTCTCGCCTCGAACGATCAGTCCACCTTTACAGAGGAGCTGCAGTTCCAGGGGGACGCCGGAAAGCTGTCATGGCAGGCAGGCGCATACTTCGAGAACAGCAAGCCGCTAGGGACTTACGGCAACCAGAACCCGTCGAACCTCTCCTGCGCCGATCCCGACACGCTTCGCTGCGTTGACGCGCTCGGGCGGCTCACGGGCCGCGAAGGGCTCGTCGGCAGCGTCTCTCGCCAGCTCACCCGCACGTCATTCCGGAACATCGGCGTCTACGCGCAGGGCACCTATGCGCTCAGTGAGCAGCTCTCCTTCACCGGGGGCCTGCGCTACACCTGGGACAAGACCACCAGCTTCGCGAGCAAGCAGGTCATTCGCTTCCCGGCCGAGAACGATCCGCGTGTCTACTGCCTCAATCCCGCTCTCGGGCCCAACTCTCCCACGCGCAACCCGGACGGCACCTTCAACTTCGGCAACGCCATCCCAGCTGCCGACGCCTCCAGCGCGTGCAACCAGTCGCTCATGCAAAAGTCCGAAGCGCCGACATGGACCGTCGGGCTGGACTTCAAGCCGACCCCGGACATCCTGCTCTACGCCAAGTACAGCCGCGGATACCGTCAGGGCAGCACCAATCCGTTCGGCGCCGACGGTTTCGAGACGTTCGGACCCGAAAAGGTCGACACTTACGAGGTGGGCACGAAGACCAGCTGGCGCGGCGCCGTACCCGGCCGCTTCAATGTGGCGGCTTACTACAACGACTTCAGCGATCAGCAGGTGCAGCTTGGCCTGGTCAACCTGCAGAACACCGTGGCTCCGAACACGGCGATCGTGAACGCCGGCAGCTCCCGCATCTACGGGTTGGAAGTGGAGGCGGGCATCTCGCCCTTCGTCGGCTTCGACCTGAGCGCCAGCTACGGCTATCTCAACACCAAGCTCAAGACGCTGAGCCCGGTGCCGATCCCGCCGGGGAGCCTCTACAACTTCGTGCTGTTCACCTCCGTCGCGGGTGAGCCTCTGCCCTATTCGCCCAAGCATCAGGCGGCGGTGACGGCGTCCTACACGCTTCCCCTACCCTCCTCTGTGGGCACTGTCACCGCATCGGGCACTTACTCTTACCGGTCGAGCCTGATCACGACCTATACTTCGGCAGAAGGCACCCTGCGCCCGCTCAGCCTGCTTGACCTCAGTCTCAACTGGGAACGCGTGGCCGGCTCGCCCGTCGACCTTGGCCTGTTCGCGACCAACGTGACCAACGAGCACTACTATACCCACGTCAACGAGCAGTCCTCCTCCGGCTTCATCTCGCGCTACCTGGGCGAGCCGCGGATGTATGGCCTGCGCGTACGCTACAGCTTCGACTGATTGCGGGTGGCGAGCGCCGCCCATGCGGTGGCGCTCGCTCCTCCAGAAGCAAACCTGATGTCGGCCCGGCACCTCGCGTGGCCAGAAGGAGGCTCAACTGACACCTGCGACCCCAGCGCCCCGCGCGCGTGACGAGTGGAGCGCCCACTGGCCGCTCGTCCTGACGACGGCTGTCGGCTTTTCGTTCCACTCCATCGCGACATACGCGTCGGGCCTGTTCATGGAGCCCCTGCAAGCAGAGTTCGGGTGGAGCCGCAGCCAGATCTCTGCGGGCCTTGCGATTGCGGCCATGTCGACGGTGCCTTTGTCGCCCCTGGTGGGCGCCGCGATAGACAAGTGGGGAAGTCGCAGGATCGCCCTGCCCGGCCTGCTGCTGACGGCATGCACACTGGCCTCGTTCGGCACGACCAGCAGTTCGGTGGCTCACTGGATCGGATTGTGGTGCGTCTATGCGCTGATTGGCCTTACGGTGAAATCGACCGTCTGGACTTACGCGATCTCCAGCACGTTCAGCGCCGGGCGCGGCCTTGCGCTGGCGGTGATGCTGTCAGGAACCGCCATCGCCCAGTCGCTCGTCCCGCCCGTCTCCCGTTGGTTGATTGCGAACTTCGGCTGGCGAGAGGCCTGGTTCTGGCTCGGCTTCGGCTGGTGCGTACCTGCCTTCATTCTCGCCTGGTTCTTCCTGAAGGATCAGCCCCGCGTTCGCGAGCGCCCCACCTCCGAGGCCGCGCCGCTGGGCGATTCGGACGAGAGGATGACGATCCGCCAGGCCCTCACCAACCCTGCCCTGCTGCAATTGGCACTGGCGACGTTCATCATGATGACGCTCGGGCTCGGCGTGATCGTTCATCAGGTGCCGATCCTTACGGAGCTAGGCCTGACGCGGGAGCGCGCAGCATGGCTGGCCAGCATCTCGGGCATTGCCGGTATCGCGGGCAAGCTCATCACCGGTGCCTTGATGGACCGGTTCGACGGAGCCAAGATCGGCGCCGCGACCATCGCGACATCTGCCCTCGGCTTCGGCATCCTGCTCGTCTCCAGCAACCTGATCGCGATCATCTCGGGCGTTGCGATCATCGGCTACGCTGTCGGCACCAAGCTCCAGATCACTGCCTATCTGACCAGCAAGCTCACCGGCATGGCCAGCTTCGGGAAGATCTTCGGACTGATGAACAGCGTAATCGCGCTGTGTGCCGGTTTGGGACCTTTGCTGTCCGGCATGATCTTCGACGCGTTCGGATCCTACCAATACCTCCTGATTGCGGGCGTACCGGGAAGTTTGCTGAGCGGCATTCTGATCCTGCGGTGCAGGAGCAGCCGAACAGAGGCGCAGCCGGCAGCTATCCAGGTCAGGTAAGGCGCCTTTCAATCGGCAGCCGCGACACTATCTCAAGTGCCCCGGACGCAAGAAATAGAGGCATGGATGGACCTTGTAGACCTCGAAGCGCGCATCTCCGCTCTGGAGCTTGTGGTTGCGACCCACGTACTTCAGGCTGGCGTTGGTATCTCGGACTTCGACCCAAAGGCGTTCGCCGAATCCCGGCGGGACGCTTGGACACTCATCGGCCAGTCCATGTGCGCTGGATGTTCGACGGAAGCGGAAGAGGAGCGTTTCACTCGCGCTTACGCTGGCGCGCTTGAACGTTTTGGAAACCTCATGGTCTCCCTGGCCGATCCTATTCAGGAAGCGATCGACGAGGTGGATGCGACGATGAAGCCGCAGGCTCGGCAGCAGGCCTGACCGGACCGGCCGGGGATCAGTTCACCGACTGCACCTGCCCGCCATCAATGCGATAGTTCACACCGGTCCCGAAAGCGGAGTGCGGGCTGGCGAGGAAAGCCACGATCGCTCCTCGAGTGAGCAAGAGCTTTCACACCACTCAGCGCGACGCTTCTATGACGGCTCTATCGGCCATGTGGGTGGCAGCGTCGCCCCCCAAATCAGCGCACGAACTGTGCGCAGTAGCCTTGTCACTCTGACGCACTGGGGTCATGGTCATGCGCCATGATGGAAACTACGCTACCCACTCACGCTGACGACCTGACCCTGGGCGTTCTCAACAAGGTCATCTGCGCCGAAACGCCTGATGCCCGGCTAAGCGACTTCTCCGTCGTTGCTTCGCATGTCTGGGGCGACGGCAATGCTTCCTCCGCAGGGCGCATCATCATTCGGCCGGTCTATGTTCATGCCGACGCCTCGCTGCCGGACCATCTGGTTCTGAAAGTCGCTCGTGCTGCGCCAGAGGAGCCGAACAAGCCGCTGGCGATCGCCGGAGCGGGCGGCGCGCTCTACGAGAACGAGGTGGCTGTCTATCGCCGGCTTCGGCCTGCTACTTTCCTGGAAGCGCCCATGACGCTGGGCGGCGCATACGATCCGTCGTCGAACGCATTACTGCTCGTCATGGAAGACCTGCGGGACCGCGATGCGACCTTCGCCAGCGTCACTGTGCCCACCAGCCTTGAGCGTATGCGCAGTATCCTCGATCAATTGGCCGTCCTGCACGCGCGCTATTGGCAAAGCGCGGAGCTGACTGCCGGTCTCTCGTGGATGGAGAAGCACACGAGCGGACGCCTTCACCAGCAGTTCAACAATCCGGCAGTGGTTCCGCGCTTCATCGCCGATCAGGTCGAGCGTGAGCAGTTCAAGAAAGAGATGGTTGAGCGCCTGGGCACGAGCCCCGACGGACTTTTTCGCCGCTTCCAGTCGGTGCAGCGCCACCAGACGGGTCTGCCGCAGACGGTCTGTCACGGCGACACGCACATCGGCAACACCTACATCCTGCCCGGAGAGAAAGCGGGTCTGCTGGATTGGCAGCTTGCGTCCCAGGGTTTCTGCATTCACGACGTCAGCTATGTGATAGCGACGGGCCTCTCCGTCGAGCAGCGCCGGACCAGTGAGCGTGAATTGCTCGCCTACTATCGCGAACAGCTGATCGCCAACGGATGCAAGGAACCTCCGGCGTCAGAAGAACTATGGCGCGAGTACCGGATGGCTATTGTCTGGGGCCTCTATATCGGCTGGCTAACGACGCCTGTGGTCAATTACGGGTGGGAGGTGAGCGTGCTGGCTCATTTGCGGCTGACAACAGCTTATGAAGACTTGGAAACGAGCAGACTTGTCGATGAGTTGGATGCATAGCTCCAACCGTCCGCTATCCTAACGTGGCCCAGCTTGGCTTGTACGAAGCATCGTAAACAGAAGGCAGCTCCGAAGGGCAGCTTCTGGCCGGGGAACAGCGGCGTTGGCGGCTAAGATCGTTGCGAGAGGGCGCAGTGCCCGTTGGTATAAGGGACCACCGCCCCCACCTTCTTTACTCACCATGTTCAGAATACCCATGAGTTCGCCGCACAGCTCCCCATAGACTTGGCCGCGGTCGCGCCCCGGTGAAATGATGATCTTGCCTGCGATAGATCGAATGTCGTGGGCGACCTCCTCCCGGAGGGCCGGGCCGTACGCTTGGGCGATCTCGATCACTTCGCTTAGTGGGCTCTTTGCTTTCTGAAGCTGCCAGGCGCGCATTTCCAAGATACTTGCTAGATCAGCTGGAGACCCGCAATAACCGGGTGCTTGGAGGCTTGCGACCTGATGGCGGATGATGCCGTTTCTGCCTGAGGCTGGCGGGCGCGCCTTGGGTCGGTTTGCGGGGGACTTCCGGGCGATTTTGCCCGGTTTTCCCGGGTGGCAGGCATAGTCATCCCATGATTTCGCGGCGCTCATGGAAGATCAGCCTGTTGAAGTTGTAGGCGAGGTTGCGAAGGGTCAGTTTCGCTTCGGCGCGGGCCAGGCTGCGGATGAACAGCCCGAACCTGTTCTTCTGATGGGCGAAGACGTGTTCGACATGAGCGCGGATCGAGGATTTAGCAGCGTTGGCTCGGGCGGTTGCCTTCGACACTGGCTTGCCCATGGGTTTGCGCCGATGAATTCGGGACGTGAGCATCCGATCCGACAACCACTTCTCGTTGCGCCTTGAGCGATAGGCACTGTCGGCCCAGACGTGGGAACCGGTGTTATCCGTCCTGACGACCTGCCGGAGCAGACGCCCATCGGCTGCTGACGCCGAGGTCACCGCCATCTCCCGGATGAAGCCGAAGCGCCGGTCGATGCTGATGTGAGATTTGTAGCCGAAGACTGGCAGTGCAATCATGGGCAGTGGCGTTCCATCCTTGCGATCCATTGAGCTGGCTGCAGCGCAAAGAACGTCGTGCGGCAGTTCAGCGCTAACCACAATTAGGTTTCAACTCGTCCGACACAGTCCTTGCGAGGGACGTCGGGCAAGAAACCCGATTTCTGGAGCCGTTCAACGGAGGCGCGAGCAACGGGCACTCGCTTCCCTCCGGCGATCCGCACCACCCAAGCACGACCGGATCGTCCGAAGGCCTCGACGCCAGAGAGCGCGACCCACCAGCTGCGATGGACTCGTTCCCCGCGCACGTTCCCCATCTCGGCGATTGCGTCCTGGAGGCGCATCAGGAGAAGTTCGCTGCTGTTCGCGCCGTACACGCGCACGTAATGATCCTCGCTCTGGAGCGCGACGATCGGGGACACGAATGCTGGGCTGAGGCGGGCACGCAGCGGTGGATCGGAAGCCTGCGATGTTCCTTCTTCGGTGTCTCTATCATCTCGCAGTTCGGGCGGTGCACTCTCCTGGAATTTGGAGACGTCCACCTCAGCAACGCTCAATCGCGCCCTGACGCGGCGGTCAGCCCATCCGGCCCACTCCGTGACCGCAAATACGGCCAGGCCACAGAGCAGCGCAAACGATACGAGAAGGAGATAGCCCTCCTCCGCCCGAAGCGTGTCCTCACCGATAATGCTCCAAAGGGCTGCGACCGGTGCGGTGGCTACCACGGCGCCCCAGAAGCGCAGAGGGCGCGCTGGCAGAGACGTGGCGTTCGCCACCATATCAAGGATCAACATCAGGGGCCGCACCAACAGGTAAGCGCCCATCAGCAGCAAGAACCAGACGCTAACCCGGTAGACGAACGGGTCATTGTGGTATGTGCCAAAGGGTCCGAGGAAGCCAACGGCCACCGCGAGGACAAACATCGCCCAAAGCTCGAGCAAGCCGCGTCTAAATCGGTTCACCCGAACACCACTGCCAATTCACGAAGCGCGAGCGGGAGAATGGCGGATTCCGTGGCTGTGCGCAAGGGTCTGGGTCCCAGTGGCGAATTCGCGGTTGCACGCGATTGGCAACGCGGCAGGTGACGCACCGGAAGTATCTAGAAGGCACTCGAACACCGAGGCACAGACTCTCTCACCGCGACGTACTCGCCGCGACTTGGGCTCGCCCGGCAAGTGCCTGGTGTCGGTCCGAGCGAAGCGGGCTGAGGCGGCTGACCTGCCGTGAGATCTGGATGCTGAAACTGGGGATCGATGGACATGAAGCGCATTGGAAAGATTATCTCTCTGGCCCTGATCGCCACCGCCCTGACGGGGCCGAGTGCCGTCGCACAGTCTGCTGATCCGGATGCACAAGCAGCCGCGACGCTCGCTCAGATGACGCAGGAAGAGAAGCTTTCGATGCTACAGGGCTTCGTCCCCCAGACATGGCCCGCCGGAACATTTCCTGCCGACCTCCCGAAAGGGGCCGGCTATGTTCCGGGCGTGCCGCGCCTCGGCATTCCGGCGCTGGCGGAATCCGATGCGAGCTTGGGCGTCGCCAACATGGGCGGGCTGATGCGCACCAATGACGAGGCGACGGCGATGCCGGCAGGCCTTACCATGGCCTCCACCTGGAACCCTGCGTTAATCGAGCAGGTCGGGCGCGCGATGGGCGCCGAGGCCCGGGCGAAGGGCTTCAACGTTCTTCTGGCCGGAGGCATCAACCTGGTGCGCGACCCACGCGGCGGACGCGCGTTCGAGTATTTCAGCGAAGACCCCCTGCTGACGGGCATTCTCGGCGGTTATTCGGTCCGGGGCGTTCAGTCGAATGGGATCGTCTCGACGGTCAAGCACTACGCGCTGAATGCGAATGAAACCGGGCGCTCGTTCGCGGACGTGCGGATGGACGAGCCTGCCATGCGTGAGAGCGACCTGCTTGCCTTCCAGATCGCCATCGAGATCGGCGAGCCAGGCTCCGTCATGTGTGCTTACAACAAGGTGAACACGACTTATGCATGCGAGAACGGGTTCCTGCTGAACGACGTGCTGCGGGGCGATTGGGGTTACAAAGGCTGGGTCATGTCCGATTGGGGCGCGGTCCATTCCGTATCCATCGACAAGGGTCTGGACCAGGAATCGGGCACCCAACCCCGGCATACTCCGTGGTTCGGTCAACGCCTGAAGGATGCGCTTGCGGCTGGCACCGTGACATGGGCCGATGTGGATCGCTCTGTGTCCCGGATCTTGCGGACCATGTATGCGCTGGGGGTGGCGGATGACTCACCCGTGGCGGGTAAGCCGATTTACTTCGCCCCGCATCTCGACCTCGCGCAGCGTGTGGCGGAGCAAGGAACTGTTCTGCTCAAGAACGAGAACGGTATCCTGCCGATAGCTGCCGGCGCCAAGCGTATCCTGGTGGTGGGCGGCCATGCTGACGTCGGCGTGCCCGCAGGAGCCGGCTCGTCTCAGGTTTGGCCGGTGGGCGGTTCTCCCTTGCGGCTTCGCTACGATGAGAAGGAGTATCACTTCCGCCTCTATATGCCGTCTCCGCCAGTGGCCGCGCTGAAGGAGCAATTCCCTCAAGCGGCCATATCTTTTGACGATGGAAGCGATCCGGCCCGTGCCGCTCAGGCAGCGCGCGGTGCCGACGTGGTGGTCGTTTTCGCTGAACAGTTCCGGCGCGAGGGGCGCGATGTGCCTGATCTGAGTCTGCCGGACAACCAGGACGCCCTGATCGAATCCGTGGCCGCCGCAAACGGGCGCACAGTCGTCGTGCTCGAAACTGGTGGTCCGGTGGCGATGCCGTGGATCGACAAAGTGCCGGCCGTGCTGCAGGCGTGGTATCCCGGCAACCGCGGCGGTGAGGCGACTGCCCGCATTCTTTCCGGCGCGGTCAATCCCTCGGGACATCTTCCGGTGACCTTCCCGGTCGCAGCGGCGCAGTTGCCGAATCCTGTTCTGCCGGGTCAGAACCTGATCGATGCCGCAGGGGGCAAGGACGTCCGGACTTTGCCCAAGGAGCAGCAAGTTCTCCCCATCACGTTCCCGGAAGGATCGGACGTGGGCTATCGATGGTATGCTCAGAAGGGGCTCAAGCCCTTGTTCCCCTTCGGTCACGGACTGAGCTACACCACCTTCGACACGTCGCGCCCCAAGCTTTCGGGAATGACAGCCACGTTCAACGTGCGCAACACGGGCAAGCGCGCGGGCGCCGACGTCTCTCAGCTCTACCTGGTTTCACAAGCGGGTCAGCCGCAACAGCGCCTGATCGGTTTTCAACGCGTGGAGCTGAAAGCCGGTGAGACGAAGCAGGTGACTGTCAACATCGATCCGCGCCTGCTCGCCGACTGGAAGAACGGCGGCTGGCACATGCCAGCAGGCAAATACAGCTTCGCAGTTGGAAAAAGCGCGGATCGCCTTGGTCCAGTTACAGAGATCAGTCTGCCTGGCCGTACCTGGCGTGACAATGGTGCTTCGGAGCGTTGACCATCGGAAAGTGAGCTTGCTGCTTCAAGGCATAAGAATAGCGGAAAGGGGGAAGGCGTTGTGAAGCGCGACGTGATCTCCTCGTCGGTCCAGTCATTTGGCAAAGCAGCGATAATGGCTCTTGCTCCGCTTGCCATGTCGGCCACTGTTGTACCGGCGGTGGGGCAGCCCCCGTCTGCGCCGGCTCTGGCTGACGACTCCGCTGAGCGGCAAGCAGCGGCTCTCGTCGCGCAAATGACTGCGGACGAAAAGGCGGCCCAGATGGTGAACAGCGCGCCGGCCATCCCGCGCCTGGGGGTCCCGGCATACCAATGGTGGACGGAAGCTTTGCATGGCGCGATGAGCGATCGTGAGACCACCAATTTCCCAGAGCCGATCGGCCTTGCGGCCACCTTAAACGATGCTCTGATCAAGGATGTCGCGTCCGCGATTTCAACAGAGGTGCGCGCGATCCATGCAAATGCTCGCGCCGAGGGCCGAGGTGGGCAGATCGGCAAGGGTAACGGACTTGCCGCATGGTCGCCGAACATAAACATCTTCCGCGATCCGCGATGGGGCCGCGGGCAGGAGACCTATGGCGAAGATCCCTTTCTGACTGCCAAATTGGGCGTTGCATACATCGAAGGCATGCAAGGGCCCGACCCCATGCGGCCGCACGTCATTGCTACGCCGAAGCACTTTGCTGTCCACAGCGGACCGGAATCGACGCGCAACTTCGCCAACGTGACCGTCTCGGCTCATGACCTGGAGGATACTTACCTGCCGGCATTCCGCGCCGCGATCATCGAAGGTGGCGCCGGCTCGATCATGTGCGCGTACAACGCCGTCAACGGTCAACCCGCCTGCGCCAACGAGTTCCTTCTGCAGACGAAGCTTCGCAAGGCGTGGGGATTTGAAGGCTATGTCGTGTCCGACTGCGGTGCGGTTCGCGATCTCTTCGACCCCCGCAAGTTCGTCCCGGACGCTGCTTCGGCCGGAGCCGTGGCAATCAAGTCCGGGGTGGACTTGGAGTGCATCTCAGGCCCGAACCGCTACGCCGAGGTGCTGGCAAAGGGGCTGCTGAAGGAAACGGACCTTGACCGGGCGCTCACCCGCCTGTTCGCAGCGCGCATCCGTACGGGGGACCTACAACCCGGCGGGCGAGCCGCGGCCCCCTCGAAGCCCGACCGCATCATCATGCCCGGACATCGCGAACTTGGATTGCGGAGTGCGGAACAGAGCATGGTGCTGTTGAAGAACGATGGTGTCCTGCCGCTGGCCTCAACCGCGCGCAAGATCGTTGTGACCGGACCCCTTGCTGACTCCTTGCGGGTGCTGCGCGGCAACTACTCCTCAGCAGAGATCGTCTCGCCGGTCTCGGTCCTTGAGGGAATCCGGAAGCAGTTCCCTCAAGCGCAAGTTATCCATTCACCGGTCGGCCCATCCTATACTGATGGAGAGCCGGTCCCGCCCTCCGCCTTCGTTACGCCCGCAGGACAGGAAGGCATCCAGGCCGAATTCTACGCGGTGAAGCCCGCAGGTGCGAACGCGCGAGACCCGGGTCACCACGGGCCGGCTCAATATGACGACACACCTTATCTGACGAAGACTGTCGAAAAGATCGGCAAGGAGCACGATCCCGCGACCCGAGGTTACAGGGTCGTGTTCAGTGGCTTCATCGTTCCACCCGAAACCGGTACGTACCGCATCGGGATGCGAGGCGCGAATGCCACTTTGACGCTGGATGGGAAGCCGGTCTCCAGTGTCGGCGCCGAACCCGTCCCACTGGGAGACCTGAAAACGGTGCGTCTGGAGAAAGGCCGCCGTCATGCCTTCCGCATCGAGGCTTTGAAAACCAACTACTACCACTCGCAGCTGGTCTGGGCGCGAGTGGCTGACAACCCGGCTGCCGAGCTGAATGCCGCTGCTCGCGACGCAGACCTCATCATCGCGGCAGTGGGGCTGACCTCCGACCTGGAGGGTGAGGAACAGTCGCTGGAAATTCCGGGCTTCAGCGGTGGCGACCGTACGACCATCGATTTGCCTGCCGATCAGCAGCAGATCCTGAAAGAAGCCAAGGCGACCGGTAAGCCGCTTGTTGTCGTGAACATGAGCGGCAGCGCCATGAACCTCGGCTGGGCCGACGACAATGCAAACGCAGTGCTTCAAGCATGGTATCCCGGTGAAGAAGGCGGGACAGCGATCGCCCGCGTGCTCGCCGGTGCGGTCAATCCTGCCGGTCGCCTCCCGGTGACCTTCTATCGGAGCGTGGGCGATCTCCCGGCTTTCGACAACTACGATATGACAGGGCGCACGTACCGGTACTTCTCCGGCAGACCTTTGTACCCCTTTGGCCACGGTCTGAGCTATACGACGTTCAACTACGGTCCACTTCAGCTCGGATCAGTAGGTCGAAACGGCGACGTGACAGTGACCACCCGGCTCACCAACAGCGGTAAGCGTCCGGGTGACGAGGTCGCGCAGCTCTACCTTCGTTTTCCAACCGCGCCGGGAAATCCTCACGTTGCTCTGCGTGGCTTCAAGCGTGTCAACCTTGCGCCCGGCGAGAGTCGCAACGTCGTCTTCCAGCTCTCGGCACGGGACTTGAGCACCGTCTCACTCGAAGGAGATCGGCGCGCCTTGGCCGGCGTCTATCAAGTGCATGTCGGTGGCGGGCAACCGGAAATGACCGCTGGCGTCGTGAGCGGTCGCCTGCGCCTGAAGCGCCAGATCGACGTCACAGAGTGAGAATCGGCAATGGCGGCGCTACCCGCTCTGCGAGAAGCGCCGTTCGAAGAACTTCCTAATCGCGCGTGTCGACGGCCCTGCGACCAATTCTTGGAGCTGAGACCGAAAGGGCAGGAGACGGTCGACGCTGCTCGTTCAGGACCGGTAGCTCGGAACGTGCGAATGTCTGTTGCTGCCAAGACCAGACCTCGCCGTCGTATCCGCGAATGACGGCTTCTGCCCCACTTCTTGCTGTTTCCGCGTCATCCATGCCGTCGCCTAGAGCCCCCGACCGGCTAAAATTTTGAGCGTCCGTGTGTGGACCTCGGGTAATCGCGGTCTGAGTCGAGCTGATGATAATGTGCCGCGATCCGGGTGACCGTCCCGGTGACGCGAGCATGATCGAAGAGCTCCAATGATGTACGTGGGACTAGACGTTTCTCAGAAGTCGACCGCTATCTGCGTGGTGAATGAGCGAGGGCAGCGCCAGTGGCGTGGTACCTGTCCCACTGACCCCGAATGTTCTGGCCTCTCAGCTCAAACTTCACGCCGGCGCGGTCGCGAGGATTGGCATCGAGACTGGGGCCATGACACCGTGGCTCGTACATGGCCTGCGCCAAGCCGGCCTAACAGTGGATTGCCTAGACGCACGGCGAGTGAAGGCCGCTCTGCAGATGCGGCTCAACAAGACGGATCAGAACGACGCCGAAGGCTTGGCTCAGGTGATGCGCTCGGGGTGGTACCGCCCTGTGCATGTAAAGTCGCTGGACGCTCACCGGGCGAGATCTTTGCTGGGTGCCAGAGCGCAGCTGGTCGGCATGCGGACGCGCCTCACCAACATGATCCGTGGCATCCTCAAGACCTACGGCATGCTGCCAGGATCAGGGCGCGGCCTACGCTTCGACCGACGCGTCGAAGAGCTCATCCAGGGCAATCAGGAAGTCGGCATGGTCGTTCGCCCCCTGCTTGCGGCATTGCGGCATGTGGGCGAGCAGATCACCACGTTCGACAAAGCGGTGCTGCGTCAGGTTCGCGCCGATCCAACCTGCCGCTTGTTGATGAGCGTTCCTGGCATCGGCGCCTTGTCGTCGCTCGTTTACGTGAGCACTGTCGAGGATCCAAAACGGTTCTCGCGATCCCGTGCTGTGGGAGCGCACTTGGATTTAACCCCCCGCCGATACCAGTCCGGTGACATCGATCGTAGCGGCCGGATTTCGCGATGCGGCGACAGTCTGGCGCGTACGCTGATGTACGAGGCCGCCAGCGTGATCCTGCATCGGGTCAAGCGAGCGTCACAGCTGAGTGAATGGGCTCAGGCCATCGCTCAACGAGCCGGACCGGGGAAAGCGCGCGTCGCATTGGCTCGCAAACTTTCCGTCATCCTGCACAGCATCTGGCGATCAGGAGAGGAATTCCGCTGGTCTGCTGCCACACTGCCGGCCTGACAAGTCGAGTTAGTCCGGCACTCGCCGGACGCTACTGTCGCCCTCGGGCGAGGGTGTAGGTGACTGCGCGGTACGGGGCCTTGGGTGCGCCACGGGCGCAAACCCGTTGTGGACCTTGCAGCACCTACGCTTTCCGGAGCGGACCAGATGTTGCGGCGGCCGATGCCGACCGCGTAGAGAACCGTGACCCGGGCGAAGTAGATGCAGCAGGGCTTGACGAAGGCGGCGCGATTAGAGAACGCCCCACCGGGTACAAGGGGGTTGTCGAAAGATTTGGCTGCGCAGGATCAGGTGCTTCCGTGTGTCCTGCGCGCCGCAACCTTCGTCACCGAGCTCGCGCCGATGATCAGAAGCCTACGCAAGCTACGCTCGCCCATCTTCGTTGTCCGCCCAAGGCGCTCCTTGCCGCCGCTGGAGTGCTGTCGGGGTACGAGGCCGAGCCAGGCGGCGAAGTCGCGCCCGCGACGGAGGGTGCTGGCAGCGGGCGCCCGCGCCACCAGGGCGGTCGCTATTACCGGGCCGACGCCTGGAATCGTCATCAGCCGCTTTGCCACGGGATCAGCCTTCGCACGGCTCGCAATCTCGTGGTCGAGCAGGGCGATCTACTCGAAGTCTGGCGCAGCATGCGCTTGCGCGTGGCCGAGCTCAGCCGTCAGCTGATTGCCGATGCCCGCAAGAGTGAAGCGTGCCACCTGCTAATGTCGATCCCAGGCGTGGGCGCCGTCACGGCAACGTCCTTCGCCACTGCCATTGAAGATCCTGGCAACTTCAAAAAGTCGCGTTCCGTGGGGGCATGGCTTGGCCTCACGACCAGACGCTATCAGTCAGGCGAAGTCGATTATAACGGCCACATTTCAAGGCGGGGCGACCGGCATGTACGAAGCTTGCTCTACGAGGCGGCCACGGTGATCCTCACCCGCAGCTCAGCCGAGAGCACGCTGCGCACATGGGGCGTCAAACTCAGAGAACGGGTGGGCTTCAAGCGGGCTGCTGTTGCCGTTGCCCGCAGGCTTGCAGTGACCATGCATGCGATGCTGCGATCCGGCGAGATGTTTAACCGGACAGCAGGAGCTACAGGTTGATCTGAATAGCGGATCGCGTCCGAGCCCGGACGCGCTGGTACGTCCCTGCCGGGACGTGGGCCGAGCCATTCCGTTTGATGGGGTGCACCGCTGTTTCAGCAGAGTGCGGCGTCCACACTGGAAGGCTCCTCCCGCGAAGCTCCATCATGCGGCGGCTCATGCCGACCGCGAAGACGACCCTGCACCCGGCATACGACCCAGCGCAAAAAGAGCTTGCACTATGACCCGCGATTAGACGACCCCAACGAAGCTGGGCGCCTCGCGTAGTGTGCTGAATGGCCGGGCATGGGTCGTCGCGAATGCTCCATCGCAGTTGTGAACCCGCGCCGACAAGGCGGTCAGAGCCACCACAGGTTGTCATCAGACAATGTGGGCCTGCTACGCGTCCGTCTTCTACTCACACTGAGACACGCTCAGGAGATCGAGCAATGTTTCCATTAGCGAAATGGCGTCCGCATGGCCGCAGTCTAAGCCAAGGATTTTGTCAGTACTGATAACGCGTGAGATGCCGTCCATCATCATCCCGACTGCAACGGGGGGGTACGTGCTTGTGCTCAGCCCGGCCCTGACCAAAGCATCCCCGGCAGCGGCTGCGTAGATCTGGCGTGTGCGCTCGGCCGAGCGGGCAATCTCCTGGCGCAGCGGTTCATGGTGGGTGGCGAGGGCAACGAATTCCTTGTGCAACTTGGGAACGGTCGGTTCCCTGCTGAGCTGCCACAAGGCTCGCAGCGGTTCGTTGGACGCGGCTGCCTTCCGCAACTCATCGAAATGCTTTTCCTCTACGCGGCGCAGCAAGGCCAGGAACAGCTCGTCCATGGTCTTGAAGTAATAGTGCACAAGCTTCGACTTCAGGCCGGCCACTGTAGCGACCTTTCGCGAACTCACGGCAGCATAGCCTTCGTCGCGCAGGATCGCTTCGGCAGCGTCAAGAATGGCTTCACGGCTCAAGGTTGTTCGCTCCTCCCCCTGCTGTCCTTCCATGATCGGGTAAGTGGTGCAAGCATCGCGGCGCAATCGATCTTGCCGCGGCCCGCCAATCGGTGTTAGGCACTCGCCTAAGATCGATGGGCGCGCCGTGATCGCGTGACGCCATCAACAGCTGAGGAAACTGGTGGCCGTGGACAGAAGCGATGCTGCACATCCAGAAACGCCGATCCGCGTTCCCCCGCTCCCTCGCGACCAGTGGACCGATGCCGCGCGCGAGGTGTTCGCGTTTTGGGGTGAGCCCGGTGCATGGGAGAACGGCTCGCGGACCAGCAGCCAGATGGTGCTCGCAAACCATCCGCCGCTTGCCATGGCATTCAACCATTTCGGCAAGCACGTCCTGATTGATAATACCGCGCCAGCCTGGGCGCGCGAACTCGTCACGCTTCGTGTCGCCTGGCACATGAAGTCACAGTATGAGTGGCACTACCACGTCGGCTATGCCCTGAACCTAGGCATGACCTTGGAACAAGTCGCCGCCATCGTGGTCGGGCCCGACGCGGGCTCCTGGAGCGAGCTGGATGCCGCCGTGCTGCGCTGTGTGGACGAATTGTGGACACATTCCCGCGTTCAGGATGCAACATGGGCGGTGCTCGCCCATCATTTCGATACGCAGCAGCTGATGGATTTGATCTTCGCGCTGGGACAGTACGTTATGCTCGGCTGGGCGTTGGCCGCATTCGGCGTTCAGCTGGAAGAGGGTGTGGACCCGATCGGCTTCGACCTGAAGACTAGGGCAGGCCTCGCTCCCGGCAGGCGCCTCAAACCTGGCGAGGGCGAGGGTTGGGCGGAGAAGCCGCTCTGAACCTGACTACGCCAAGACCTGATAAAGACCCGCGCATCAGTGCAGGCAGCAAGAGAGGGATGACGGATGAGCAGATTGGCCGGACGGGTTGCAATCGTGACCGGAGGAAGCCAGGGCATCGGCCTTGCCATGGCGCGCGCCTTTGCGCGTGAAGGTGCCTCGGTGGTCATCTCAAGCAGGCGGGCCGATGCGATCGAGGAGGCCGCGCGCCAGTTGAGTGCCGATGGCGGCCAGGTCATCGGCATCCAGGCAGACGTGGCGAGCCGCGACGATGCGCAGCGCACGATCCAGACCGCCGTCGAGCAGTTCGGCCGCGTCGACATCCTCGTCAATAATGCCCAGGCTACGCGGCAGGCCAAGATCGAGGACATCACCGATGAGTCTATCCAGCTCACCTTCGGTTCGGGCCTGTTCGGAACCCTCTACCACATGCAGGCTGCCTTCCCTTACCTGAGGGCGCGGGGCGGATCGGTGATCAACTTCGGCACGCGACAGGGCATCTACGGCGAGCCGGGGGACGGCATCTACGGTGCCAACAAGGAGGGCATCCGCGGCCTTTCCCGGTCAGCCGCTCGCGAGTGGGGGCAGTTCGGCATCCGGGTGAACGTCATCAATCCCGCGGCGCTCAGCCCCTCGGCTGAGAAGGCGCTGAACGCCAACCCCGAACGCGCGCAGAAGTACTACGATGAGATCTCGCTGCGTCGCTTCGGCCGTCCGGATGAGGACATAGCCCCGATCGCCGTGTTCCTCGCGAGCGACGATGGCCACTACGTCACCGGGCAGACGATCAACGCCGATGGTGGGCAGATCATGCTCTAGTTTTCGACCTATTCGAGCGATGCGGACAAGCTGCGCCACCGCGACATCTACGTGATGCACCAAGAAGAGTACCAAGCCCCGGAGGAGAGGCCCGACATGAGCGACATGAGTGATCTGGAGCGGCTGGTCGAACTGCAGGCGATCCACGATCTGAAAGGTCGGCGCGATCATGCCGTCGACCGCAAGGACTGGGACACATACGCCCAGCTTCACAGCGACGACTATGTCGCCATGTCGATTGGCGACGAACCCATCGTCGGCGGACGGGCCGCCGCCGATGCGCTTGCCGTGCACATGGCTAACGTCACCACTGTTCACCATTGCCACACACCGGTCATCGAATTCCAGGACTGCAACAACGCCACCGGTGTGTGGGCGATGGAGGACAATCTGTTCTGGTATCGCGATGGAGAAAGGCAGTGGCTTCGCGGCTTCGGGTTCTACCATGAACGTTATGTACGAGGCCCTGATGGGCAATGGCGCTTCAGCTATCGAAAGCTCGAGCGCACGCATGCCGAAACGTCCGTCGGTGCCGCGGCCTTGGCAGTTGACGGATCTGGTGAGAACCTCCGCGTCGGCATGGTTGACGGCAAGTAATAAAGACCTCCGATCGGTTTACTTGTGACCGTCAAGCGGGAGCAGATACGTCAAGCGTGACGAAGACGTAGCATGCCTCAACAGCAGGACCGCCGTTCCAAAAGGTAGGCGGCGAAAATATGATCAGATGGGGAGAGAGACATGACTGGCGACTGGACGAGGCAGGATGAGATCACGAGCGACCGCGTGCGCAAGGCGCTGGACTGGGGGGACCGGATGACGGCCATCGTCAACGGAACCACGGACGATGACTGGGATGTGCTGGTCCCGATGATAGACACCGATCGCTTCGTCCGTCGGGGCAATGAACGTGATCAGGAACTACGATGGCCCGCCTACCGTGAATTGCTGGTGCAATGGAAGGCCGTTGGGGGCATCTACGACAAGACTCTTTTCCGAGCGTCGCAAGCTGGCGACGTAGTCTATCTCGATTTGGACGAACGCAGCGAACGTCCGGATGGAACCGTGAACACGCTCCGCTCCATTTCGATCTACGCCTTCGACGATCAGGATCGCATTGTCTCCGTGGATGTCTGCATGGGCTTCCACCAGGCTGGGTAGGGCTCTGGCACTATGCAACAACGACAGGCTCGAGAACATCGTCCGCTTCCTCAATCCCTTAATCAGCCGGCCCAACACCATGGTTGAACCCGTCGAGCGGCGGGCTGAACGAGGGTGTGGAGTTCGGAAGCAGGCTATGCGGCCAAATGGCCGGTTGTAGGTCTGGCGTCGCGGCGGCTATTGCGACCAGAATGCGTCGTTCACTTCATCTCCGATGAACGTCGGTGCTTACAGCAGCTGTCGATTACGCCGGTTAGAGAGTGCTAGCGTTCACAGGAGGTCCGCCTGATGCATTGGTCGTTGGTGCATGCTCGCGGCCGTTGTTCAGGCGGCTACTCCCACCGACCGTTTCGGATGAGGCCCAGAGTTGTTTCGTGCGATCCGACACGCCGTCTACCGCAGAGGTGAACGCCGAACCGCTGACAGTCGACCGACATGTGTCTCAAAGGCGCGGGAGCTCGGGAGTCCTGGGCGCTTCCCATGCTCGCTCGACCATAGCCATCAGATCTTTCGCAACAGCATTATCAGAGCACGCCGGCCAACCCATGTGCATTGAGCATATGACCTCTTCTATTCTCCAAGCTCGAAGAAACTGATCTGCGCACCCGGCACTTCGATGCTCCCAGAGGCGAAGACTACAGTGTTCCGGCCAGCGTGCTTCGCCGCATAGAGGGCGCGATCCGCTTTTCCGTATAGCTTTCGGAACGGTCCATCGGCTACGCCTTCAGCCACACCGATGCTGACGGTGACAGCAGGAAGCGACGCTCTAGTGCTGTGATCGCAGGTGTTTAGCTCCTCGCGTGTGACCTCGGCGAACAGGCCAAGCGCATGCCGCGACAGTCCAGTAACTCCCAGGACAAATTCTTCGCCTCCCAGCCGACCGGCTAAGCAAGGATAGCGCTGCTCAAGTGATCGCAGCTTCTCGCCGAAGGAAACGAGCAAGGCATCCCCGGCCTCGTGGCCGAACCGATCGTTCACCCGCTTGAAGTGGTCTACGTCAATCAAAAGCAGCCCGAATGGGATTGTCTTTTGATCTCCGAACGCCTGTTCACAACGGGTGACAAAGCCCCTCCGATTGAGCAGTCCGGTGAGTGGGTCGCGATCAGCCAGTTCGGCAAGCGCGTTGCCGGCTGCCACGGCCGTATCCCGTTCGACGCGCAAGGCACTCAGGCGCGCAGTCGCCAACGAGGATAAGCATAAGGTTTGGAAGGCTGACGCGAACAAGACCGCGATCTGGGCGCCCCCGCCCCACAGAAATGTATCAAGGTCGACCAGCTGGGTCGTACCCAGCACGATCATCGGGAAGGCCCAACTGATAGCCATATCCCGACCTTCTGCATGACCGCGCCACCACGCCGTGCCGATGGAGATCGCCACTGCGGTGAGTGTCAGCAGAGTCGCGATCGCAAGAAGGGTACCGTAAACTTGGAGGGCCGCGCCGGGGAGGCTGGCGCCGATGCCTAACGCAGCCACAAGCAGGCCAAGACCAACAACCGATCGCCTCGCTGTTTCTGGCAGTGCTGATCGAAGTGCGGCAGCACTCGAGAACGCTGCGAACATCACTGCAAGGCAGGCAAGGATCGTCGCCAGCCGCGCCGATATCGTGCCAGCCATCGCGGGAAAGAGAACCAATCCTGATTGCGACCAGACAATGCCCCATACCAGTACTGATGCAGCCCAGCAGCCATGCCATAGAAAAAATTGGCGACGCAGAAACACGGCAAGGCCAACATTGTACGCAGCCGCTATGGCCAGCAGGGCGAGTGCGGCGCCAATCGCCAGTGCTGACAGCTCAAATTGCCGGGCTGCAGCCTCTCCAGGCAGGAAGCGCACGCGCAGCAGATCGTAGTTTTCCAGGCCCTCTATTCGCAGCCAGGCTCCTGTCACAGGAATGCCGACACGCGACGAGAAGCCAAGTTGGCCGCCAATATGCCAGCGATCGCGAAACGCCCCTTCATGGATCGTTTGAACGTCGGCAGATCCATCGGAGTAAGCGAATATGGCACTCATGCTCTCGAAGCGCGTATTGTGCACCACGAGCCAGCCACCTCGATTTGCGGCCTCTGCTGCAACGGGCAGCCGCAACCATAAACTCTTGTCCCGATAATCTGTTGGCGTTCCCGTGCAGCGTATTCCGGATGGCGGGGGCGCGATTTCAGCTCGCGCTGAAACGCCGAAGCAAGTCCCTGCCGGCGGGTTAGCCGAAGCTGGAGATCCAATCAGGCCTGCGAGCAAAAGCAACAAGCTGGCGAACCACCGCCGGCTTTTGATCGGTAGGTCTACCATGTCGCTCCGACTAAAATGCTAAAAGGAATGAGTTCAGTGGGTGCTACTATCAAGCATCCCGCACAGCTGTAAGCGGTAATACCGTGAGGCAACGAGTCTACTCCGATGCCGCCAATTGTTCGGCTCGCGCCCGGATATCGCATGCAAACTTGCTCTGTCTCTTCCGAGTCCGACGTCCGTTTGCTTCCCGCAGGTTCACCGGACCGGGAGTGCCCCGAGGGGTGGTGTAGGAACACCGATCCTCGGCAGAGCCATCTTGGCATTGGTCATCGTCCTCTTCTCCAGGTTCAAGTTCGCATCCGAACCCTACCGAAGAGCGGCGATGGCCACCTTATCCAAGGCTGCTTCCTACGCGACGTCCCAGGGCACTACCCGCCAATGGCCGTTTTGTCGGCGACACCGGACATCGTGGTCACATGATGCGAGAAGCGCGTTTAGGCAATCGGGCCGGGCTGGCGCCAGGTCGGCCCATCCGACGCAAAGTTCTCGAACCTCAACATCTTCAGTTCGTTTCTGGACCGGACAATCGAGATCCGGGCCGGCTACAATTCCAAGCTTTCCGACTTCGTCGGCATTTTCTCCGGCGGCAATCCCATTTTGGCCGCCGGCCTGGCTGCCTCTATCCCGATTTCCAACGGCATGAGCGGCGGCACTGCCGTCGCGCCGACCTTCAATGTGCAGTTGAACGGCAAGGACGGCATCTATTCCAAAAGCGCCATTCAGCGCAGTCTCATCCCCCAAGGCATGTCCGAAGATGTGGCGGGCGCAGGCTGGGGCTGAAGTTCAACCAAGACGGCGCAAAGGCGGTGTTCATCCAGGAATTCGGCGTCCGCCGCGCAGCCTCTCCGGACAGCCGCCAGATCTGGCTTCGCGCCGGCGGCAACTACAACAAGACGATGTATGACCGTGTTGACGGGCGCGGACAGGAGCGAAACTGGTCAGCCTATGCCCTGGCAGATTATCAGGTGTACCAGCAGCGCCCTTCCCTTCCTTGAGGCGCCACGCCCGACGCAGCGACCAAGCGCCGGCAAGGCTGCCAGCGAGGATTGCAGCGATGGCCGGCATAAATCCGGCGTCACTCAAATTCCGGCCTTCAGCACAACGCCAACGCTGCGGGGCGCCCCAATCACGGCGAAGTTGGTGACTTCATTGACGTACTGGTCGTATTTCTCGTCGAACAGATTGTTCGCAAAGAGCGAGAGGCTCCAGCGATCGGTTTCATAGCCGATCCGCGCATTGACCAACGTGCGCGCCCCAACGCGGCTGTCCGCCTGCGGGATGGCCACGTCAGTCAGCACCGCACTGCGATAACTGGCGTTGATATTGGCATTGAAGCCGCCACCAAAACGCACATTGGCCCCGCCGGAGAGCGTCCATTTCGGCGCGTATGGGAATTCCAGACCCGAAAGGTCGGTGATTGAGCCGACCTCGGTCACGAATTCATCGAACTTCGTTCGGGTATGTCCAACGCTCGCGTACCAGTCGAAGCCAGGCAAAACACGATGCGCCACTTCAACCTCGAACCCGTAGAGGTGCGACTTGCCGGCATTGACCGTATGCGTGTCATAGGTGCCATTGCCGAAATTGGCGGTGGTCTGCTGGTCAGTCCAATCGATGTAGAAGGCATTGCCGTTGAGTGTCAGCCGACCATCCAGCCAGGCCGAGCGCAAGGAGAGTTCATAATTCCGGGTGAATTCCGGGTTATAGGCAAAGAGCTGTGATCGCGCGGTGTTGAAGCTGCTGCCGCCCGAGCGATAGCCGCGCTGCACCACGAAAGCGGTCGAAAGGTCGGGCGTCCACGCCATCTCGATCCCGCCCTTGGGAAGGAACGCGTCGAACTTGCGCGTGCCCACCGGGGCAGAACCGTTGGCATCGTCCACCAGCCCCAGAACAAAGCCGTTCAGAGCCGTGATCGCGCCATCGAGCGGTGACGGGTAGAGTGTTGAATCCGGTAACGTGCCGACAAATGTCGCAATCGCCTCGCCGCCGATCCTGTTACGCTCATGATCGTAGCGGAAGCCGCCAATGAGGGACAGTTTGTCCGTCAGCCGATACCGGGCATCGGCAAACACGGCCATCGTTTCGACCTGTGTCGGGAAATCCGACGTATAGTCGACCGGGATGTTGGGCAGCGCGGCGGTATAGATCGCCGCAACCTGCTGCGCCGTCGCTGCACCAAGGCTGGGCGTGAGCGCACTGATTATCGTGCTGGCGGGTGTCGGTACCAGTGTGACCTGATGCGACTTTCGATATTGATCGCGATTATAGTAGAACAGGCCGACAAGTCCGCTCAGCCGGTCGCTTTCATAGTTGAGCCGCAGTTCCTGCGTAAAAGTCTCCGCTCCACCGGCGATGTCACTATAGGCGATGCTGGCGGCCGAGTAATCCCCGTCATATTTGCGGATAAAATCCGTCTCCGTCCAAGTTCCCAAGGTACTGAGAGACAGACCACCGCCCAGATCATAGCGCAAATCCAGCGTCACCTGATCGTTATCGACGACACTGCTGTTAGGGTAATCGGACGGGTTTGTCCGGGTGTCGAAATAATCGCCATTCGATCGGTCGACGTACACGAACAGATAGCCGCCCTGCGTCTCGAAATGATGGTAGTTCAGGCGTGCCTCGAAAGCAGGGAGAGCCGAGGGCGTCCAGAGCAGCTTGCCACGTACCGAAACCGAATCGACCGGGTTTTCGAGTGCGGCGCGCGTGGGATTGTATATATATCCGTCGGCATCACGCTTTTCAGCAGAAAGTCGGAAGGCCAGTTCGTTCGGCACCAGCGGTCCGCCGCCGGCAATGGCGAACTGAGTGGTATCAAACGACGACACGAGAGCGCGACCCCTGACGCCCCAGTCGAAGGTCGGATCCTGGGTACGGATATGCACCGCGCCAGCCAGCGCGTTGAGGCCCTGGATGGTCGACTGCGGTCCGCGGAAGATCTCAACCTGGGCGACGTCCCACATGTCGGTGGGGCCGTTGGAGAGGATGTCCTGCTGAACGGGTGCGCCGTCGACGAACACGGTAGCAGTCGCCGCATCGCCGCCGCCGGAGACGCCGCGCTGATCGATGCCACGAATGGAAAAGCCGGAAGCACCATACGTCTCTGAGACGTTTGCAGTGCGCTGGTAGATCTCCTGAATTGTCAGGATATTCTCATCAGCAATGCGCTCAGCGGTCACGACGCTCACGGACGCCGTCGTTTCCTGCAGGCTGCGCGAGGCCTTTTCGCCCGTGACGATGATGTCCATCGGCTGATCGGCAGGCGCGACGTCCTGCGCGATCGCCGCAGCAGGCCATACAAGAACGGCAAGCAGCGATGTGGATAGCAGCCAATTGGTGTTCATGATTCCCCCTGATGTTCCCACACAGGGCCTCTATTTTTTACGCTAATGCGAGTCAAACGCAATAATGCCAGTCTTACTCTCTTGCAGAGACCAGAGCCAGCGTTTCCAAAGCCCCAGGTCAGAACGCTGCATTGACCACCACTTCGATTGTGCGCGGATCGCCCAGCACCCACTGGGTCGCTCCGTATGTGGCGCGCGGATAGATCTCGTCGAAGATGTTGCGCATGCGCACGCCCGCGCTCAGCCTTTCGGTCGCAGACCAGCGGATACCGAAATCGGTGAGCGTATAGGAGGGCAGGCGCCGGGTGTTCGCAGCATCCTGGAAGCGGTCGCCGACGTAGCTCAAACCGCCATCGGCGACCCAGGCGGGCGCAAATTTCCAGCTGACAAACAGGTTGGCCGACTTCGCGGCAATGTTCGCGGGGCGATTGCCCGCTCGCTGGAAACGAACGCCGCCGACGGACTCCGCGAAATCATCGTACTGGGCGTCGAGCACAGTGCCATTCAGAGTGATGCTCAGGTCTCGCACGGGTTCGACGAAAAGCGAAGCCTCCAGTCCCCTGGACGATTGCTGTCCCACCTGCACCTGGATCGAGGGGATCAGCGGATCGGAGGTCAACAGCCTCTTTTTAGTGATCGTGTAGGCGGCGAACGTCCACTGGCCACGCCCCTCCCAGAACACATGCTTAATCCCGGCCTCCCACTGCCTGCCGGTCGACAGGTCGAAGGCGCTCTGCGCGAGGGAGGTCGACACGAGCGCGCCAACCGGGTCAGCCGCGGTGGCGTAGGAGACGTAGAGCGACATGAACGGTACCGGGTTGAGAACCGCGCCAAGCCGCCAGGTCACCGCATCAGGCGTGGAGGTGAAGTCGTTGGCGGGGTTGATGTAGTCTCGTTTGGCGATTTCGGGTCGGTCATACCGCAACCCGCCGACGAGAGAGAAACGATCGCCCAAGGCCAGACGATCCTCCGCGAAGATCGCGTACTGCCTGATCGTGTTCTTGTAGCGGGCCTGGGTCGCCGCAGCCCCGGTCTGCTGGATAAACCGCCCCACGAAGGGGTCAGCGATATCCACGAGACGGGTGGCGTTGTTCCCGCTGTTGCTGACGTTCTTGTAGGTGATGTCGTTGTAGTCCGCGCCGATCACGAAGCGATTGTCGATCCCGCTGTCGAGATCGTGCGACAGCGTCGCAGTCGTACGGTTCCCTGTCTGCCGCTGAAGATGGTAGAGTTCGAGAAAGCTTGACTGGCGAATGGTCGCTGCCGCCGTGGCACTTGCGGCTATCCACCTGGCGTTCTCGCTGTTGAACCAGTACTTGTTCGCGGTCAGATGATAGAACGTGCTGCGCAGCGTGAGCGTGTCGCTTGGCGCCCACTCAACTCGCAGCTGGCTCCAGTTGTCGCGGAAGCGCAAGTCGGCATCGCTGACGTTGTAGTTGTTCTTGCGGATCGAAAGGTCGAGCCCGTCGTCGATCAGCGGCACACCGAACCAGGTTCGCGGCTTCTGGCGGCTGTAATCGTGCGAGACAGTCAGGCTGAGCGTTTCTGTCGGGTGGAAGCGCAGTGCACCCGAAAGAGCGATAGCGCTGCTGTCACCACGCTCCATCCAGCCATTGGACTGGCGATAGCTGGCATCGACGCGGTAGCCGATGCGATCGGTAACCGGGCCGCCGCTGCCTGCCGCCAGGTTCGCAAACCCATAGGACCCCAGCCCTGCCCGCAAGGCGTGCTGGTACTCATCGCTCGGCTGCTTGCGCACGACGTTCACCGCACCGCCGATCGCGGCCTCGCCATAGAGAACCGAAGCGGGTCCGCGCAGCACTTCGACCGCCTCCGCCATCCACGGGTCCGCCGGGAACGTCAGAGTGTTGTTGTACATCCGCATGCCGTCGTAGAGCTGCATCACGCTGTTCTGACCGGCGAACCCGCGAGCCGAGAGGTTGTAGCCAAATACGCCCGAGGTGTTCACGATACCGGTGGCGCGGGCTGCGGCGTCCTGAACCGTAAGGTCGCCGCGCAGGCGGATCGCATCACCATCGAGAATTTCGACGCTCGCCGGTGTCTGAAGCGGCGTGAGATTGAGCCGGCTTCCGCCCTCGCTGACCTTGTTGAGCTGCAGCGGGTCCACCACGCCGGTGACGATGATCTCGCCAGTCGGATCGTCCTCTCGGGCTGCCGGCTGCGTCTGCGCGGACGCCGGTGAGCATAGAAGCATGCTCAGCACGAGCGCGAAAATACACGTGTCTGTATGATGAAAAGCCATTGAAAGTGCCCCGTCGGCATCAGGTGACGTAGGCGGGGCGTCCGCACGAACGGTCGGCGCGCGCCAACGGGCGGACGCCAGAAAGCGCCCGCGGCACGAACCGATACGGCCCCAGCCGCTCGTTCGTCGCTCGACGGAAGAACCGTGCCTGGGCCATCCCCTGGACCAAAGCATGAGCGACCAGACGCCGGCAGGTCTCCTGGCTCACGGGTCATCGCTTGATACACGGCCTTCCCAGGCCTCGCATGACTTAGCGTCCGGCCCAGTGGCTGCGACAAAGACGTGTGTCCTGCCGCGTGTGCATCGCGCTCACCGCTTACAGTTGCAGGGACAGCCCCGGATTTGGACCTTCAGGCATGCGCCTGAACCGTCCTCACCGCGTTCCCTTTTAAGCCTCTCTCAAGGCACCGGCGCGATCATTATCCGGCGCCGCTACTGGAGCGGTGCCGGACGCGCGCCGGATAGTAGGTGCGAGGTCGGTCCGCAAGCCTCCATTCATGCGAAGCGGCTGGAGCGATTTGCCGGAGCAACTGTGTTGCGACGCGGAGATTGTTCCTGCTTGTCTACTCCGCCGCGCCGGGAAGCCGCTCTGCAGCCAGCACATCATCATAACCGCTTTTCAGGCGACCTCCGCGAGCGATCTGATTCAGGGCCCGCGCTCTCAAATTCTCGCCTTGCACTGCCAGTGCCGCCGCCAGCGCCCGGTCAGCGACATCGCCGGCATCGAGCACGCTGCCCCGGGGCGCCTCTCCTTGCAGGTCTTCGATATAACGGAAGAGGGCAGACGGCCTGCGGCTCTGCGTCGGTTCAGCCGGTCTGACAGAACTCGTTGTGTAGGTCATGCCGCTCTTCACGCCCGGATTTGCAGCGCACCGGTCCGTGCGCTGGAGCATGCACCGCAGCGAACCTCTGCACATGCGCAATGGCATAATGTCGCATCACAAGAGTGAGCAAGCGTATGAGGTGGCAAACAGCCCACCGTCTTATCAGTGATGCACTCCATTCACTTGCAGGCGGCGTTGCCCGCGTGGGGCTTGGTGAAGAACGCTATGGACGTCGCCGGGATGCGCGTTGAAGGTCCTGCTGATACGCCACGCAGACCGGAAAGGGAGCCGTCCGCTTGCAGGTGAGGCGTTTGGCCGTTCACCGTCACGCTTGTTCCGTCAACAGATGGCGCCTCCAGCAGCCAGACCTTTGCTCCTTCGCCTAAGGTCAGGACCTGCGGTGTATCGCCATAATTGATAGCGACCATGCCCACTCCCCCGTTCGATTCCGGCAGGCAATGAGCGTAGATTCGCAGGTTTTCCGCCGGCGAAGGAGGAGAGGCCAGAACGGTCGTACCCATCGTCCTGCGCCACAGCACGGCTGCCCAATAGTTCGGCCGCGGGTTCTTCGTACCCTCCTCGATCAGCGAGTAGTCCGATGCCGTAAGCGTGTTGTGGAACACCACGCGCACGCCCTTCTGAGCCAGCAGGCCGAGCTGATTGACATACCGGAACGTGTCCAGGAAAGTCGCTGCCCAAGGACTTCCGCCGCAAGCAGCCTGCGCCGTTTCCGTCACCCACATGGGATCGCCCCGCTCGTACTTGTCGCGGAGCCCCGAATAATATTTCCAGTCCCGCAGGGTGAGATCGAGCCATGTGGGTGTCAGCGCCTGCGATTGCTGCGCCTGCTCTGCCTGTGTGTTCGCGCAGCGCTGCGAAACGCCGCCATAAAAGTGGTATGACACTGCATCGACAGCGTTGGGATTGGCTTTCATCAGCTCTTCGGTGAGCAGCATTCTGGCCAGGGTCGCGACCGGGATCTTGCTGAGGTCGCCACCTTCGCCAACTCCCCCGGGTCCGACGATCTTCGTGTTCGGGGACACTTTGCGCGCCCAGTCGAGGAAGATCGAGAAATCGCGCGTGTAGTCTGCAACGGAATAGCCCTTGGGCAGTCGGCCTAGTGAGGCGGCATTCGGCTCGTTAATGAACTCGGCAAAGCCAAGTTCGCCTCCGGCCGCGCGTGTCAGATCCAGCAGCCGTTGTGCTTGCTCCGTCTGCCAGACGCCGTCCGCCCCCCTTGGTCCCTCGCTGACGGCGAAGCTCACGCCGACCTTCGCGTCGACAGCCTTGGCGAAATCCACGACCCCGCGCCACTGATCGCGCGTCAGCACTTGATTGTAACCCTCCGGCGGCTCGCTGAGGTGCTCGCCATCGGCTTCAAGGTAGGTGGAATTGGCCCAGGTGCCGCTTACGCGCATGTAGGCCGGACCAAGGTGCTTTGTCAGGGCGCGAAGTCGCTTGTCGGAAAGATCTTCGGGCGGCCGCTGCCGGTATTGCTCACCCGGCGGCCCGCCGTATGGCGCCCAGAACCGTCCTCCGGTGACCTCCACCATCTCCACATTGTAGGACTGGAAACGTTCGTCGACTTCGGCGATCCGCGGCAATTGATCCAGACGCATGCCGCCGCCGGCTGGGCTGGCGGATGCAGCCGCGCTTGCCAGCAGAAGTGCGCTGACCGAACAGGCCATGCTCGATTTCCGAATCCGCCTCATTTGTTCGTCCTCTCGCGCTCTTTTATCATTGTCTCAGTGCAATCGCGCAGTGCTCTGGCCCTCAGAAGGAAAGCGGGACACGCGCGTGGATCACGCTTCGCTTGCGGTCTGCTCACGCAGGGCTGCCTCGGTGTCGGGCATGGCCTTGCGGTGAACGCTGAGGAACAGAGCGAACACTCCGCCGATGGCAGTCAGTCCGGCTATCCACCCCATCGTCAGACGGAAGCCCTGCGGAGAGGGAAGCTGCGCGCCGCTCACCGGATCGGTCAGCGTTGCAGTCGCCAGCAGAACCGCGATGACCTGCGCCCCGATGGCCGATGCCATGCCGCGTGTCACGGCGATGGTGCCGATCGCTTCACCGGTCCGCGCTTCCGGCACGGTGCCCACGATGACGTTATAGATCGCCGCGTTCAGGATCGTGGTGCCGAAGGAGATAACGCTCAGGATCACGATGACCGCGACAAGCGTACTGGGCAGGGTCGTGCCGATGATCCACCCGACGACGGCGAGCAGGATACCCGCGACCACCGTCGAGCGGTCTCCGAACGTCTTGGTCAGCCAACCCGAAAGAGGTCCGGCGAAGAACGAGAGGATGTTCGATGGCAGCTTGGCGAGCCCGGCCACCGTCGCGCCTAGCCCAAGGCCAGCCATCGTCCAGGTGGGAGACTGCGTATAGGTCGAGAAGACCAGCACAACCTGCATGGTACCCGCGCCCAGGCAAACGGTCAGCAGGTTGGCGAGCGCCACGTTGCGCGATGCAAGCAAGCGCAGATCGACGAACGGTTCCTTTGCCCGCAGGCTGCGCCGCGCCCAGTACGCCATGATCAGCGCTCCCAACACGATCGTTCCCCAGACCCACGGATCGCCCCAACCCAGGGCTTTGGACTGACTGACGCCATAGAGCATAGCCATGATGCCGGGCGCCGGCAGCGCCCCTTCCACCCAGTCGATAGGCTCCTTAGGCGCAATCCCAGGCTTGCCCGGCACCCACAGCTTGATTGCCAACCAAGAGAGGCCGAGCAGGATCGCGCTGACCACGAACAACCAGTGCCAGTTGAGGTTATCAACGATCAATCCGCCAAGAACCAGGCCAAAGGCCACACCCACGCCCGAGCCGGTGGTCATCAGCCCGACAGACACGGGAATGCGGTCTTTCGCGATCGCCTCGCGAATGATCCCAATGCTGAGCGGAATGACTGCGACGGACAACCCCTGCAGCGCACGTCCGGCGAGAACGACGCCAAAGTTGTTGGTTGCCGCACTTATGATCGAACCGATGGTGGCAATCACCAGCATCCATAGAGTCATTCGCTTGCGGCCATAGATGTCGCCCATTCGGCCCACCAGAACCCCCGCGGCAGCGCCGATCAGCATGTGCATGGTCACCAGCCAGCCTGCGGTGATGGGATCTCCGAATTCGCGGATCAGCGTCGGCAGCGCAGCGTACAGCATAGCCGATTCAAAGGTGGCGGCGATTTCTGCCAAGAATAGAGCGGAGATGATCGCCCAGTGGCTGGTTTTCATATCTTAGGGCTCCTCTCCCGCGACATGCTTAGACATGACGAAGATCCCGCGTAGCGGTCGCGCACCTCTCGCGCCAGCCCGGCCTTGCCATTGCCCGCTCCATTCACGCCCGCTTCTGCGCTGCGCACGTTGGCTGGTTCTAACGCCGAGCCCCTGAGCCTCGGCCTTGATCGCCGACAGCAAGAAGACCCCCCAGATCGAAAGAAGCTTAAAGCGGTCGGCGGCTTTAATGACAGTATTGCAGCTGCCGGAGGCTGCTAGGACTAGCTCGGCGGGTGTGTTCACGCCCGTCCCGGTCCCGGCGAAACGTTGCGCGTGCTCGTCAGGTACGAGCGCCGAGGGCAGCGAGCGCCGCTGTCGCCATGTCGGGCGCATTACAGGCGCCAACATACTCGCGCTGCAGACGCTCGACGAGTTCGGCAACGGAAGGCACGTCCTTGATCAGGCTGATCCCCTGGCCCCCGCTCCAGATGTCCCGCCAGGGAGTCGTTCCTGCGGGGAGGTGATCCGTGCTCCGCCCTTGAGGGATGAACAGTTCATCGGGGTTCAGCCCGACAGAGCGCAGCGACGCTTTCAGCCAACTCGCCGGCAGCCCGTTCACACCTCTGGTGTAGATGACGTCGGTCACGCCGCCCTCCACCAGCATGGCCTTGTACGGATCGGGCGCTGCGGACTCGCGGGTCGCGATCATCCGGGTGCCCAGATAGGCAAGATCGGCTCCCAGCACTTCGGCGGCGCGGATCACAGCTCCCGTAGAGACCGCGCCGGCCATCACGATAATGCCGTCGAACATCGCCCTTACCTGCGGGATAAAGGCCAGGTGGCTGATCGTACCGGCATGCCCTCCGCCGCCCGCGCCGATGCAAACAATCCCGTCCGCCCCTGCCGCAGCCGCCTTCTCGGCAAAACGCATCGTCGTCGCGTCGTGGAAATGGAGCATTCCATATTCCTGCACGAGCGGTGCATTCTGGGTGGGATCGCCCACGGATGTAAAGATGATCCGCACGCCGTAGCGGCGGCAGATATCGAGGTGCTGTCGAAACTCGTCACGGCTGAACGTCGGCGAGATGTTCATCGCCAGCGGACCGATCGTCGCTCCGGGCTCGGCTTCGGCAGATTGCGCCAGTGCCTCGGCAACGGTCCTGAGCTGCTGCTCCATTTCCGCCATGTCGCGGCAGTGGTTGCGTGTCAGCGACCCGATAATGCCCGCCTTGCAGCAGGCGATCGCCAGGTCGGTGCCGCTGACAAGGAACATCGGCGCCGCAAAGGCAGGTAGCGTCAGTCGGGTGCGAAGGTCCGCGGGAAGAGGCATCGGCTTACCCTTTGCACTTCGGCAGGATGATCTCGGCCGTTGCGATCCGCATCTTGCGCCTTTCTCTCATCTCCCGCCCCCGCGCTCTCTGTCTTCGGGAGCCTACGGGTCTTCGAGACCTTACCGGCTCCACCCGGACGGCGCGCATTCTCCAAGTGGGAAGAACGCGCGCGCCTTTGGGTCAGGCAGAGCCCATGTAGCGGCCGCCGTTCACGCTGATGGTCTGGCCCGTCATGTAGCCGCCCTCTTCCGAGACCAGGAAAGCAGCTGCCGCCGCGATATCCTCGCCCGTTCCGATCCGCCCCACCGGGAGAGCCTTGCCGTAAGCCTCGATGGCGCCCTCGCGCTGCATGACCTCGGCGCCGCGAAGCATCGGGGTGTCGATCGATCCCGGCGGGATCATGTTGGCGGTGATCCCATGCTCACCCAGAGCCATTGCCAGGCACTTGGTGAAGCCCAGCAGCGCGCCTTTCGAGCTGGTGTAGTGGGTCTGCAGAGCGGAGCCGCTCTGCACCGACGACGAGGTGATATTGACGATCCTGCCCCACTTCGCCTCGATCATGTCGGGCACGCATTCCTGCGTCACCAGGAACGGTCCGATCGTGTTGACGCGCAGAACCCGCTCAAGCAGCGCTTCGTCGATTTCGAGAAACGGCGTGAATGGCGCGATACCGGCGTTGTTGATCAGGATCGCGATCTTGCCGAGTTCTCGGCGCGTCTGATCCGCGGCAGCCTTGATAGCCGCCTTTTCCGAGCAGTCTGCGGTGATGGCGATGGCCGTTCCGCCTGCCTTGCGCACCATCTCGGCAGTCTCTTCTGCTCCCTCGCCATTGATGTCCCAAATCGCGATCTTGGCGTCGTCTTCTGCCAGGCGAAGCGCCATGGACCGGCCCATGCCCGATCCTGCCCCGGTGATCACTGCCACGCGGCCGTTCAACGATCTGGTCATCCTGATACTCTCCCACTGATACGATGCTGAACACCCGAACAGCAGTCTGCCGGGAACTGTCAATCCCGCATGTGCAAGGTCGCGCCGATTTGTGGCCACCGTGGCCATGGTTCGCCAGATTGTGCAACGCGAGTCCTGGTCATCAGGTGCTATTGATAATCTATCGCATTAGTGTAGGGCGTGCGCGCTTCATAGGTGAAGCGGACTCGCCGGACGGACATGGGGACGGGCAAATGGCAAGATTGATCGTGATGGCTGGGCTTGCGGGGGCAATGGTAAGCCAGCCGGCTTGGGCAGAAGACGCTGCAGCGGCTGACGAAGACAGGGACACTATTGTCGTTACGGCGGCCAATGCCGGCACAAAGACCGAAACGCCTCTGATCGAACTGCCGCAGCCGGTTACCGTCATCGAGGCGGATCAGTACCTCTCGCAGGGCGCGATCAGCATCAGCGATACCGTCAAATACGCAGCCGGTGTTCTGGCGAACCCCTATGGCCGCGACACCCGCGTGGATGGGTTCAACATTCGCGGCATCGACGCTCTCCAGTTCCGCGACGGCATGCGGGACATCTTCTCCTCCTATGCCAGCATCACGTCTGACCCGTACAACTTCTCACGGGTAGAGATCGTGCGCGGTCCGGCTTCCGTGCTGTTCGGCCAAGGCTCGATCGGTGGCCTCGTCAACCTCGTCTCGAAGACGCCGGAGTTCCGGACCGGCGGCGAGTTGAACCTCGTCTACGGCAGCTACGACCGCAAGGAAGTCCTGGGCGACGTGAACCTCGCACTGGCGGACAATCTGGCCGTCCGCGCCGTGGCGCGCGTCCGCGATGCCGACACCTATATCGACCACGTGCCCGATGACCGGGTCCTGTTTGCCCCGTCCATCCGTTGGCAGCCGACGCCCGACACCGATGTCGTGCTCAATGGCCTCTACCAGGAGGACGATTCCGGCTCGACCTCTCAGTTCCTGCCGATCATCGGCACGTTCCGTCCGAACCCTGTGAACCCCGGTGTGCGGATCGATCCCTACACCTTCGTCGGCAAGCCGGGCTGGGACCGCTATGACGGCCGCTCGCTCCAAGGTGGCGGCGCAATCACGCACCGCTTCTCAGACAACGTCCGCCTCAGCCTCAAGGCGCGCTACATCGACAGCGATCTTGAGTATTTCACCCACTACGCTGACAGCTACGCCAACCCGACCAATCCCTTCGCCGCGGACGGCAGGACCATCGGCCTCTATGCCGATGCCAGCGACGCGCGGATGAACGTCTTTTCGACCGACAACAATCTGCAGTTCAAGTTCAACACCGGCGCGAACGTCGAACACACGCTGCTCGTCGGCATTGACTACAGCTGGAACAAGGTCGGCAAGCGCTATGCCCGCGGGTACGAGACCATCGACCTGTACGACATCGATCGCGATGCGCTGCTCACTTACGATCCGTCCGGTCCTTTCATCTATAACTCGCAGAAGCAGCTTGGCGTCTACGTGCAGGATCAGGTCCGCTTCTTCGACCGCGTTTCAGTTGTTGTGGGCGCCCGCCGCGATCACGTGAAGAACTCCAGCGGGCAGGAGGACAACGCCACCACCTTCCGCGCCGGCATCATCGGAGAGATCGGCGCCGGTTTCTCGCCCTTCTTCAGCTACACCGAAAGCTTCCTGCCGGTCGCCGGCAACATCATGAACACGGGTGGCACTATCGGCGATCCGTACCAGCCGCAGACCGGCACCCAGTACGAAGCAGGGGTCAAGTGGCAACCGCAGCCTGCCACTCTGGTCACGGTCACTGCCTTCCACATCAAGGAGCGCAACCGCGTTCTTTACCTTCCCGGCAATGCAACCACTCAGTCGGGCGAGCTGACGACCAAGGGCGTGGAGTTCGAGGCAAGCCACACTCTCCCCGGCAACTTCGAACTGCTGGTGAACTACGGCTATAACAAGCTGCGGTCTGAAACGAACACCAGCCTGAACTACATGCCCCAGCACACGGCGTCGGTCTGGTCGACCAAGACTTTTGGCGTCGCGGACGGTGCCCAGCTGCGTCTGGGTGCTGGCGCCGTGTATAACGGCAAGAGCAAGTCCACCGGCCCGCTTCCCTCCGGTGATCTCTACACGATCATCACGCCGTCGCGCACCACGGTTGATGCCCTGGCGGAAATCACCTGGGATCAGTGGCGTTTCGCGCTCAACGCGACCAACTTGTTCGACGAGCGGACCTTCGCATCGTGCCTCGCACGCGGAGACTGCTTCATGGCCGCACCGCGCAATGTGATGGCGACGGTCGGCATGCGCTTCTGATCGGAAAGGCCGGGGCGCGCTCGCGGCCCGGCCGATTGGCCTTTGCGGGCGCGGTCTGTTACAGGGAAGGCAACCAAGGAGTAAGGCCGTGAACAACCAGCACGACAGCATGACCCATAGTGTTCACTCTGTACGTGCCGGTGCCCATGCCAAGCTTTCTGACCTTCTCTGCCGTTTGTGCGATCGCCCCTGACGGGCAAACGCTTTTCGACCATCTGAATCTCTCGATCGGCGCTGAGCGGGTCGGTCTTGTCGGCCGCAACGGCTCGGGCAAGTCTACGCTCCTGCGCATCGCCTCTGGCGATCTGCCACCAGGCGCTGGCACCCTGGCGCGCAGCGGTTCATCGGATGTGCTTGCCCAGCATTGGCCAGAGGATCACAGCTTTGCCCAGGCGCTTGGCATCGCCGATGCTGCCGCGCGTATCGCACGTATCCTGGCCGGAGACGGTACGCCCGAGGATTTGGAAGCAGCAGACTGGGACCTGTCCTCGCGCGTGGATCAAGCGCTGCAAGACGTGGGATTGCCAGATCTCGCGCTGGAGCGGCAGATCGGCACGCTTTCAGGCGGCGAACGCACACGCGTGGGATTGGCACGACTCGCACTCGTCAGACCGGACCTGCTGCTGCTGGACGAGCCCACCAATAACCTCGATGCTGCAGGTCGCGCAGCGGTGGAGCGCCTGATCGCGAGCTGGCGCGGGGGGGTCTTGCTGGCAAGCCATGACCGGGCCTTGCTGGAGCACATGGACCGCATCGTCGAACTGACGCCGCGTGGCGTGCATATCGTCGGCGGAGGCTGGTCCGCCTTTGCCGCACAGCGCGATGCCGAGCGTGCACAGGCCGCCGCCGAGAGGGAGCGTAGCGAGGCGGCATTGCGCGCCACAGCACGCGGCGTTCAGGAGCAACGCGAAGCAAAGGATCGGCGCGACAAGGCCGGGCGGGCATTCGCGGCCCGCAAATCGGAGCCGCGCATCCTGCTGGGCAGGCAAGCCGAACGCGCCGAAAACAGTGGTGGGCAAGCGCGCCGTCTGGGCGAGCGGCAACTCCAGGAGGCGACGGCTCGATTGGAGGACGCTCGCACAAAGATCGAAGTGCTGACCCCGCTCACGATCGCCCCGCCCCCCAGCGGTCTCCCGTCGGGCGCAGAGGTTCTTACGCTCGATGCCGTGACGGCGTCCGTCGGCGAACGGCGTCTGGGACCGTGGACACTGACGATCAGAGGTCCGGAGCGCGTGGCGCTGACGGGGCCCAACGGTGCAGGCAAGACCACCCTCATCAAGATGGCGAGCGGACCGCTCATTCCTGCGAGCGGGACCGTGCGCCGCAGTGGGGGAGCGGTCGCAACGCTGGATCAGCACGTCACACTGCTGGATCCGGCTGACACCATCCTCGGCAACATACGCCGCCTTCATCCCGAGATGGACCAGCACGGGGCATACGCTGCTTGCGCCCGCTTCGCTTTTCGCAACCGCGATGCCGATCGGTTGGTCGGGACACTCTCGGGCGGGGAGCGGCTGCGCGCTGGCCTGGCGGCGGCAATGCCAGGTGAGACGGCCCCCTGGCTGCTCATTCTCGACGAGCCTACCAATCACCTCGACATCGCTTCGGTCGAGGTATTGGAAAATGCGCTGCGCAACTATGATGGCGCATTGCTGGTCGTCAGCCATGATCGACGCTTTCTGGACGCGATCGGAATCCAGCGGGAGTACCGGCTCACACCCTGAACGGCCGCAGTGACGAAGGCTGAACCCGCACATCCGCACTTTCCGCCACATGCGGTCCGGTGGGGCCTGCGCCTGTGAAAGCTCGAATTCGCGCAGACAATCCCCATATCGATGGCATGAATGATGACCTGCAACGTCTTGGCCTCGTCGACGAGGATGAGATCGAACTCGATGAAGCCGCTCTGGTGCTGGCTCAACTCGACCATCCCGACACCGACCTCGCGCCTTACGAAGAGCTGCTCGACGCCATCGAGACTCGCCTCGACGTCGTGGGCCAGATGGCAGAGACCGCATCGGAGCGCGCGGAAGTGCTCGCCTTCGTACTCGGGGACGAATTCGGCTTCGCAGGTGACAAGGATACCTACGACCATCCTGACAACGCGGACATGATCCGCGTGCTCGACCGCCGGCGCGGCCTGCCGGTCAGCCTCTCCATGCTCTGGGTCGCCGCGGCACGGCGCATGGGCTGGGATGCTGACCTGCTGGACGTGCCGGGTCATGTCCTTGTACTCATCGGGACGGAGGCAGATCCGGTCATCGTGGATCCGTTTGCCGGCGGCGTTCGGGTCGGCGCGGAACGCATCGCGGCGCTTGTCCACGCGTTTGCCGAACCCGATCGCGCGGCGGTGACGCAGGTTTCGGCCATGCCGAACCGCGCGGTACTCGTGCGTTTGCTCCAGAACCAGGCCTCCCGGGCCGAAAAGGCTGGCCGGGGGCGCCGCGCCCTCGAAATTTACGTACGCATGACCACGATTGCACCGTCCACCGTGCACGCATGGTGGGAGCGGGCGAGGCTGGAACTCGTCGATGGAGAGGTCTCAGCCGCGCGATCCAGCCTCGGGGCGATCCTCGAGATCACGCGCGACCCGACAGCACGAGAAAAGGTGTCGGAAACGCTGGAAGCCCTGCAGGGCGAGTAGGGGTGGGGCCAATAGGAAGGCGAGTAAGGCACCCATTCGCGTCGATGCTCGTGGAACGAAGCCCAGGCGCTGCCGATCAGCGGCTCAAGGGTATCTCTGCCCCGCCAGTGAAGTGGTTCAAGCCGCTTCGCTCGTCGGTAAAGCTGTCTGCGGAAAGCTGCGTCAATCGAGCAGCAATCGTGGTGTCGGGAGCAACCTAAGCCGAATGACCTAACTACGAAGAAGGCACGGCTTATCCATCGTGCTCTTCGCGCTGCAGACGTGTCCGAGGCTATTGCTTCTTGTGCGGCATATTGCCTGACTCGTTTGGCTGGGCCGCCTTTCACGGGATGAGGGCGCGGTACAAATGGCAACATTCTATAACGCAGCGGGCAGTCAGACACTTGCTGGCTCAGGTGAGAAGGATCAGTTCTTCGCCTTCACGCGCGTTGGCAATCTCGACATGGTCCGTCCCGACGATGTGATCGCACAGCTCGTGTGGAACACGGCGATCTTTATGGGCGCCGGCTCCTTCTACCAAATTGTCGCGTCGAACGTGCAGATTTCTACCGACCTGCTGCTCGGTGACACCAACACCGACGTCGTCTACGGCTCAAACCTATCGGACGCGCTGTTCTACAACAACGGCGTGATCAGCGGCGGGTTCGGCAGCTTCGACAATATCGAGCAGTTCTGGTTGGGCGACGGGGACGACTTTATCGACCTGACTGCGCAGGGCCCCGCCGGTATCGACTACGCGAAGAGCGTGCTGGTCCAGGGTGGGCTCGGCAACGATGTCATCATCGGTGGAGCGGGCAAGGACAACCTCCAAGGCGACGCGGGCGACGATATCATTTTCGGATGGCGCGGGAGCGACACGATCTCAGGCGGCGCAGGCAACGACCTGCTTTATGGAGACGATCTGGGCCTCAACAACATCTCCGGAGACGACATCGTCGACGGCGGTGCAGGCAACGACATTCTCTACGGTGGTCGCGGCAGCGACAAGCTGAGCGGCGGCGACGACAACGACGTCCTCTATGGTCAGGCGGGCGGCGACAATCTTTCGGGAGGCGCGGGAGATGACATTCTCTACGGCGACGATCCCGATACGATCAGCAATGACATCCTGAACGGCGATTCCGGCAACGACACGCTTTATGGCGGCGGGGGAGCGGACGAGCTTTACGGCGGCACCGGTGACGACCTGCTCGATGGCGGTGCGGGCAATGACTACATGCACGGGGGTGCGGGCAACGACCGGATCATCGCGGGCGCAGGGGATGATATCATCGATGGCAGCGGTGACGTCGACACTCTGGTCTTTACCGGCAAGCGTGCGGAATATCTCGTCGCGCTGCAAACCGACGGCAGTTATCGCCTGACCGATCTGCGCGCTGGATCTCCCGAAGGCGTAAAGACCACCCGCAACGTCGAGTTCTTCCAGTTCGCCGACATGACGCTGGACGCGAACAACCTCAACTATCCGCCGGTCATCACATCCAACGGAGGCGCGACAGCGGCGTCCATTGCCATTAACGAGAACAGCACTGCTGTCACCACCATCACGGCCACCGATGCAGACGCAGGGCAGACCATCGGGTTCTCCATCGTCGGCGGGGACGATGCCGCGTTCTTCACCATCGATGCGGCGAGCGGCGCCTTGCGCTTCATCTCGGCACCGAACTTCGAAGCGCCGAACGATGCTGATGGGAACAACGTCTATCAGGTCCTCGTCGCCGCAGACGATGCAGCGGGCGGCGTCGATACGCAAGCGCTCTCGGTCGCCATACTCGACCTTCCCGACGGCGCAGCGCCGGTCATCACATCGAACGGCGGGGGTGCAGGCGCGGCAATTACCATCAGCGAGAACGCGACCATTGTAACCACTGTCACCGCCACGGACGCGGACAGCACGGCGATCAGCTTCTCCGTTGCAGGAGGAGCGGACGCATCGCTCTTCACCATCGATCCGACGACCGGAAAGCTCTCTTTCAAGTCGGCACCCGATTACGAGGCGCCCGCAGATGCGGACGGCAACAACGTCTATGAAGTGATCGTGCAGGCGAGTGATGGCACAAACCATGACAGGCAGACACTGTCGGTCACTCTCGCAAACCTGAACGACAATGTGCCTGTCCTGACCTCTTATGGGGGATCTGCAACAGCAGCGCTGAACGTTGCCGAGAACACACTGCTCGCAGCGATGATCAAGGCCACGGACGCGGACGGGACACCGCTCACCTACAGCATCAGCGGCGGGGCGGATGCTGCCCTCTTCAAGGTCGATGCCGCCACCGGCGCGCTGTCGTTCCTCACCGCTCCGGACTATGAGGCCCCGTCCGACAGCAACGGCGACCGCGTGTACAACGTCACGGTCCGCGCCAGCGACGGTACCAACAGCGTCTCGCAGGCGCTGGCCATCAGCGTCACGAACGTGAACGACAATGCCCCGGTAATCTCTTCCAATGGCGGCGGCGCCGCGGCGTCCATCGCCATGGCGGAGAACACCGCTGCGGTCACTGTGGTGAAGGCCAGCGATGCGGACGGGCCGGCTCCAGGCTACGCAATTGCGGGGGGCGCAGACGCGGCACTCTTCACTATCGACGCGGCAACCGGCACGCTGTCCTTCAGTATCGCGCCCGATTATGAAAACCCGCTGGATGCGGATACCGACGGCATCTACGAAGTCGTCGTGCGAGCGACCGACGGGCTCAATGTGGACGACCAGTCCCTCTCGATCACCATCACCGATGTGTCGGAAATCGGCAAGACGATCACCGGGTCATCCAACAACAACACGATCAGCCCGACGACGACCGTGCTCGCGTATCAAACGACGGCGCTCAACGACACCATCTACGCTCTGGCCGGCAACGACATCATCGATGGGAGCGAAGGCGCCGATTATATGGATGGCGGCTCCGGCAATGACACCTTCTATGTCGACACCTGGTCGGACGACGGCTTCGCCGGAAACGACGATCAGGTGATCGAGCTTGCCGGCGGCGGTACGGACCTTGTGAACGCGTCCGTAAGCTACAGACTGGCAGCCAACGTGGAGAGGCTGACCCTCATCGGCGCAGCAGCTATCGACGGGTTCGGGAATGAGCTTGCCAACACGATCACGGGCAACGACGCAGCCAACCGCATCTTTGGCGAGCTGGGTAACGACCTCCTCTATGGCAATGGCGGCAGCGATACCCTGTTCGGCGGCCTGGGCGATGATCTGCTGGACGGGGGGACAGGTGCGGACCGTCTGGAAGGTGGCGAGGGTAACGATACGTATGTCGTCGACAGCTGGTCCGACGACGGCAACAGCGCCAACGACGATATCGTGGTGGAACAGGCAAGCGGCGGGACCGATCTGGTCAAAGCGTCCGTCAGCTATACGCTGGCAGCGGAAGTCGAGAACCTGACTCTGACCGGCACCGCCAATCTTGATGGCACGGGCAACGGTCTTGCCAACACGATCACCGGTAACGGCGGCAGCAACATTCTGCGGGGCGGGGCTGGCAACGATACGCTGCTAGGCGCCGGCGGGAATGACAGCCTTTACGGCGAAGATGGGCAAGACACTCTGGACGGCAGCAGCGGGAATGACTTGCTGGTCGGCGGCGCAGGCGGCGATACCCTGAAGGGCGGATCGGGCGATGATATCCTGATCGGCGGGACCGGCAGGGATACGCTAAACGGTGGCACAGGAGCGGACGTGTTCGTCTTCAACCGGGGGGAGACGACGTTCAACTCCTCCAGCTACGACAGCATCGCCGATTTCAACATGACCGACGGCGACCGGATCGATCTCGACTTCCTGACTGGCTCGCTTCCGGTGGTGGACTATGCAGAGGCGGCGATCCTGACCAACTTGTATTCCGACGCGCAGGCCGCCGCCAGTACGACCGCAGGCGTGAACCACGTCACCTTCATCGCCGGCACGATCGATGGCTGGCTTTTCTACGACGCCAACGGCGACGGCACTTTCGAGCAGAGCATTCTCCTGAGCGGCAGGAACACGCTCTCCAGCGTGGATGCCAGCAGCTTCATCTGAGAGTCCGGCCATTCTGATTGGGCAGAGCGGGTAGTACGCTGCACCGCCCTCCTCGGCCCTGCCTTGTGCGAAAGAAAAAGGTGAAGGCTGCTCGGCACTTAAACCGGGAATGTGTGTTCGGCAGCTGAAGCATTCCTGCTTCCTCTTGCGAGGTGCAATGACCCTTCCTCAATGGCTGTCGGTGGCGACGCTCATCGGCATGATGGCTTTGTTTATCTGGGACCGTTTTCGTTATGATGTGACAGCGATTATCGCCCTGCTGGCGGGGATCGCGCTCGGGATCGTGAAGCCTGAGAATGCCTTTACCGGTTTCTCCGACGACATCGTCATCATCGTCGGCTCGGCACTGGTAATGTCCGCGGCCGTGCAGCGCTCGGGCCTGATCGAGGACGCGGTCGCGTTCCTGTCCCAGCGAGTCAAACGGGTGGGGTCACAGCTGTTCCTGCTCACAACGTCGGTGGGCCTGGCCTCCGGCCTGGTGAAGAACGTGGGCGCGCTGGCGATGCTGATGCCCGCGGCAACCCAGTTTGCCCGCAAGAGTGGCACCAACCCTTCTGTGTTCCTGATGCCGATGTCCTTCGCCTCGCTGCTGGGCGGCCTCACGACGCTGGTCGGCACCTCTCCGAACATCATCGTCAGCCGCGTGCGGGAGGACATGGTGGGCGAGCCGTTCCGCATGTTCGACTATCTCCCGACTGGGCTGGGCCTGCTCGTCATCGGCCTTATCTTTCTTCGTCTGGGATACCGGCTCCTGCCCTCAGACCGGCGCGGCGCGGTTACCATGGGGGAGGCGCTCAACCTTTCCGCCTACGAAACGTCTGCGAAAGTGCCGGACGAATCCTCGCTGGTCGGCGAGACGCTGGAACACTTCATCAACCGGCATGGCGGCGACGTCGAAGTGACGGCGATCAAGCGCAACGGCAGGAGCGGCGCGGTACACCCGGCCATGCACCTTGGCGGCGGCGACATCCTGATCCTGACCGGGGAGCCGGACGCACTGGAGCGCGTGATCGCCGGTGACCGCCTGATCCTGGCCGGGCAGGAGAAGGACGACCGCGAGGATGAGATCGGCGTCGTGGAAGGCGTCATCATGGCTGGCTCTGCCCTGATCGATCGGAATGCCGCCCGCCTGCGCCTGCAGGACCGGATGCGCCTGCGCCTCATCGCCATCTCTCGCGAGGGCGAGAAACTCGGAAACGAGCCAGGCCAGAGTATCCTTCGTGCCGGTGACGTGATCGTCCTACAGGGCGCTCTGGACCTGATGCCGGAGAGGCTGCGCGAACTGGGTGTCCTGCCCATCGCCGAGCGGGAGATCCGCCTCGGCACCGCGCGGCGCGGATGGCTCGCTGTCATTATCCTGGGGATCGCGATGGCGGCAACGGCACTGGGGCTGGTTCCGGTGGCCGTTGCCTTCTTCGCTGCGGCGGGGCTGGTACTCATCACCGGAGCACTCCCGGTGCGCGACGCTTACGACGCTGTCGAATGGCCGATCCTCATCATGCTGGGCGCGCTGATACCGGTCAGCGCCACCCTGCAGAGCACGGGCGCCTCCGATGTGATCGCCACTCAGCTGGCCAGCCTTGCAGCCAGCCTGCCGCCATGGGGCGCCGTCATGCTGATCCTGGCCGCCGCCATGGCCGTCACGCCGTTTCTCAACAATGCCGCCACCGTGCTGGTGATGGCGCCGATCGCAGCTGTCTTCGCGAATGATCTGGGCTATCGGCCGGAAGCCTTCCTGATCGCCACGGCCGTCGGCGCGGGGTGCGACTTCCTGACGCCTATCGGGCACCAGTGCAACACGCTGGTGCTTGGGCCCGGCGGTTACCGGTTCGCGGACTACGCCCGCCTTGGCGCGCCCTTGTCGGTGCTGGTCCTGGCGCTGGGGACACCGCTGATCCTGTGGGTCTGGCCGCTCTGAGCAGAGCGTCCGGACCCCGGAGGTCATTCGGCGAGCCGGTTGATGATCGGGCACTCTGGCCGGTCGTCGCCGTGGCATCGGCTCGCCAGATCGAGCAGCGTGGCCCTCATCTGTTCCAGGGCACGGGCCTTGCGCCCGAGTTCCTCTGCCCGGGCCGAAGCGAGCGCCTTTACGTCCGCGCTGGATCGGGAGCGATCCTGCCACAGACCCAGCAACGCGCGGATCTCCTCAAGCGGAAAGCCCAGATCGCGCGCATGGGCCACAAACCGAAGCCGCGCCACGTCGGCATCGGCATAGTCCCGATACCCGCTGTCGCGCCGCGGCGGGGGCGGGATCAGGCCGATCTTCTCGTAATGGCGGATCATCCGCTGCGAGACGCCGCTCGCCTCCGAAGCCTGGCCGATGTTCACAGGCGCACCCTGTTCAAGCGCAGTGCGTTCGTCACCACTGCAAAGGAGGAAAGCGCCATCGCGGCCCCTGCGAGCATCGGCGAAAGCAGGATGCCAGCCACCGGATAGAGCACGCCGGCTGCTATCGGCACGCCCAATCCGTTGAACACGAATGAGAACCCAAGGTTCTGGCGGATATTGCGCATCGTCGCGTCGGCAAGGCGGCGGGCCCGCACCATCGCCGCAAGATCGCCCTTGGTCAGCGTCATTCCGGCGCTCTCGATGGCGACATCGGTGCCGGTGCCCATGGCCACGCCGACATCGGCAGCCGCAAGCGCCGGTGCGTCGTTGATGCCATCACCGGCCATTGCGACAACGGCGCCCTTTGCCTTCAACTCGCCCACGATGCGCGCCTTGTCCTCGGGCTTGAGATCGGCATGAACTTCGTCGATGCCGCCGACCGATCGCGCGACAGCTTCTGCGGTGCTTCGGCCATCGCCCGTCAGCATGACCACCCGCAGACCTTCGGCGCGAAGATCCGCCATGGCCTCACGCGCCGATGACTTGACCGGGTCCGCCACCGCCAGCAGGCCTGCCAGCCGACCGTCGACAGCAACGAGCATGACACCCGCGCCTTGCTGCCGATAGCCCTCGGCCTGCTCTTGCACCACGTCCGGATCGGCACCGGCAGCGCGCATCATCGCTGCATTGCCGATCGCCACCAAGCGCCCTGAGACCAGCGCGGCCACTCCGGCTCCGGTCGTCGAGGAGAAGTCCTCCGCCTCCGCAACCGGAATCCCGCGCTCCTGCGCAGCGATCAGCACCGCATGGGCAAGGGGATGTTCGGAGCGGCGTTCAACCGCCGCCGAAAGGCTCAGCAGGTCCTCTTCGGCAAAGCTGCCCACCGTCTCGACAGCGATCAGCCTTGGCTTGCCATCGGTCAACGTGCCGGTCTTGTCGATCACCAGAGTGTCGACCTTCTCCAGCATCTGCAGAGCTTCGGCATTCTTCACGAGCACTCCAGCCTGTGCCCCGCGCCCGGTGCCGACCATGACAGACATCGGCGTCGCGAGCCCCAGCGCACAGGGGCAGGCGATGATGAGCACCGCTATCGCATTCAGCAGGGCATGACCGAACCGCGGCTCCGGTCCGACAAGGTTCCAGACGATAAACGTCAGCACTGCGATGCCGACCACCAGCGGGACGAACCAGCCGGAGATCCGATCAGCAACCGCCTGGATGGGAGCGCGGCTGCGCTGCGCCTCCGCGACCATCCTGACGATCCGGGCCAGCACCGTGTCGGAGCCGACCGCCCGCGCTTCCATGATGAGGCTGCCCGTCCCGTTCACGGTCCCGCCCGTGAGGCTGGACCCCGCTTCCTTCATGACCGGCACGGGCTCGCCGGTCAGCATGGACTCGTCGACCGATGAACGCCCTTCGACCACGCTGCCGTCGACCGGGATCCCCTCTCCGGGCCGCACACGCAGCCGGTCTCCTTCCCTGACGTCGCTCAACTCGACCTCGCCCTCCGAGCCGTCGGCGCCGATCCGGTGCGCGGTCCTGGGAGCAAGGTTCATCAGGGCGCGGATCGCCCGCCCCGTCGCCGCGCGGGCGCGCAGTTCCAGAACCTGCCCGAGGAGCACCAGCGTGACGACGACACCGGCTGCCTCGTAGTAGACCGGCACCATGCCATGCATGCGGAACGTGGGCGGGAACAGCTGCGGCGCGACAGTCGCCACCAGACTGTAGAGAAACGCAGCACCGACCCCAATCGACACCAGCGTGAACATGTTGAGGTTGCGCGAGCGCAGCGACGCCCAGCCGCGCTCGAAGAAAGGCCGCCCCGCCCACAGAACGATGGGCGCGGCCAGCGCCAGTTGGACCCAGGGGTTCCACGCCGCCGGTACGAACGCGATGCCGAGCATTTCGGCGACCATGGAAACAAGCAGCAGCGGCACGGTCAGCGCGCCTGCGATCCAGGTCCGGCGCGTGAAGTCCACAAGCTCCGGGTTCGGTGCATCGTCGAGGGAGGGTTCCTCCGGCTCCAGCGCCATTCCGCAGATCGGGCAGCTTGCCGGTCCCTCGCGGCGGATCTCCGGGTGCATCGGACAAGTCCAGATCGCGCCGGGCGTGGCATCGGGCTGCGGACGGGGCGCGCCGCTCAGGTAGCTTTCAGGGTTGCCGATGAACTTGGTACGGCAGCCGGCGCTGCAGAAGTGATAATCCTGCCCCGCATGATGCGCATGGTGCGGGGTGACTGCCAGGTCCACTGTCATCCCGCAGACGGGATCCTTGACGTGGTCTGCCCCTGCCGTGTCGCCGCCACAGCCGTGTCCTAGGCCGTCTCCTGGGCCGTGACTTGGGCCGTGACTTGGGCCGTGACTTGGGCCGTGACTTGGGCCGTGACTTGGGCCGTGACTTGGGCCGTGACTTGGGCCGTGTCCTGTCCTGCAGTCGTGATTTGTCATGCGATCGTCTCCATCGCACACCGATGTAGGGTCTGACATCGTGTCAGGGTCAAGCGTTTTCACTCTCCCCCTTGCCATCCATCGCCAGCGTAAGTCAGGAACGCACGGCAATCCGCGGCGTTTTGCGACTTCCATATTCGATATGAGGATCCTCATGCATCGAAGGGCCAGTTCCCCTGCCCCTAGCCCTCCCGCCCAGAGCAACAGCGACTATGCGGGAGGACTGGCAAGAGCGTTCGGCGGCGCGGTCATCTTCAGCCTGCCCATGCTGATGACAATGGAGATGTGGTTCCTTGGGTTCTACATGGACCGCTTTCGCCTGCTTCTCCTGTTCATCCTCAACTTCGTCGTGCTGACGGGCCTGTCGCGGTTCTCCGGCTTCGAGCCTACGGTGCGCCTTGTCGACGACATCATGGATGCTCTTGCCGCGGTCGCGGTCGGAGTGATCGCGTCGGCCGTTGTCCTCGGCATCTTCGGGATCCTGGATGCGCAGATGCCGTTCAACGAGATCTTCGGGAAGATCGTCGTCCAATGCGTGCCCGCAAGCTTCGGCGCGATGATCGCCCGCAAGCAGCTGGCGGGCGCAAAGGATCAGGAGACCGAGGATGCCGCCGAGGCAGAGGCGGGATACGGCGGGCAGCTGTTCCTGATGATGGCGGGTGCGCTGTTCCTGGCCTTCAACGTAGCCCCTACCGAGGAGATGATCCTGATCGGCTTCAAGATGACGCCATGGCACAGCCTCGCGCTTGTCATGCTTTCCATCCTGCTGCTCCACGCTTTCGTCTTCGGCGTGGGCTTTCCGGGGCAGGAGGATACGCCGGAAGGCACCACCTTCAACGCGCGCTTCTTCGGCTACACCGTCACCGGATATGCCATCGCTCTCCTCACCAGCCTTTTCGTGCTGTGGACCTTTGGCCGCACCGACGGCGCCGGTCTCCAGCAGATCGCGACCATGACAATCGTTCTGGGTTTCCCGGCAGCGGTAGGTGCGGCGATCGCGCGGCTTGTGGTCTGAAGGAACTTTGCATGGCCAAACCGGAGCAGGACCTCACAACGCCAGCCAAGCCGGGTATCCCCGCGCTTGAGTGGATCGCGGCAGGAATCGGCCTTACCCTTACTCTGGTGATCGTGGGCGTGATCGGATGGGATGCGGTGAATGGCACCGCCGCTGGGCAGCCTCCGGCTGTGGAGGCGTCGGTCGCCCGGATCACGCCAGTTGCAACCGGCTATGTCGTCGAGGTGAAACTGCGCAACCGCTCGCCCGCCACTGCCGCATCCGTCGGGGTGGAAGGAGAGCTGACGAGCGGTGGAACGGCGCTCGAAACCAGCCGCGCAATGGTCGACTACGTGCCGGGCCGTTCGGAGCGTGGCGCGGGCCTCTTCTTCACCAGGAACCCGGCGCAACACACCCTGCAAGTCCGCGCTTTGGGCTACGCGGACCCGTGACGCTGCGATGCGCCGTCCCCCTGCCTCAGGCGCGGGCGAGCCTGCGCTGATCCTCCCGGTCGATGGCGAGCAGCGAGATGCCTCGCGTCTCTCTCATCACCAGCGCGGACCCGAGGCTGACCAGACCGGCGACCATGATGTAGATCGCGATCGGCAGCCAGTCGTCATATTGGCGCAGCAGCGCCGTGCCGATCAGCGGCGCCCACGATCCGGCGACGATTGCAGTGACCTGATAGCCCAGCGACACACCCGAATAGCGCATCCGGGTGGGGAACATCTCGGCCATGATCGCGGGTTGCGCAGAATACATCAGCGCGTGCACCGCCATGCCCAGCAGGATCGCGCTCAGGACCACCATCGGTTGCCCGCTGCCGAACATGGGAAAGGCGGCGAAGGGCCATGCCATCGTGAGCGCCGCGCCGGCAATATAGACCGGCTTTCGGCCAACCCGGTCGGCAAGAGTACCTATCGCCGGGATCATCGCCACCTGCAGAACGTGGCCGATGAACATCAGCGACAGGATCTCGGTCGTGCTGACGCCAATATGAGCCAGATACGTGATCGAGAAGGTGACTACCATGTAGTAGAGGATATTCTCACCCACCCGCAGACCCATGGCGGTGAACACTCCGCGCGGATAGCGGCGGAACACTTCCGTCAAGCCATAGCCCTCGTCCGCACGTTCCTCCGCCTCTGCCTTCGCGGCTTCGAAGATCGGCGAGTCACTCACCTTGGTGCGGATGTAATAGCCGATGGCGACAATGACGACCGACAGCCAGAAGCCGATCCGCCAGCCCCAGGCGAGGAAAGCCTCCTCAGTCAGCGTGGCGGAAAGGACGAGCAGGACAATCGTCGCCAGGACGTTGCCCAGCGGCACACCGGCCTGCGGGAAGCTGCCCCAGAAGGCTCGACTGCGGTTCGGGCTGTGCTCGGCGACCAGCAGAACGGCACCGCCCCACTCTCCGCCAAGCGCAAAGCCCTGGATGAAGCGAAGCAGGACCAGCAGCGCCGGTGCCCAGTAGCCGATCGTGTCATAGGTCGGCAGACAGCCCATCAGGAAGGTTGAGACGCCGATCAGCATCAGGCTGAACTGCAGCAGCGACTTGCGGCCGATCTTGTCGCCGATGTGCCCGAACACGACCCCGCCTAAAGGCCGCGCGATGAAGCCCACCGCGTAAGTGCCAAACGCGGCAATAATGCCGTCCAGCTCGTTGCCGGTCTGCGGGAAGAACAGCTTGCCGAACACGAGCGTGGCGGCCGTGCCGTACAGAAAGAACTCATACCATTCGACGATGGTGCCCGCCATCGAAGCGCCCACCACCTTGCGAAGGTAGGGAAGGTCGGCAGTCTGTTCGTGCCTCATGGGTCTCCAGCTCTGTGTCGTTCTGTCGTTGTGCGCGGAGACTTAGCGTTCTCTGCCATGGCCACACAACCTTCAGCAGCTTGCAACCTCGCGCGCAGGCATCTCAGTTCGCGTATGGCTGAGCTGCAGCGGCCAGCAGCCAATCGCGGAAGGCTCCCATGGCTGGGCTGTCCGCGCGCGACTGCAGGCGCGTGAGCCAGTAGCCGCCAAGGTCCACCGTAGCTTCAAAGGGCTGCATAAGGTCTCCAGCCCGCAGATCGGCGGTGAACATGGCAGCAGGGGCAAGTGCCACCCCGAAGCCGCGCCGCGCCGCTTCCACCATCAGCACCGAGCTGTCGAACATGGGACCACGCAAGGCCGGGCACGGCAACCCCGCCGCAGCGAACCAGCGCGGCCACTCGTCGGCCCGATAGGATCGCAGCAGCGGCTCGCGGGCAAGGGCACTCGGCTCGGTGAGGCGCATGGCTGTCTCAGGTGAGCAAAGCGGGGCAAGGGGAGCGCGCAACACCAGCTCCGCATGGGTGCCGTGCCAGGCGCCACTGCCGAAACGGAGCGCAAGGTCGATCCCCTCACCCGCAAGGTCGATGCGGTTGTTGTGCGTGGAGAGGCGCAGATCGACTTGCGGGCACGTCCGCGCGAAATCCGGCAGGCGCTCCAGCAACCACCCGCTAGCAAAGGTGCCGACGACGCTGAGAGAGAGCAATTCACGGGGCTGGCCGCCCTCGATCCGCTCGATCACAGCGGCAATCCGGTCGAGCGCATCGGCCATAACCGGACACAGGGCATGACCTTCATCGGTGAGCGCCAGTCCGCGCGGCAGGCGGCGGAACAGCGCCGTGCCCAGGCGCGCCTCGAGGGAGGCGACCTGCTGGCTGACCGCGCCCTGGCTGACGCACAGTTCCATCGCGGCACGCGTGAAAGACAGGTGGCGCGCGGCAGCCTCGAACGCACGCAAGGCATTGAGGGGCAGCTGTGCTCGATCCATGCCTCGGCATAAGGTCAGCTTATGGCTCTGTCGAGAAATGATGCTTTGTGGTGCAGGCGCTCCCGCCGCAGGATTGGCCCATAACTGCGGGAGGTCATTACATGAAGCGCGCGCGAACAACACTCGCCATCAGTCTGGCTGCAATCGGGTCGCTGGCAGCATCATCGGGCGACGACCCCTTGCTGCGACCGATAGCCGCTGAGTACGCACAACGCTGGTTGACGCCACAAGCACCCAAGCAGGTCTTCGGCAACACTTATGCGGTCGGCTTCGGGGGCCTCAGCGTCGCCCTGATCCGCACCAGCGCGGGGCTGATCCTGGTCGATGGCGCGGTCCCGCAGGCGGTACCCGACATCGAGGCCAACCTGCGTCGGCTGGGCTTTTCCATTCGCGACGTGAAGCTGATCCTGTCGACCGAGCCGCATTACGACCATGCGGGAGGCATCGCCGCCCTCGCCCGCGACAGCGGCGCCACGGTCATTGCAAGCCCGCCCGCCGCGGCTGTGCTGCAGAACGGCGGCGCAGATCCCGATGACCCACAGGCCAGTACGCTTGCGCGCTTCCCGGCCATAGACAAGGTGCGCGCCGTGCGGAATGGTGAGCAGATCCGGCTCGGCGATGTCGCCGTCACGGCCGTCGCCTCGCCCGGTCACACGGAAGGCAGCATGAGTTGGCAATGGCGCAGTTGCGAGGGGAAGGACTGCGCCACCGTCGTCTTCGCCTCAAGCCTCAACCCGGTCGCTTCCGGTGCTTGGCGGTTCTCCGATCACCCTGAGCGCGTGACAATGTTCCGCAACACGTTCGCCCGTTTCCGCACCATGCCTTGTGACATCCTGCTGACCGCACACCCCGATGCGTCGGGGGCTATTCGCTCGCCACGAAATGGCAGCGCATGCCGGGCTTATGCCGACGAGCACGAGATCTTGCTGAACCGGAAACTGCGTGCGGAGCAAAGCCCGGGATGAGCACTCGGCATCAGGGCGGTCGGCACTCGCGCGGTTAGCGATCGACGATTTGCTGTAGCGACCGCGCCAGCCACTCACGCATGCCGGGCGAGGGTTCGCCCTTGAGCGGCTCCAGCGGAAGCATCAGCCGGTAAGTGTAAAAGCCGGTCACCAGCACGATAACCTGGGTCGCCCGGTCGGCGGCGTCGTCTGTCGCAAACCAGTTGGCGAGCGGCTGTGCGACTTTGCTCTGCAGGATCTGCAAGGCGGCCTTGCGCGCCTGCGTATCGCCGGCAGCAAACACCAGCATGGGAACGGCAAGTGCGGCGCTTGCCTTGGTGTCGCAGAAAACGTGGGACAACGCTTCGCCGAACTCTTCTCGCTTCGTGGAAGTGAAGACACTGACGTCCAGTGATGCCTCCAGCGCGGTGGCGAACAATTCGGCCTTAGAGCCGTAATAGCGCGCGATCAGCGCGGGGTTAACGCGCGCACGCTCCGCGATGTCGCGCACCCCCGCTTCGGCATAACCGCGCGTGGCAAAGAGAACCTGAGCAGCCTTCAGGATGGCGTTCTTGGTGCGGGCGACATTCTGCTCTCGCAAGGTGGCCGGCATGGCGCTTCGTACTCCCCCTCACTCAAATCGGCCCGTCCCGGCCAACGCAAGCCGATCCGCACTATGCCTCAGGCTTCCCGCCCGCGCTATGTCAGGCCGTACAGGACAACAAGCCCCACGAGGATCAAATCGGCCGGGGACGCACCGCACATCAGATAGTACGCACTATCCATCTTTGCGGCTGCGGATGAGAGTGGTACCACCTCCAGACAGTGAGTCCGTGGCAAAGCTGACCGGGCCGGGCAGAAGCGGAAAGGATGGGGCATGCAAAACCGGGATGGGCCTGGATATCGCGCCAGGACGGTGATGACGACCATCCCTGCCTTCATGAAGGGCGCAGTCGCCTGAAATGGTACCGGCAGGAGAGGCTTCCCTTTCGCCCCTTGCGAGGACGACCGAATGAACCTGCGCTGCGCTCCGCCGGAACGGTTCCGCGACTCCCTCGACCGCGTCCATGAGCTGGTCATCGCACAAACCGGCTCCGACGACTTCGGATCGCGTGACTACCTGCCCGGCCTGAAGGTGCTGTTGCAGTCGATGGACTACGATCCCCAGTTCAGCGAAGGCGGTCGCGCCCTCGCCTGGTCGATGGTCGTGGACGTGCTGCGCGGGCGCAATGAAGCGGTCAGGTCCATGAAGGACAGCCCCGGCTTCGAGGCGCGGCCGATCCTCAGCCCGGTCGTCATCACCGGCGTGCCGCGCACCGGCACCACCGCGCTGCACCGGCTGATGGCGGTGGACCAGCGGTTCCAGGGATTGCAGACATGGCTGCTGGACTCGCCCATGCCGCGCCCGCCCATCGAGACGTGGAGCGACTACCCGCAGTTTCGCAGGACCGCCGCCCAGCTTGAGGCGCAGTATGCCGCCGCGCCAGAGCATCGCGCCGCCCACCATCGCGCGGCGGAAGAAGTGCATGAAGATTGCATGGTGCTGCGCCAGTCCTTCGTCTCGAACCTGTGGTGCAGCGGCTGGTCCGCGCCGACTTACGATGCCTGGCGGCAGGCACAAAGCGAAGCGGACGCCTATCGGCATCTCTATCGCTGTATCCAGCTGATCGGCAGCAACGATCCGGACAAGCGGTGGCTGCTGAAAAACCCCGGCCATATCGAGAACCTCGACCTGCTCTTCGCCATCTTCCCCGATGCCAAGGTGATCCAGACTCACCGCGATCCCGCCAAAGCGTTGGCCAGCCTCGTCTCCCTGCTGATGCAATTGCACCCGCTGATGGAGGATGGCCGTGCGGACCAGCGCGGCGCCATCATGATGCGGCGCGAAACCGCAAAGTGGGCGCGAGCCGTAACCAAGGCCGAGCGGGTGCGGCAGGATCATCCCGGCAAAGTGCTCGACGTGATCCACACCGATTTCCATGCGGACCCGATGGGCGTGCTGGAGCGGATCTATGCCTTCATCGCCATGGACATTCCCGATGACCTGCGCCCCGCCCTTGCCAGACGGATCGAGGACAAGCCCGAGCTTGCCCACGGCGCGCACCGTTACTCGATTGCTGACTATGACATGACCGAAGACGAGGCCCGCGCGCCCTTCCAAGACTACATCGCGCATTATGACCTTGTGGAGAAGCGCACATGAAAGCCGCCATCTATCCCGGCCGCGGCGAGCCGGTCGTGATCGAGAACCTGGCCGATCCGGCGCCTGCCGCCGGCGAAGTGCTGATCAAGGTCAGCCGCTGCGGCATTTGCGGCACCGACCTGTCGATGACCAAGGGCGGCATGTGGGACTTTGGCGCGGGCGTGCAGTTCGGCCACGAATATGCCGGGGAGATCGTCGCACTCGGAGCCGGCGTCTCCAGCCTTGCCATCGGAGATCGCATCGCGGTGCTGCCCTCGGTCGCCTGTGGCCAGTGCCCCGGCTGCGCGCACCAGAACAACGTGCTGTGCCAAAGCGCTCCCGGCAGCGCCATGCATGGCTTTGCCGAACTGGCCCGCGTGCCCGCCCAGGTCGCCACAAAGCTGCCCTCCGTGCTCTCGCTGGCAGACGGCGCATTGATAGAGCCGCTGGCGATCAGCCTCTATGGGGTGAAGCACGCCCGTATCCAGCCGGGAGACCGTGTGCTGGTGCTGGGCGGTGGCACTGTAGCGCTCTACGCCATGTATTGGGCACGCCGCCTGGGTGCAGGGAAGATGGTTGCGATGTCGCGCTCCGACCGCCGCAAGGACCTCTCGCTGCAGATGGGTGCCGACCGGTTCGTCGCCTATGGCGACAACGAGATCGGCGAAGTCATGGAAGCGCTCGGCGGCCCGCCGGACGTGGTGCTCGAATGTGTCGGTGCCGAGGGGATGCTCAACAAGGCGGTGATGCACGCGGGGCCATTCGGCAAAGTCGTATCGCTGGGCTTCTGCACTGCGCCCGATCCGGTGATCCCCGCCCTCGCCTCGTACAAGTGCGTGAACGTGCAGTTCCTGGTCGGCTACTCGATGAAGGAGTTTCTCTACATCGCCGACCAGATGGACAAGGGGCACACCGATCCCAAGGCTATCATCACCAACACCGTCCCTCTCGATGCCCTGCCCGACACGATGGCCATGCTGCGCGGTCCCAACGATGAGACCAAGGTCCACGTCATCATGGCGTAAGCGGTCGCGCGGGGCGTCTCACCCTAGCGGAGCTGGACCGTCTCGCCACTCAGAGCGCGTCCAGCAATGCGCGCGCCCGGCTGACGCAGTACGCGAGGCGTTCGCGTGGCCCCTGCCCGGCTTCGACACGCGAACGCTGCGGGACCTCAAGGCTGACCTTCACGTTGCGGGGCACGGCCGCGAGATACTCAGCCAGCGCCAATTCGCCATCGCCCGGCGCCATCCGCTCGTGCACCGCCTCGTCCATGTAATCGGCGTCGGATGTCAGCGGCGCGTCGCACAATTGCAGGTAGCCGATCCACTCCGGCGGGAGTGCGCGCAGATCATCGCCGGTCACGCCGGTGCGCCCGCAGTGCATGGTATCGACGATCAGCCCGAGGTTGGGCGCGCCGACTGCCTCGATCATCCTGACTGTGGTGGGCAAGTCGGCAATGCCGAAGATCGGCACGAACTCGATCAGGGGCACGATGCCGTACGCGCCGCAAAGTTCTGCCAGCCGCCCATACTGATCGACGTTGCGAGCGAACTCCGGCTCGAAGCTGACCGAGTTGATCCGCTGCGCTCCCAGTTCGCTAAGCACGTCGAGGCTGGCGCGCCACGTATTCGTGCTGTCTGATCCGGGAATGACGGGCAGGTTCTCTCCCAAGGCGATCTGCACGCCGTTGGCGCTGAGGGCTGCCTTGATCTCGCGCCGGAGCGTCTTGTCCTCCCGCAGCGAAAAGCGGGGATAGCCTTCCGGATTATACTCCATCGAACTCAGCCCAAGGCTGACACTGTCGCAGCCCAGTTCCGCTGCCAGCTCGATGAAGGCGACCGGAGGCAGGCCAAACACGCTGATGCAATCGATGCCCAGTCTGGCGGTCATGCTCGTCTCCGTCGCAATTCAATCGTCCGTTCCGTAAATGCTCCGCTACCAGCGTCGACGGCGCTGGCAGGCGCGCACGCGCTGGCGCAGTTCCTCGGCACGCTCTTCCGGCGAGACCACTGGCGTGTCCGGCGGCAGATGATCGCGCAGCTGCGTCAACTTGACTCGCTTGATCGTGGGGACAGGCTCGCTGTCGCAGTCGTACCAGCGGCCGTAGATCCCGCCTTCCGTGTAGCCTGCGGGGTCCAACCAGTTCGGCACCTGCGGGTCTTCCAGCGCAATTACGGCCCGGTACTTGCCGTCGGAGCTAAGTTTTGCGTAGTGCCCGTTGCTGCTCGACAGCCGATAGACGTATTCCATCGCATTGAAGAGCGGGTCGTTCAACTGGATGTTCCAGTATGGCGCCCGGGCCGGGATCTCGGTCTCGACAATCAGGGCCTCGTCCGCATCGAACCGGAAGCAGGCAGGCCAATAGACCTGCTTCACAAGCGCGCCCTGCATTCGCACGGGCTCGAAGACGTTGAAGCCCACCCTCTCCTTCACCCCGTTCTGCATGGCGAAGTAGAGCCTGGTCTTGCGACCGGGAAACCTGGCCATTTCCTGCAGGCGATGGACGATGTCTTCCGGCGTCAGGCGGGGCTTGGGGGGTACCGGGTCGAGGCACTCGATCGACACGACCGGGTCGACTTCGTTCAGCCAGTCATAGCTGCGATACCGCATATAGAGATAACCGGCCTCCGGATCGATCCGCGCCCACTTGCCCGCGTAGCCTGCCGGGCGCTCGGTACTGAAGATCACCGAAAACTCTTCCCCCGGCTTCAGGCCCAAGTCGGTATCGTCGACTTCGTTATGGCCGTTGGGGCGAGGCATCTCGTCCACTGAGCCGGACTGCACCTTCTGGCTTGTGAACGAGAGAATCTTGCAGGTCCCGCGGTTGCCCGAGATCCGATAGGTCAGGTCGCCGCGGATGGGCGATTGGATGTAGATGTCGTCCGGGTTCGGCTGCAGGGTGAAGACCGGGTTCCACAGCGGCGCCCAGTCCGGATGTTCCGGAGTGGCATGGAAGTAGGCGAAATAGGCGTAGGACAGGCTCGTCATGGTCTGTCGGTACAGCTCTGCCCGGTAGGTCGGATCGTCCGGATGCCACGTGTTGGAGAGGTTCGCCACCGCGCTCTCAAGATCCGCAAGGTGGGCCAGAATACTCGGCTGGATCTGCATGGCCTCTCACCTCTCGTGCCGCTGGCGATTATGATAGCGTGTGCTATCTATCCTTAGTCACACTCCAGAGCAAGGGACGCTCTCATCGCGGGTGGACGCTCTGCGGCAAGAGAGCACAAGGCTCTGGCGCGAAAGCCGGCAGCACCATAGTTGCATTGCCCGCGCTTGAGGTGCGCGCCGGTGCTACACGCCGGTCGCGCAACTTTCGGATGGAGCCAATTCATTGACAGAGAAAAAGCCGACGGTCCGTAAACGGCGCTCCAGCGAAGACTTGCGCGACGAAATCGTCCGCGCCGCGGCAGTCGAGTATTCGCTCTACGGCTTCGACGGCGCCACCACCGCGGCGATCGCAAAACGTGCGCGCAGCACTGAAGCGCAGATCTTCCGATACTTCTCGTCCAAGGCTGAACTCTTCCGGGCAGCGGTCCTGCAGCCTCTCGACGAACACCTGCAGACCTTCACGGCCCGCTCCGCTGGCCCGCCAGACGGCCCGGTCTCGCTGGAGCGGGAAGCCGAACGCTACGTCACGGAATTGCTCGATTTCCTGCGTGAACACGAGCGCATGTTCTTCTCGTTGATCACCGCGGACGTTCGTGGAGTGGCCGGTGTGGCCGATGTCGACGCGCTGCACGAGTACTTCGCGCATGGAGCCGCCATGACCCGGATGCGCCAATCCCCTTCGGAGAAAATCTCTCCGGATCTCATGGTCAGGATCAGCTTTGCAGCGGTGCTGGGATGCGTGATGTTTCGCGAATGGCTGTTCCCGAAAGAACTCTCAGACGACGAGATGGTCCGCAAGGCCGTCATTCGCTTCGTGCTGGACGGCATCTACGCCCCGCCCTTTGCGCCTGGCGAGGCCCAGTAGCTTAGATGGCGAGCCGCTCAGGCCTCCCAGTCAAGGCCGTCCCGCCGTAGCACCCGGTGCTGTTCCTTCACAAAGCGGGCGACGATGGCCTCAAGCGGCAGGTCGGGCCTGACGCTGCGCGCAAAGATGCGCGGCGCGATGAAGGCGGACGTCAGCATGATGGTGCAATAGACTTCCGCGTCGATCTCCTCATCGGGACACTGCTCGTCGAAGCGCTGCTGCAATCCCTGCACCAGAGGCTCCCACCGGGTGTAGCTTTGCCGAACATCGTCGCCTGAAATGAAGTCATCGATCCACAGCTTCACCAGTTCAGGGTTCTCCAGCACGAAGCGGGTAATGCCGACCGTTCTGTCCGTCACCGGCCAGCTTTCATCCATCCCTCGCGCCAGCTGATCTGAGGCCCAGACCTTCACCGCGTCCAGCAGCGCCTCGCGATTGGCGAAGTGATAATAGACGTTGGCGCGGCTGATCCCCATCTCACGCGCGAGCACTGCCACGGAAAGCCCCTCGGCTCCCTTCTCGGATATGAGCCGCACCGCCGTTTCGATCATCTCACGATGCGTCTGGTCGTACCCTTTGTGCGGGCGCCCCTGCCGCTTCTTCTTCGCCACCGTCATGCGCCGGCCTTAGCGAGCGCGCGCGCAGCGGGCCAGTGTTCTCCTCATCTGCTGCTGGCTTGGTCCACCGCTCCAAAGGGCCGCCACGCGTTCAGTGCATCTTTTCATACACATGTGTCCAAAAACATGTTGCAGCCGAAAATGATCGGAGTAAGCTCAAGCCATGGAGAGAGCCGCGCGCCGCAATCGGGCGCGCAGGCATAACAAGGACCAGCGCATGAACGCGGAAACCGCTATCGCCTATCGTCCGCCGACCGACCGCACAGCGTGGCTCGGCAAAGACCCCATTCCCGCCAAGGCGTATCACGACCCGGCCTATTTCGAACTGGAACGCCAGGCGATCTTCATGCGAACCTGGCTGCAGATCGGTCACGTCTGCGAACTGTCCGAACCCGGCAGCTTCATCCGCCGCGACCTGGAATTCGCTGAAGCGTCCATCCTCATCGTGCGGGGCAAGGACGAAACGATACGCGCGTTTCACAATGTGTGCACGCACCGTGGCACCCAGCTGACGGGAGAGAGCGAAGGCCGCGTCAACGGCTTCATCTGCCCCTATCACATGTGGAACTTCGGGCTCGACGGGCAGCTGCGGTCAGCGCCCGATTTCGCGAACTTCTTCACCAGCAAGGAGGACTGCGCGCTGCGTCAGGTGGCCGTCGATACCTGCGGCGGCCTGATCTTCATCAACCTCGCTCGGCAGCCTGCGCAGAACCTCAAGGAGTTCCTGGGCGAATACCTTGTCGATCAGCTTGAGCAGACGCCTTGCGCCCGCGCGACGCAGTTCAGCGAATACACGTATAACCTCGATGCGAACTGGAAGCTGGATTACGACAACTTCCAGGAAAGCTACCACCTGAAGTTCATCCACTCGCGCAGCGGCGCGGCCTCGTTCACGGCGGAGAACCCCTTCGGCTATCCCGAGGACTACGGCTTCTATGGTCCGCATCGCACGCAGACCTTCTGGCCCGGCTTTGACCCCAACGCCGCAACCGCGTTCCAGACCTTGGTCTTCGGCAAGGCATCGCAGTTCGCGGCCGAAAAGGGCCTCCTACCGCATCCTACCAACCGGCAATACTACGCGCTGTTTCCCAACTTCTTCCTGTTCGGTTCGCCGACCCAGCACTTCAGTCACACGGTCTATCCGCTCTCGGCGCGCCGGTCGCGCGGCGTCATCCGGCTGTACTGGGTGGGAGAGGCGCAGTCGGCGAGCGAACTGATGGCGCGCGAATACGCCTTCGTGGTGGCGCGGGACATTCATGCCGAAGACGTCAATGTGATCAGGGCCGGCCAGCGCGGCCTCAACAGCGGTGCTCTGGAGCATATCCACTTCCAGGCGATGGAAGGCCTGTGCCGCCACCTTTACGTCCAGTCGAACGAGATGGTGGAAAAGTACAAGCGCGAGCAGGCTGCACAGGAGTTGGAAGCATGAGCGCCCCCAAAGCCTCGGGCTCTGAAACACTGGCTCCTGAAACGCTGCCTGCGGGGTTTGAGACGCTCGAGCCGTTCGTCGATCGCTGGGCCGCCACCACCTGCGCCGCCCGCAGCGAACGCCGCAGCCAAAGCACCGCCGAGGAACGCAGCACCTTTTTCGATGCCGCGGCTCCCCTGCTCGACCCGGCCCTCGCCTATCTCGACACCAGGCCGCTCCCGGAGCTGACGCCCGCGGACAAACGGCTCCTGAACCTCATGCTGAGCCTGGGGCACGTTCAGATGGCGGTAGAGGTGCACAGGGAGATGGAGCCAGAGCATGCGGCTGCGCGCGCATCCATGGAGATCACTCGCTCCGTCACCGATCTTGCCTGATCGAAAACAAGCAGAAGCAACAGGAACGAGGGAGAGGGATTGCCATGGATCTGGCAGGTAAAATCGCGTTTATCACTGGCGGCGGCGGCGGTATCGGCGCCGGTATCGGGGCAGCCTTGGTCGAGAAGGGGATGCGCGTCGTACTGTCCGACATCGACCTCGACCGTGCCCGCAAGGAGGCCGAGGCGCTGGGCCAAGCAGCCCGCGCAATCGCCATCGACGTCACCGACGAACAAAGCTGGGCCAAGGCAAAGGCCGAAGTCGAAGCGGAGCTGGGTCCGGTCGACGTGCTGTGCAACAACGCCGGCATCGCGACTGCCCCCTTGCTGCTGGATGAAACGCCGCCGTCGCTCTTCGCCAGGATCATGGCCATCAACGTGACCGGCGTGTTCAACGGGATCCGGGCCTTTGCGCCCGACATGAAGGCGCGCGGTCAGGGCCACATCGTCAACACCTCCTCGCTTAACGGGCTGCTCGCACACGGGACCTTCGGCGCTTATTCGGCCAGCAAGTTCGCGGTGACCGGCATGACCGACGCACTGCGCCAGGAACTGGCGCCGTTCGGCGTCGGCGTGTCCACGCTGTACCCCGGCCTAACCCGCAGCTACATGTCCATGTCCGAGGACTCGGCGGCGCTCATGGCAGACGTCCCGGAAGAGGTCCGCCAGGCGCAGATGATGGACCCGCTGTGGCTCGGCCGTGCCGTTGCACGCGCGATCGAGAACAATAGCGAGCACATCATCACCCATCCGTCAGCCAGACCCGAGGTGGAGCGGCGGCAACAGGTGCTGCTGAGCGCGTTCGGAGAGCCGGCTCAACCGGAATACGCAGGGTAGCCCCTGCCATCGTGCTCGGCCTGAATGTGCACTACCGTATATAATGTAGACCGCTGTTTACATTATCGCTATACGGACTGCATGCCTGAACTGCGAGATCGCGGAGAGGACCCAGGAGGCCGAGCATGACCGCACAGACCGAATCCGCCACGCGCGCCGGAGTCCCCGATCACGTCCCTGCCGAGCTCGTCATCGATTTCGACATCTGCGCCGATCACGGAATGAAGAAGGACGTATTCCAGCGACTGGACGAGCTGCGCGCCAGCGCACCCCCGGTCGCCTATTCGCCATACAATGGCGGGCACTGGATGGTCTTTGACGAAGAGCACATCAAGACCGCCCTCACCAGCCCCGACCGGTTCACCACCAGCCATCTCAATCAGTATCTCATGGCCGCCATCGGCGCGCCATTCATTCCGCTCGGACTGGAACCGCCTGAGCACGGCCCATGGCGCAACGTGCTCATCAAGTATCTCGGCCCCGCCAGAATCAAGAAGCTGGAGGAGGCCGTCCGCCGGCGCGCCGAGGAGCTTATCGGCGAGGTTGCCGACAAAGGCCGTTGCGACTTCGTAAGCGAAGTGGCGGTGCCGATGCCGATCACCATCTTCATGGAGCTGATGGGTCTGCCGCTAGAGCGTTTCCCCGAGTTCCGCGCTCTTGCGGTGCGCATCCTCGATCCGGAGGGCCTCTACGATCCCGCGCAGGCGGAGGCACGCGCGGATGCCAATGCCCAGGTCATGGGAATGCTGGGCGAAGTGATTGCCGCCCGGCGCGAGGACCCGCGCGACGACCTGGTATCGGCGCTCATCCAGGAGAGTGTCAGGGGCACGCCCATCGGCCCGCAGGAACTGCTCTCCATGTGCTACGTCCTGTTCCTGGGCGGCCTGGACACCGTAACGAACGCGATGTGCTTCGGCATGCGTTATCTCGCGATGGACCCTGACTTGCAGCAAGACCTGCGCGATCATCCCGAACACATCAAGGACACTGCGGAGTGGCTGTTGCGGCGGTCTGCCTTTGTCAACGTCCAGCGCTCGGTCGCTGTCGATACCGAGCTGAACGGCGTTGCGATGAAGGCCGGCGACATGATCTGGAATATCGTCTGGTCCGGCAGCAACACGCCGGGCAGCGACAATCGCGGGCCGCACCACTACGCTTTCGGCGCGGGGCATCATCTGTGCCTGGGCATGCACCTTGCGCGTATGGAGCTGCGGATCATGTACGAAACCTGGATGAAGCGGATCGGCCCCTTCCGCCTCGCACAAGATGAGCCTGTGGCGATGGAAGGCGGTCCGATCATGCACATCAAGCGCATGGTGCTGGAGTACTGACTTTTCGGCACGGCGCCTGGTGGCGGGTGCCGCTTTCCTGTGCGCCAATCACGGGAGCACTCCAGTCACGGGAGCACTAAGGGGAGCGATGCTCCCGGCGCGCTTGAGGCAGGCGGGACGCGGGCTCGCGGCGGGACTGGCCCCTCAGCCGACCGTGTGCCCGCCGTCCACCGGCATGGCGATCCCCGTGACGAAGCTTGCCTCTTCGCTGCAAAGCCACACCGCGGCAGCGGCGATTTCCTCTGGCAGACCACGACGGCCCAGCGGGCTTTGCGCCACGAGCTGATCGAACAACGCTTCCTTGTCCCCTTCCCGCGTCATCGCGGTATCGGTCATCCCCGGACAGACGGCATTGATCCGGATGTTGTCCCGCGCATACTCCAGCGCGGCGGATTTCGTGAGGCCAATGACGCCGTGCTTGGCGGCGGAATAGGCGGCGTAGGTCGGCGCGCCCACCAGTCCGGCTGCCGACGAGCAGTTGACGATGGCACCGCCTCCTGCGGCCAGCATATGCTGGAGTTGATGGCGCATGCAGTGCCATACTCCGGTGAGGTCAATGCCGATCACGCGCGCCCAGTTGTCGGCCGTGCACTCATGCACTCTCTTCCCCGGTTCACCGTCGATCCCGGCGGCATTGAAGGCGGCGTCAAGCCCGCCCAGGGCTGACACGATCGCGTCGATCGCGGCGCCGGTTGCAGCATTGTCCTCGACGTCGACCGAGGCGAAATGGCTGGGCGTTCCGCGCTCCTGCAGCGATTGCGCCACTGCGCGGCCGCCCTCTTCGCTTCTATCCAGAATGCCGACTGCATATCCGGCCGAAGCGAATGCCAGAGCCGAGGCGCGCCCGATCCCCGAACTGCCGCCTGTGACCACCGCCACCTTCCGGGGCTTGCTTTCCGCCATTATGACTTGCCTTTCTGGCGCTTGCCGTTTTTTTCGTAAAAAGGCTGGGTCGGGAGCGGGAGGATGTGCGCCCGACCCAGGCCCGGCTTAGTCGGCGCCGAACCTGTAGCGGAGCGATGCCCCATAGGTGATGGGCTCTCCATAGATCGTACCCACGCCTGCCGTACCGACCTGGAACTGCGTCAGGTACGTCTCGTCGAACAGGTTGTCCCCGTAGACCGCCACCGTCCATCGATCGGACGGATCGGTCCATTCGATCCGCGCGCTCAGGATGTCATAGGCACCTTGCGAGAACTGGTTCGCGGCGTCGTAGTAGATGCGCGATGTATGGAACAGGTTGGCAGAGGTCGTCAGGCGCCCGCCCCCGAGTTCGGTGACGTACCGGGCGGAGACGGTGCCGGTGAACTTCGGCGCCTGCTGCACCCTGTTCCCGGCAGCCTGAACGGTGTTCGAGGTGTCCATACCCTCGAAGTCGAGCACGCCGTCGCCGTCGAGGTCGCGCCTGACGATGGGAGCGAAGAAACCGGCAACCGGATAGTCGCGGTACTTGGCATCGACATACGTGCCGGCAGCGGTCACTTCCAGGCCGTTGCCGAAGTCATAGCGCAGCGACGCTTCCACGCCCTTGATGCGCGCCTTGGCTGCGTTTGAAAGGATCGTTGAACCTGACACGTAGTAACCGTTCTGCAGGTTCTTGTAGTTGTAAGTGAAGCCCGCGATCTCGGCCGAGAGTGCCCCCGTCCCGTACTTGGCGCCCACTTCCCACGCGGTTACGTCTTCCGGCTCCAGATACTCGCTTCCCGAGGTCGAGCGGTAATCTGGGACCGCCGATTTGTAGCCCTTGGTGAACGATGCATAGATGCTGGTGGCGTTGCTGGGCTTGTAGCGGATCACCACGCGCGGTGTCAGCTTATCGTCCGTGCGGTCGCTCTGGTAGGTGAAGAGATCGGGTACGCCGGGGAAAGTCTGGTAGTAGACGTCCTCAACCTTGTCGCGGCTAAGACGCAGGCCGCCGGTCACGAACAGGTTGTCGAACGCCTCATAGGTGACGTCCGCGAAGAGCGCGTAAGTGCTGATCTTGGCACCTGTGGCGCTGAAATCGAACAGCGTGCTGGCATCGGGCGCAAGGCCGAAAGCCGCCGCGAAAGGCGCCGCCAGGTTGACGTCTGCCTCCACCTTTTGCTGGAACAGGAACAGGCCCGCCGAATATTGCAGGCGCCCGCCGGGCTTCGAATTGACCACCAGTTCCTGCGACATGATCTTGTCGCGCTCAGGCAGCCCGAGAGCCAGCACGGCATAAGACGAGTAGTCGCCTTCGGTGAACTGCTCGATCTCTTCCTCGCGATACTGCGTATAGGACTTGAGGTCGGCAAAACCGAGGTCGAACTCTCCGGTCAGCTGGAAGGTGTCGGCTCGCAGACGCAATTCGGTGCGTGCGTTGGCGGCAAAGTCGCGCCGGCCCAGCCCGAAGACGGCGCCGGGGTACGCGTCGCCTCCGCTGTACACCAGGCCGTTGGCGGAATACGTGCCGTTCACCACTCCGCGCGGATCGTCGCGGTCTTCATGCATGTACCGCAACAGGAGCGAGGCACTGTCCGAGAGGAAGGCCTTTGCGCTCGCACGAACGGACCATTTCTCGTAGGCTCCGGGAGTGCGGATCTTCACGCCGGGCGCATAACCGCTGCCCGTCGCCTGGCTGCCATCGTACAGGTTGTCGCGGTGAAATCCGTCGCCTTCGTTGAATTGGCCTTCCAGCGACACCGCCAGATTGTCTGTCAGCCCGGTCGTGACGTAACCCTGCAATCTCTTCGCATCGAAGCGGGCGTAGGACGCCTCGACGCTACCGCCCGTGTCGAGGCTCGGCTCGGCGGTCGAGATCAGGATCGCGCCGCCGGTCGTATTGCGTCCGAACAGTGTGCCTTGCGGGCCCTTCAGGACTTGTATCCCGGTGACGTTCACGAAGTTGAAGTCCAGCGCCAGCGCGTTGGGCAAGTAGAACCCGTCCACGTAAGTGCCCACGCTGCTGCCGACACCGGTCTGGACCAGCGTGGTTCCGATACCGCGGATCGTCGGCTGCGTGTAGGAGCCCTGCTGGTTGATCCGCACGCCCGGTGCAAGCTTCGGCAAAGAGAGGAGCGACTGCACGTTCGCCGCCTCAAGCTGCTCTGCACTGGCGCTCGAGATGGTGATCGGAACGTCGCGGGCGAGTTCCTGCCGACGCTGGGCGGTCACCACGATCGCATCGTCGTCATCGTCCTCTGGCACCTCAGCCGTCTGCGCCAGAGCAGCCTGCGGCATCGCCGCTGCCACGAGACAAGCGGCCGCCGCAACAGTGCTGTGTAAAGTGGCGCGCCAAAGCGCACGCGAGCTCCCGGAGGCAGCCGCCATCATCCCATCCCCTCCAGTTCTTACTCTTATGCTCGTCAGCTTGTTAGCAGATCAGACCGCCGTCAAGAGGTTTTTGTTGGAGAACAATGGTTCCCTGATGATCGTTGGACGCGGGAAATTGAAATGGACGCTTTCTGCGACGATCCGCGCGGCGTCAGCCAGGGATCTTGCCTCCGATCGCCTTGAAAACAGCCTCGTAGTACTGTTCCGAACCCTCGCAGCGCTCGATCAGCTCGATCAGGGCGGAACCGGCCATGTCGCCTTCGAGGTAACACCAGGGAACGTCATTTCCGGGCCCGGTCCCGTCGACCAGCATCCTGGGCGGGACACCGCCAGCTCCCATGCGCGCAATCTCGTCCTGCACGGACTCGACCCAGTAAGCGAGGTGGTGCAACCCCTCACCCCGCTCCTGCAGGAATGCGTGGTGCGGTGAACGAACGTCGCCCGGCTCTACGATTTCGAGAGCGGTATTCCCCATCCACACGAACGCGCCCTTCAGCGACAGGCCCTTCTCCCCGTTGGCAAGTACCGCCTCGGGAAAGACCCCCTCGAACGGGAAGGCTGGCCCGAAACCCAGCGCGCTGGAGAGATTGGCCACGGTCCGTTCGCAGTCACGCACGACCATGCCGACATGATGAAGCGGCGGAAGCCGCGAGCCGTCTGCCCGTGTACCGGACTGAACAGCAGGCTCGCGCGCTGCACCTGCACCGGACCCAAGCTCTCCGCGCGCCGCGGGGCGGCGCCTGTGGCGGCCTGCGTGAAGAGAGCTGCAGGTCAGGCATGGGCAAGAGGCGAAATGGTTACGGCTGCGCATGCCTAGATCTCAACTCGTGTGGTGGCGTTATGATCGTCACCTTGATAGCGCGCCACTGGCGTTGTCAACGATCCTCGTTCGCAGGCATCGTGACGAGGAACTTGCCAGCGGTCTCATGACGGGCGAAGCGCTGCACCACCGCCGGATCCAGCATCTGCGGCAACGTGATCTCAGAACCGAACGCCGTGGTGAATGTCGTGCTGAGCCCCTCCGCTATGCGGCGCCTCAGGTCTGCGGTGCGCCCCTCCCCTGCCCGTTCCAGGATGGGCGGCATCGACCACCCCTCCAGGCTCCAGAGCAGACCGTATGGCCCTCGCGGAATGACGGTAACGCCGGAGTCCAGACGGCCGTAAAGGTAGACCCGCTTCATGTCCGGTGAGCCATAGGCGTTGAAGTCCGCCATCTGCCCGACGGCGGCCTCCTCCATGGCCTCCAGCAAGGTGCTGGCCATGTCGCCCCCGCCAATCGCGTCGAACGCGACCCGTGCGCCCGTTTCTGCGAGAGCCCGTGCAAGTTGCGCCCTAAAGTCAGACGCGCTCGAATCGCAGACATGGTCCGCACCCAGCGCACGGAGCAGATCGACCTGCTCTGGCCGCCGAACGATGTTGATCAGGCCAATCCCGTCCTCGGCACAGATCCGCACCAGCATCTGCCCAAGACTGGACGCAGCAGCGGTGTGCACCATCGCCCGCTCGCCGGTCTGGTGCAGTGTTTCGACCATAGCCAGCGCGGTCAGCGGATTGGTGAACGCTGCCGCACCCGCGCGCGGCCCCAACCCTGCGGGCAGTTCGATACAGCTTGCCGCGGGAACGGTGCAGTATTGTGCATAAGCACCGAGCCCCGGCACCAGAACGGCCACGCTTTTGCCGATCAGGGCTTCTGCGTCCTGCCCCGCAGCAAGCACCACGCCCGCGCCTTCGAGGCCCACCTTCAGCGGCCTGTCCATGCGCCCTGCTGCCCCGCTGCGGGCATGCTCCGGGAGCGGCGCGACAAGAGCTTCAGGGCTATCCGTGCGCGCGGCGCCAAGCTCCGCGCCTGCGAACAGCACCATCACATCGGCAGGATGGATGGGGGCAGCGTCCATTCGGACCAGCACTTCGCCAAGCCCCGGAGGCACCACCGCCACCCGCTCCAGCGAAAGCCGCAAGGCATCGCCAGTCACGGTCGAGCGAAGGGCAAGGCCGGACTTTGATCCCAAATCCACTGCTTAGCTCCTCCGCCGTCTTCCGCTGCTCGCTAACATACTGACGATCAGCACGGCAAGGACGTTGAGGCAGCACGCTCGTTTCACCGCGTAATGTACATTATTCGAACGTTCTCTTGAATTTCGTACAGATCCTGTACATTATGAATCGAGAAAGGAGGTCATATGGCTACAGTCGCCTCACCCGCGAACGGTGAACCCGCTCGTGCCAAAGCGCCAAGCCGCAAGGATCTGACCGGTCCGGCGCTGCGCACCTTCTTCCGCATCGCCGAAGCCTGGGGCCTCAAGGAGGCTGAGCAGATGAAACTGCTCGGGCTCGACAACCGCTCGACCTTCCAGGCCTGGAAGCGCGGCGCCGTCACCGCCATCCCGAAGGACGCGCTGGAGCGGATCTCCTATGTGATGGGGATCTACAAGGGGCTGAAAATGCTCCTGCCCCGAACCGCCGATGAATGGGTGCGCAAACCCAATGAAGCGCCGCTGTTCGCGGGCCGTCCCGCGATTGAGCGCATGACCTCGGGCAATGTGGCCGATCTTTTCGTGGTACGCCAGTACATCGACGCCCAGCGCGGCTGATGGACGATATCCCACAGGTGCACGTGCACTGGCGACCTTGCTACCGCATCGTGGCGAGCCGGTTTCCGCCCATCTCGCTGTTTGAAGAGGTTGCCGACCCTGCCGATCTCGAAGCTGTCTACGCCATCGAGGCGATGACCAATGACCGGCTGCGCGACGAAGTGGGCGAACTCGCCTTGGTGGCGCCGGAAGACCGCGTTTCAGGGCCGGGCACCTCGGCGATTATGGCCGCCTTCACGCACCTCAACCCCGATGGCAGCCGCTTTTCGGACGGCAGCTTCGGTGTGTTCTATGCTGGCAAGACGATCGAGACTGCAGTTGCGGAGACGCGGCACCACCGGACCGTGTTCCTGAGCCGCACCCGTGAACCTGCGCAGGAGCTCGACATGCGTGTCTACGCCGTCGATCTCGATGCAGAACTGCACGATATCCGCGACCTGCGCGAGAACCGCCCTGCCCTTTACGCAGCGGACAGCTATGCGGCCGGTCAGGCGCTCGCCAGCCGCTTGCGAGAGGACGGTTCCAACGGCATCGTGTACCAAAGCGTGCGCCACGCAGGGGGTGAATGTGCCGCCGTGTTCCGCCCTCGCCTGCTGGCGAATTGCCGTCAGGAGCGACATTTGTGCTATGTCTGGGACGGGAGTGCGATTGTCACGGTGTACGAGAAGAAGCCCTTCGGCTGAGCGCGCGATGGTCTCACGGGCATTATAGTGAAATACCGCTTCTCTCACCCAATCGCGACGCGGTGATCAGATGACCGGATACGAACGACGCTTTCGGATCTTCGCCATGGCGCTGGCGGCGCTTGCCGGCTTTGTCGACGCAGTCGCGTTCGTTGGCACCGGCGGCCTGTTCGTCTCGTTCATGAGCGGGAACTCGACGCGGCTCGCAGTCGCATCGGTGGACGGTAGCCATCTCGCTCTGCTGGCAACCGCCCTTATCGCCTCATTCGTGGCGGGCGTCGTCGCAGGCGCGTTGATAGCTCCCTTGCGTCCGGCCCGACGCAAGTCCCTCGTGCTGCTGATCTCCACCCTCGCCCTTTGCACGGCTGCCGCGCTCGTCACCTCCGGCCAGATCAGCGTAGCCGCCATGCTGCTCGCGTTTGGAATGGGAGCGTTGAACAACGTCTTTTTGCGAGAGGGAGAGGTGAGTATCGGCCTGACCTACATGACCGGTACGCTGGTGCGCGCCGGTCAACGAATGGCGGGCGCTATACGGGGGCAAGGCCCGTCCGACTGGTTGCCCTACCTGCTCCTGTGGGCCAGCCTCGTCGCAGGCGCAGGAGCAGGCGCATTCACGGCAGTGCACGACCTGCCCCTGGGTTTCTGGACTGCAGCCCTCTGGTGCGCAGCCATGACAGTGGCCGCCTACCCGCTCGAAGCCACCCGCCCTGCCCTCAAGCCATAATCCGCTCCGGACGAAGGACATAACCTTTGTTTGTTTTCCACGGATAGGCGCTATGCAGGACGGCAAGCCGCGCAGGCGGTGACTGAAGGAGACTACGGTGCGCGACATCCTACTGCAGGCCAACAGCCATCCCGAACCGACGCCGGAATGGGCCATGGAAGCCATGGCAGCGCTGGCGAACCTGCTGGATGCGAAGGCTTCCCTCGGCGTCTGTCAGGTGCACATCCCTCCGGTATCCAGCTGGCTGGCCAACACGCTCCTGAACGTCGATGGCACGATCGCTGCGGAAAACAGCAGGAGCGAGGAAAACGCACAGATCTTGGTCGCAGCATTCAAGGCGATCCTTCCGCAAGACCGTCTTGGCCAATGCACCGTCGTGGAATGCCCCGGGATGGTGACGCCATGGCAACTCGCCATCCGCGCGCGGACTCACGATCTGACGGTGGTTCCCGTCTACGGGCATGCGGAGACGCGCTCCGTCGCGGAGGGGCTGGTATTTGAGAGCGGGCATCCCGTTCTCCTCCTGCCGCATGCCTCCGCTCAACGCCTGGACCGGGTTGCCGTTGCTTGGGACGGCAGCAGCGTCGCGGCGCGCGCGCTCTCAGATGCCATGTCCTTGCTGCACCGCGCATCGGTCGTGAAGATCGTCCAGATCACGGGTGACAAGGACCTGTCGAAGACCGCACCTGTTGCCGACGTCATCCGCAATCTGGAATGGCACGGGATCACCGCGCAGTCCGTCAACGTACCTGCAGACGGAATGGATGCGGCGGCCGCTCTCCAAAGCTATTGCACAGGCGAAGGACTGGATCTGCTGGTTATGGGCGCCTTCGGTCACTCACGAGCACGCGAGTTCGTTCTAGGCGGTGTGACGCGCTCGATCCTCGATGCGCCTGCTCTCCCTGTCCTGATTTCCCACTGACCCTCGCGGCTGGTCCGCTTTCGGGAGTACGCACGGGCCCGCCTTGGCCCTCGGTGAACAATCGCGCCGGCGGGTGAGAGGGACGCGAGGTGCTTGGCACTGCCAGGCATCAGCCGGGATCGGGGACTTGGCTGATGCTGCCCGCCAGGCCGCCTGGAGGGGCCTCAGAAGAGCTCTGGAGGGGCGAGGCACCCCGAACCCCGCGAGAGGGCTCCAACGCGCCCTGTGAGGCTTAAAACCGATTTGCGCGCAGAGATAGCGGAGAGCACAACTTATGTTCTCTGTTCGTTCTCACATTGTAGCGCTCGGTCGTTCTCCGCAGCGTGTGCTCATGCCGGTATTCGCGCCATTCGCGTTTGCCGTCGGTCATGGCGATAGCGGCATCTCTCGGCAGATGAGGACGCGCAGCCTCGCCTTCGGATCGCGCAGCACTGCCAGTTGCGCGCAGGCAAAGGGCTGTGCCTGAGGTGCATCGTCCCATTATCTAACCCCTTCATGAGCTTCCTGAAGGTTAGAGGGCGTTAGAAGTAGGTTAGAAAAGGTTAGGCTGCACTCTGAGCCTTGTGGAGGCCCGCTTTGGCGCGAGTCGGAGGATTGTGGCTGTTCCTGAAAGGTCGTGGCACCGTTCCTGATAGATCGAGTTCTGCGTTCCCGGAGTGTCGTCGGGGTGTTCCTGAAAGGTCGATTGCGAGGCTCAAGACGTTCCCGGTGTGTCGATGGTCTGTCCCCTCCAGCGTCGATTGAATTACTTTCGCCAGCATCCCGCCGAAGTACGTTCAATCTGAGGGCGCAAACTGCGGCAATGACGGGCTGTCGGACGGCACTGCATGAAGAGTTCTCCCAGACGCGACACTTCGGGAACGGGTGGCCCCCTCTCGTTTGCGATCGGACTGCGGAGCGCAGATGGCTAGGGAAAAGAGTGGGGAAATGGAACCTCGGGGACAGGGTCGGCGTTACCATAGAGCGGTACGAGTGATCCTTCGCAGGCCTTCGCGCTGACCTCGCGAATGGCTGCTCGGGCTGCGCGGCCAAGCTGAGGTCTAGCCGCGCAGCTGGTTCCGGTGCTTTGCGTGGTGGCGCCGCACCCATCCGACGAACGCGCGCTGCCAGTCTGCGGGTGTACGCTCAGGGCTGGCCGATACCCAGCGCTCGAACTCGGCGTGAAGGGTATGGAGATCCCACCCCGGACACTCGCGGCGCAGCAGGTCGATTGTTTCGTCGGTCATGAAGCCGCGGGTCGCGGCATCGGAAAGCCCGGCAACCGTGGACCGGATAAGCATGCGCACGTCGATGATGTCGTCCTGTTTCCCCGGGGAAACACTCTCGTCTCCTGATCGCGCTGTTTGTGCCCCTCTGGCCTTTCCGTCGGGCCGTTGAGAACGCGCACTGGCTTTGCGGAATGGTCCCGCAGCTCGGGGCCGAGCGGTCTCCACCGCTTCATTCGTGTGGCTTGAGGCTTCTGGCGTGCCGGAAAGTTGGCTTGCCCCGCCCTCCCCTTCCAGCGCTGGATTGGCAGCAAGACCGATCTCTGCGCCGCCCTTGCCATCGACCCGGCGCATACGGATCATCGGCTCACCGTCCTTGGCCGTTTCCACGCTCAGCGCATAGCCAGGCAGATCATCCTTCTCCGCCAGCTTGAGCATCTCGAACTTGAAGCGGCGATATTGGCCTTCCGCGCCTGACTTCTCGAACAGGACGGGCATAGTGATGGCAAAGCCCCCTTCCCCTGCCCCGCCTGCATGCTTGCGCGCCACGCGGTATAGCCAGCGTTCGCGACCTCCGGTGATGTCGAAGTAAGCGCGGTCGATGGAGAGCACGCCGCCCTTCATCATCACGCCTTCCCAGAACCAGTTCGAAAGCTCGATGGTCATGCCGCGCGACCGCTCAGTTTTCTGGTCCACGAGCTGCGTCCACCCGTCGAGCCAGGAGAACGTCGCTTCGCGGCGGTTCTCCGCACGCAGGTTCGTCTTGATCGTGGTGGAGACAAGGCGGTCCAGAGCCTGACCCAGCAGTTCATAGGCGCGCCCAGTGGTGGGGCGGCCGATCGCGCGCAGCAGGTCGTAGGGCATCAGGTGCAGCTTGCGCGGGATATCGTTGGCGCCGCGGCGGGCCATATCCGCCAGCACACTGGCGCAGTAGATCAGGATGTCGGCATCCCAGATCGTCGCCATTCCATAATCAGGATTTGCCGATACGTGGACATGCACCTTGCCGTCGGGGCTGGTGTAATCGATCGGCTTGATCCGTTTGGACTTCGCGAGGCTGAAGAAGGGCCGCTCCATCATCTCGCGCTGGTCGCGCATCGGCATGTTGGCGACATAGGGCAGGAACAGATCGAACTGCTCGCTGCTGGTAGCTTCGCGTGGGCGGCTCACTTCGTTTCCCTTCAGGACTGTTTCCCCGGGGAAACAGTAGTGAGGGCAGGGGGCTGTCTGCCTATCACGGCTTCAACCCTCGGCCTTCCTCTTCGAGTTGCGCGAGGAGATCGCGCAGGCAGTTCGCTACGTCTTCATGATTGGCGCCGGAACCGGAATGAAGGCGCACCGTCAGTCCTTGGCGATTGCTGGACTGAAGGGTGATGACCGGCCGCCCCGTGCGCGCCAGAACGACAGTCGCGTTCTTGGGCTGGGAGCGATCGGTTTCCGGAGCGGCGAGCAGCGACTTCAGCACGTCAGCTGCGGGCAGGGCAGGGCGCCCCTCTGCGCGCCTGGCCGTTTGCTCCCTGGACAGCCGCTGAGCTTCCTTGCGGATCGCGGGAGCCTTGTCGCTATTGTCCAGAGCCTGCGCCAGCGCATACGCCGGCTTCAGCTGCACATCGGCAGGCGATGCGAAGGCGGCCACCACCGCATCGGGTAGAGCGGCGACCTTGAGCATCTTCGAAAGCCATCCCTTCGACAGCTTCAATCGCTCCGCCATCCGGGTGAGGTGACTGCCGTAATGCGCCTTGAGCGCCTCGGCATAGTTGCGCGCGCGCTCCAGGTCGGAGACATCCTGGCGGGCCCGGTTCTCAAGATCTGCGAGCCGGAATGCCGCCTCGTCATCCAGCTGAGCGACCTGCGCGACAAACTGCATGTCGGGGTACGAGTGGCGGCGCAACCATGAGATCGACCAGTGGCGCCGCGTGCCGGCGATCACCTCATAATCATGGTCGGGATCGCCTTCGATCCGCCGCACCACCGCAGGCACTTTCTGTCCGCCCTCTGCGACGATCGAGTCGATCAGTTCGCGGCAGGATTCCTCGGACAAGTGGGCATAGCTGCGAGCATTGCCGGGCCACACGCGGACCCGCGCGGGGTCGAGCAGAAGCTGCGTAACCTGGCGAACTTCGCCGCTGGCCACGCGGGCCAGTGCGCTCTCTCGGCCCAGCAGAGTGGTTCCCCGCGTGCGTTCCGCGCGCGGAAGGGGAGGCGGGGCAGTCTCCGGCTTGTCAGCCTCAGCGGCTAACGATCCCTCATCGTCGGAGAGCAGAGCGGCGAGGTAATCGGATTGCTTGCGAGCCATGGCACGTACCTCAGACAGTCAGACGGGCGGAACATAACGTGAACAATGGTGTGTAGGAAAGCACAAATGCCCGCAGCTTGCGGGCTGTGCCGTGTCCTGAGGGGTGGTCAGCCATTGACCAGCAGTTCCTCATCCACCTTCTGGCTGCGTCCCCATCCGGTCCGCACCAGTTGCTCGAGCTGACCAAGCGCCTCGTCGAGGTTGGCGCGGCAACGCTTGTGCGTGCGCGGCGTGCCGATGGGCTTTTCCAGTTCGTACACCGTCATCATCCGCATCGCGGCGTGGCTGATCTCGGCACTGTCGAGGATCGGCACCGGGAGCAGGGCAGGGCCGAAGGTCTGCTCCATGATCGTGCGCACCATCTCGTGGCTGGGATCGTTGCCGTCGAACTTGGAGCAGATGAGGCGGACGAACGAATAGTCGACGTCGATCCCCGCGCCGGTGAGCTGGTCCAGCACCTGGTCCATCATCGAGAGGAACTGCACGGTGGAGCAGAAGTCCGGCGTCGTGGCGGCAAGCGGGACAAGCAGCGCATTCGCCGCCTGCATCACGGCAAGACTGATGGTGCCGAGGGCAGGGGGCGGATCGAGGATCACCACGTCGTAGTCGCGGGCAAGATCCATAAGCCCTTGTTTCAGCTTGCGAAAACGAGCCGCCAGTACCGATTGCCCGTCCGAACCCGCTGCGGCGAGTTCATATTCGACATCGAACAGCTCAAGGTTGGAGGGGATCAGGTCGACGTTCGGCCACGGCGTGCGCTTGACCGCGTAGAGCAGGTCCGCCTGTGTCGGGTCTATCGAGAGATAGGGATACAGGGTTTCTTCGCGCGTGATGTTGAAGTGCGGATTGAAGCCGAACAGGGTGGTGGTCGTCGCCTGACTGTCACAGTCGACCACAAGGACACGGTAGCCTTGCACACCGAAGTAGTGGGCCAGGTGCGTGGTCACCGTGGATTTGCCGACGCCGCCCTTGAAGTTCTGGACTGCGATGATCGCCGGCACGTCCAGCGGCGCACGGGCAGGGGAGGCGCCGAGCACCTCGCGCATGTGGAGCAGTTCCTCTATGGAATAGCCGATCCGCCGCCCGTTTTCTCCTGCCGGAGGAGGGGGGAGGCGGCCATCGTCCTCTGCCATGCGGATGCGATTGGTCGAGCAGCCGAGCAACTGAGCGGCTTCCGCGATGCCAAAGCGGACGTTCAGGCCCTTGCGGCTTTCAGGGAGGAAGGCTTTGCGGCGCAGCCGCTCGATCATCTTCTCCCCAGCTTGCGCGAGATCGCCAATCTGGGAAAGTATTGCATTCGATTCGGCCATGCTGAACCCCGCTGAACCATTTTATGCTCAACTCTAGCGGATATCGTTCAGATCGCAAATGGCGAAATCGCTTTGTTTCAGCGCGTCTTCCTACACGCTTTCGCTAGGCGAGCCTCCATACCGCTGCACTGCCCTATTCGCATATGCGAACGGGAGTTCAGTATTTTGACATAGCGCTGCCACTCCGGTAAATGCTCCAGCAGCACGCCCGTAAAACCGACGTGCATAGAGAGGAGCACGGCATGACCACAAGCGCCAGCGCGGGTGAGGTTCTCACCGGCGACGATGAACTCTATGACGAACTCTACGATGTGCGTCGTGAGGCCGAAGAAGTCGGCAACTACATCGATGTCGATCCCTACCCGCTGATGAACGCCGCCCGCGAGCAGGGCGCGGTGCAGGAGGGCTTCTTGCGTCAGATCCTCGGCCTCCCCGCGTTTCATCGCCAGAAGGGGGCGCTTGAACGGCAAGGGTTCACCTGCTTCACATTCGAGGCATGCGACCAGGCGTTTCGTGACAACGTGAACTATTCGAATAACCTTTACAGTCTCGATCGGCCGAGCGGCGACGGCCCGAAGCCCTACGGCATCCTGGAGATGGACAACCCCGAGCATCACGCATTCCGGCGCGCAGTGCAGTCACTCTTCATCAAGCCCAAGGCGCAGAAGTGGTGGCGCGAGAACTTCATCGATGCACTTGTGGATGATCTCGTGCGCGCGCTTCACGGGCAGGACAGGGCCGAGCTCAACCTGCAGCTTTGCGCACGCGTGCCGGTGCACACGATTACCCGCGCGGTCGGCCTGAGAGGCGAGGACGCACTCGTGTTCCGCAACGCGCTGCTTCAGACCTCCGCCAACAAGGGCGGCATCGAGACGCAGATGAAAGCGCACGCCACCGTCCAGCGCATGCTGATGGAGCAGATCGAACTGCGCCATCAGGAGCCGGGCACCGACATCATATCCTGGTTGCTCGCAGCTGAGATCGACCCGCCGGGGGAAGAGCGGCGCCACCTGACCGATCAGGAGGTGGTTGTCTTTGCCCGGCTGATCCTGCTGGCCGGCGGCGGTACCACATGGCGCCAGCTCGGCATCGTTCTGTTGGCTCTGCTCACGAACCCGGACCAGTACCACGCGGCGCGTGAGGACCGTAAGTTGATCGATGCCGCTATCGAGGAATCCCTGCGGTGGAACCCCACGAACCCGCTTTTCACTCGCTTGGCCGCTGCCGACACAGAGTTCCACGGCGTGTTCATCCCCAAAGGTTCAATCCTCGACATCTGTCTGGGCGCCGCCAATCGCGACCCGGCGCGCTGGGATAATCCGGAGGTCTTCGATCTCCACCGGCCATTCCAGCAGCATCTGGGCACCGGGATCGGCGCGCACATGTGCCTTGGCAGGTTCGTCGCCCACGTGGAGATGGGGGTCACCATCAACCGCCTGTTTGACGAGTTCCCGAACCTGCGGCTCGACAAGGATTTCGAAGAGCCCTTCGTGACGGGCGGGTTGGAGCAGCGCGGTGTGTCGGCGCTGCACGTGCGATTGCAGTGAGCCGGCCTCCCGCGGGGGGCTTTACCTGCCTGCCTGTCTCGATCGACGGACCTGCAATGACGGAATCGGGCGCCTGTCCGCTTGACATGGAGCGCGGCAGCGTCCCTTCATGATTTCCCGCGCTTCTTCGAAATCATGACCAAGGCTTGCAATGGACGATACGCTGCGCCGTGCCGCGCTCGAATACCACCGTCACCCTCGCTCCGGCAAATTGCGGATCGAGCCGACCAAGCGCATGGTCAACCAGAGCGATTTGGCACTGGCCTATTCCCCCGGTGTAGCCGCGCCGTGCGAAGAGATCGCAGCCGACCCGTCGAAAGCTGAAGAGTACACCGCGCGCGGCAATCTTGTAGCCGTGATCACCAACGGGACGGCAGTGCTGGGCCTCGGTGCGATCGGCGCCCTGGCGTCGAAGCCGGTGATGGAGGGCAAGGCCGTCCTCTTCAAGAAGTTCGCGGACATCGATGTTTTCGACATCGAGATCGACACGACCGATCCTGAAAAGTTCATCGAAGCGGTCGCCCTGCTGGAGCCCACGTTCGGCGGCATCAATCTGGAAGACATCCGCGCGCCTGAGTGTTTCGCCATCGAGGCCGCGCTGCGAGAGCGGATGAACATTCCGGTGTTCCATGATGACCAGCACGGCACCGCCATTGTCGTCGCTGCTGCTGTCCGCAACGCGCTGGTCCTGCAGGGCAAGACGCTGGCGGAAGCGCGTCTGGTCACGTCCGGTGCCGGGGCCGCCGCGCTCGCCTGTGTCGACCTTCTCGTGTCGATGGGGCTTGCGGCCGAGAATGTGACGCTGACCGACAAGGATGGTGTCGTCCATTCCGGGCGCGCAGGGATGGGGCCGAACATGGCACGCTATGCCCGGCATACGGACGCTCGCACGCTGCCCGAAGTGCTGCCGGATGCCGACGTGTTCCTGGGCCTTTCCGCGCCGGGTGTGCTGAAGCCGGAATGGCTGCCGCTGCTGCCTGAGCGGCCGTTGATCTTTGCTCTGGCGAACCCCGAGCCGGAGATCAGGCCCGATATTGCCCAGGCCGCACGCCCCGATGCCATCGTTGCGACCGGGCGCTCCGATTATCCGAACCAGGTCAACAACGTCCTCTGCTTCCCCTACATCTTCCGCGGCGCGCTCGATGCGGGTGCGACCACCATCAACGAGGCGATGAAGGTCGCCGCGGCGGAGGCGATCGCCTCCCTCGCGCGACAGCCGGCACCCGAAGCGGTGACGCAGGCCTACGGCGGACAGAAGCTGCAGTTCGGGCCGGAGTACATCATCCCCACTCCGTTCGATCCGCGCCTGATCGTGGAGATCGCGCCCGCTGTGGCAAAGGCGGCCATGGACACGGGCGTCGCGCGGCGCACGCTCGATATCGAAGCCTATCGGCGTTCGCTGAGCCAGAAGAACACCCGCTCTGCGCAGTTGATGATGCCCGTCTTCGAAGCGGCGCGACACTCACGCACGCGCATCGCCTACGGCGAGGGGGAGGACGATCGCGTCCTGCGCGCCATTCAGGTTGCGCTCGACGACGGCATCGCGCGGCCCGTCATTGTTGCGCGGCGCAGGATCCTGGAGCGTCGTCTCCCGGCGCTGGGGCTTCGGTTCGAACTGGACCGCGACGTGGAGGTCATCGATCCCGAGACGGATCACGATGTCATCCGCCCTCTTATCGAGGCTTACCGAAGCGTTGCCGCACGCAAGGGCGTTCCGGCCGCCGAGATCACGCGTCATGTCTACCGCCGTCCGACTGTCACGGCGGCCATGCTGCTGAAGACCGGCCATGTCGATGCCGCGCTGGTTGGAGGTAATTCCGAATACTGGAGCCAGATCGAATACGTCCTGCGCATCATCGACCGTGTGCCGGAGGCCAGCCGGGTCTACGCGCTTTCGGGGCTCATCCTGGAAGCGGGAGCCCTGTTCATTACCGACACCCACATGGTACCCGAGCCGAGTTCCGAGCAGGTCGCCGAAATGACGGTGCTCGCTGCCGGTGCGGTCCGCAACTTCGGGCTGGAGCCGCGCCTGGCCTTGTTGTCCCATTCGAGCTTCGGCACTTCGCACAGCCCCAGCGCACGCAAGATGCGCAAGGCGTTGGAGATCGTGCGCAAGGCCGCACCGGATCTGCTGGTGGATGGGGAGATGCACGCCGACGCCGCGCTGTCACAGCCCATCCGCGAGCGCCTGGTGCCCGACAGCCGCTTCGAAGGCCCCGCCAACGTGCTGGTGATGCCCAACCTCGATGCAGCCAACATCTCGTTGACGGCTCTGTCTGCCTCGTCGCAATCGCCCATCGTGGGGCCCATGCTCGTCGGGCTGTCACAGCCGATCCACGTCCTGACGCCGCTCACAACCGCAAGGGGCATCGTGAACCTGACGACGATCGCAGCCGCGGAAGTGGGACAACGGCGCTAGAGCGCGCGGACACTTACAAGGTGAGCGGCGAGTGGAAGGGCAAACCTTGCCTTGCTCATAGCGCGTTCTAAAGGGCGGCTAGGGATGCAGGGGGGATCGGTGTTCAAGAAGAGGCTCTATGTCACCGCGGCTTCGTTCGCGCTTGCGTTCCAGGCAAACGCAGCAGAGCCGGGAACAGCGCCGGTTCCGACCGGGGTTGGGGCGATTGCCGGGTGTTGGGAAGGGCGCGGCGAAGTCATGGGCAAGCCTGTGACAATGGCGGCCGTAGCGAAATTGATCCTTCACGACGCGATGCTGTCGCTGGATGCCGAAAGTAACGCAATCGCTGATCCCAGCGACAAGTATGCGGCGCACCTGGTCTTTGGTGGTGCCAGCAAGCAGCCCGATTCCGCTGTGGATTCTGTAACTGGCTTCTGGGCAGACAGCTTCGGAGGTGCCTTCACCGCATCTGGGCGCGGCGAAAGCTTCAATAGCGGCTTTGACATCACCTATGACTATCCGGAAGCTGACTTCGTCAATCGGTGGCGCCGGACGGGTGATCGCCTTGAATGGCAGATTGTGATGACGGACGGAGCGAGCGCTGAAAGGCCGTTCGCCCGCTACTTGCTCAACAAGGTCGCCTGCAACTCATAAGCGTTGTTCAGGCCAGGACATGAAGCGTCTACTTTTTGGCTTCACGCTGAACGCTGTGGCGAAAAGCGCACCAAAAGCCTCCTTTGGCGTTCGTCCACACGGCAGCCGTCGGCGCTGCAGTAGGCACTCCGGACGCAGCCGGCGTGCTATGCGGGTTTGGCGGCGAGCCAGATGACGTGCGGAGCATCTTCTGGCGACATCTGCGACGGCAACGTGTGCTCTTCCACCGTAAAGCCGGCGTCCGTCAGCCGTGTGAAGAAGCTGGTGTCGGGATAGGCCGACCATACCGCCAGTATTCCGCCCGGGCGCAGGGCTGCGTAAGCCGTGCGCAGGCCCCAGTTGCAGTAGAGCCGCTCATTGGCGAGGTGAACCAAGCCGTCCGGTCCATTGTCGACGTCCAGCAGGATCGCGTTGTAGCCTGCCGGCTCTTCGACGAGCACATCGTGCACGTCCTTGATCTTCAACGAGAGCCGCGCATCGGAGAGCGATTTGCCGAAGATCGGGGCCAGAGGACCAGCGGCCCAGTCAACGATCTTGGGCACCAGTTCCGCGACCACGATTTCGGCACTGGCGGGCAGACCTGCCAGGGCGGAAGCGAGCGTGAAGCCCATGCCCAGTCCGCCAATCAGCACGCGTTCCGCGCTGTTGCCAAGGCGCTGGCAAACCATCGATGCAAGCGCTTCTTCCGAGCGGCTGTCCCAGCTGCTCATCAGCTGGTCTTCGCCCACCATGATCTCAAACTGATCGTCGTAGCGGACCAGCTGAAGCTGACCGCCACCGGGAATATCGGCGGTATCGACCAGGATCCCGCGCGTCCTTTGCTCGTCCGACGATGTCGCTTGGGCTGCATGTTGCGGTGCATGCCCTGCAGGCTTGCTGCCGGGCTCTGCAAGGGCGAAGACGGGCGCTGCTGGTTCAACGCAGAACGATGGTTCGCGCAACTCGCTCATAAATCTCTGTATCCTGAATCGAGCTGCTCAACGCGTCCGGTGTTCCGGGGCTGTATCGCTGTATTGAGAAGAAGCGTGGTGTTGTGCGACCCGCACCAGGCGCTGTTACCGGGACTTGCGCTTTTTCCGAGCCGCATACCGGGCATCGCGCGCAGCCTTGCGCTCGGCTTCGGTTGGCGCGGGAGGGATCGCGGCAGCGGCCGCTGCGGCATCAAGTGCCTCCTGGCGCTTTGCAGCTGCTGCGTCTTCCTTGGTCTGTCGTGCAGCCGCTCGCTTTTCCGCTTCAGCCGCTTCCCGCTTCAGCCGAGCGGCTGTCCGGGCGGCAAGCACCGCTTCATCGACGGGCGGCTTGGCGCGCAACTTGGCAAGTGCCGAAGCCTTGGCCTTGGCGGCAGCCTCACGGCGCTCTTCGAAGCTGGGTGCTTTGTATGCAGGCATGGATATAGTGCTGTCCTTTTCGTGTGTTGTCGTCGCACTGGCGTGAACGACAATGCCCTGCCGGGTCGTCTGGCGGTTCGGCCGACCGGCGTTCCTTGCGTGAGGATTGCCGTCCGGTACCGACCAATTGCCTGTGCGACCGAGGGCTTACTTGGTGGTATATTCACCCGGCTGAGCGCGGAAGTGTTCCCGTGCGTAGGCGCGGGCTGCATTGGCTGTCTTGAAGGTTTCTTCCTGCAAAGCAGAAGAGACCAACGGATAGCCCCGAGAATTGTACCGTGTCGTTCTGACTGTGAGGCGATAGTTCCCTGCGGCATCCTTGTTGATGAGGAAGGGGCGCGAAGTGGGATCAGACATGGTGCAATTCCTTGATTTTTTTCAGCGACCTTTGAGCATTTTCTATTTGACCGCGGACGGTCAAAAGTTGGGAAAATGCGGCATCCGAAGATCTGGAGCGTTTCCGCTCAAAGTGGAGACGCTCCAGCTTGGAGCCTGCTGCGGCCGGCTGGTGCCACCGCAGCAGGAAGCGAGCCTTAAGCGGCCTGCAGGTTCACAGCCGAGGTCTTGCCGCGGCGATCGGTCTCCAGATCGTAGGAGACGCGCTGATCCTTATCGAGCGTGCTCATGCCGGCCTGCTGAACTGCGGTGATGTGCACGAAGGCATCGTCACCACCGTTTTCAGGCGCGATGAAACCATAGCCCTTGTCTGCATTGAAGAATTTTACGGTGCCGGTGGTCATGATGAGGTATCCTTGTCCCATGTAGAACGGGTATGCGCCGAGTAGTGGCGCGTTTATGCTTCGGTGAGGCTAGTTTGGGACAAAGCGGGGGCAGGGCCCCCTGAAAGTCCGTCGCGTGCGACGTCAGCGTTTTATGATGTAAGGCATTTTAGGCCAAAGAGCAATGAAACACCTCGCGATGAGGAGTCTTTTGCTTTGAACTGGCTGTGCGGCAGCTGTGAGCTTCGCTCGCAAGGATGGCTGACGGGCGATCTTCTCCACTCAGATGAGTTGAATTGTCACGACGAGCGCCAAGCGCCCGAATCACCGGTGAATGGCTATTTGGCTGATGGGTGGCTCAGCCCGGCGTCTAAAATTATCCGTCTGTCCCTGAAGGGGATCGCTTTGCTCTCTCCGTGTATTCACCCCCTTCGAGAGGAGCCGCAAATGTGTCATGCACTTATCATCGAAGACGAGGCGGTGATCGCATTTCACATCGGCGACCTGGTGGAGCAGGCCGGCGCCAAGAGCATTTCCTACGCTCAAACCGAATTGGAAGCCGTAAGTGCCGCGATGGATCGCAAGCCCGATATCATCGTCTCGGACGTGAAGCTGCTTACCGGCAACGGCCCGGACGCGGTGACAAGCATCCGGCGCCGGCTGGGCAGGGTGCCTACCATCTTCATCACCGGGAATGCAGAGGCACTGCACGGGTACGACTATGACGGCCTGATGGACAAGCCGTTCGAGGAAGACCGCTTCAGGGCCACCATAGCGCGATTTGTCATCAATTGCTGATGAAGCTTACGCGTAAACCCAAACTGGACGCCCGAGCCGGTGCGCAACGGGCTGACTTGTGACTGGCCGGCGTAAGACCTTCTGCTAGTCTGACTTGGCCCGGGCGAGGCCAGTCACGATGACACCCCCAAGCAGACCCACGACAGCGCCGATCGGAATGCTGTCGAAAGGAACGCCAAAACCGGCGCCAAGGGCTATGCCCAACCCGATGTAGCCTCCGCTACTCCAAGCGCTCCGCTCGCTCTTTCTGCTCATCAGCGTCCTCCGGTAAAACACCCAGAAGTAGGGCCCGTAGGTCCGGGAAACCGCGGATCGGCAGAAAAGGTGCTGGTGCCGGCGTACGGAACGGATGGACCGGCAGATCATTGCTACAAAATGCAGGAGAGCATCGATGAGCACGGCCATGCCCGAACAGCCGAGCGGTGACGGTCTGTTCACCAGCGGCGGGGGCAAGCCAAACAGGGAATTGTCGGAGGCGTGGCTCGCACGAACAAGCTGGTGACCTCAACGCTAAGACCGAGGTTGGTCAACGGGCGCTTCGGTGATCCGGCGCTGTTCGTGGAGGTCGCCCATGAGCGTAGAGCGCTGTTGCTGGACCTCGGCGACCTGGCCAGGCTGAGCGCCCGCGACCTGCTTCGGGTGGGCGCGGTGGGCGTGTCGCACATGCACATGGATCACTTTATCGGGTTCGATGCGCTGCTCCGGGTGAATGTAGGCCGCGACGCGCAGGTCGACATTGTCGGTCCGGTGGGACTTGCCGCCTGTGTGGGCGCGAAGCTGGGCGGGTACACCTGGGATCTGGTCGACCGATATACGACGGAGCTGTCGTTCGTCGTGCATGAGGTGGAAGCACCGGACACCGTCAAGCGCACGCGCTTTCGTTTCTCTCAGCGGTTCGCCGCCGAAGCCGAGGGCCTGGTTCCAGTCCAAAGCGGCGCCGTGCTTGAGACACCGCATTGGCGGCTCTGTACGGCCATCCTGGCGCACCACGGTCCCTGTCTCGGCTTCGCGATCGAGGAGCCGGTCCGCGTCAACGTCTGGCGCAACCGCGTCGAGGCGGCAGGGCTGGAGGTCGGTCCGTGGCTCAAGGCGCTCAAGGCAGCAGTGCGCGACGGTTTGCCGGATCACACGCCAGTTGCGCTCCCCAACGAAGGCACCCGCGAACTGGGTGAGCTGCGGCCGCTGGTCAGCGTCGAGCGCGGGCAGAAGGTGGGCTATGTCACCGACGTGGCCGACACGCCGGGCAATCGAACTGCCATTGCCGAGCTATGCGGTGACGCCGACACCCTGTTCATTGAGGCGAGTTTCACCCGTGCCGACGCCGACCGCGCTGCGGCAAGGGCGCACCTTACCACCACAGCAGCGGGCGAGATCGGGCGGTCATGCGGAGCACGCAGGCTGGAACCCTTCCACTTTTCCCCGCGCTACGAGGACTGCGAGCAGATGCTTCTTGCGGAAGTGGCGAGTGCATTCGCCGGCTGATCCGAGCTTGAGGTAACAGCTTGGCCAGGCCCTTATCGTCCGAGTGGGACGAACAGGCTCTCCAGACTGGCGCCAAGCCCCGGACGGTCTATGCTAAGCGGGACTGGAGGGTTCATGCAGGACGAAGAGTACGTATTCGACGAAGAGAGTGGCGAGTGGATGCCAGCCTCTCAACAGGCCCAAAAGCGCGCCGCCTCGTCTGTGGTCGAGGTGCGCGATGCTGTCGGCAACGTCCTGGCTGATGGCGACCAGGTCACTCTCATCAAGGACCTGACCGTCAAGGGGGCAGGGCAGACCCTGAAGCGGGGCACACTGATCAAGGCGATCCGCCTGACGGGCGATGCGCAGGAAATCGATTGCAAGTTCGAAGGGATCAAGGGGCTGGTCCTGCGGGCAGAATTCGTTCGCAAGCGCTGAAGCTTCCTGCCGCCGGTTTTGGCAAGGCCCGAAATTCTGGCCATCGGCTCCGACGGGCTTGACGCGACGCTTGCAATGCTAACAAGGTGAAGAACAAACTGCGGTCGCACCTTCAGGGTGCTGAGCTGCCGCACAGTCGCGTCTGACGCCAAAGGAGCTGTATGAGAGAAGTGCCGCCGAGCAGCGATCAACTGGCTCTCGATACGCAGATCCAAGCCCGTCACGAGGAGATCCTCGGTGCTGCTCCACGCATCGCGCCCCGTGAGCGAAGCGCAGTGGCAGAGCAGGTCATCGCCGACACCAACCACCTGCTTTGCGGCATCACCGGTTCGGACCAACCGCCGCAGCTGCCGCTGAATTCCATTCCGGAGATCATGTTCACGCTTTGCCGCTTTCCCGATCTGTGGCGAAGCATCATGGACGTGACGGTGCAGTTGCAGGGCCCCGGCAGCTGCCTGCCTCCCCGTGACCGTAAGCTGGCGATCCTGCGCACGGGCTGGCTCTGCCAAGCTCCGTATGAGTACGGGGAGCACGTGAACCAGGCCAGGCGCATGGGCTTCACAACGGACGAAATCGAACGCATTCGAACTGGATCGGAAGCGCCCGGCTGGGATCGGCATGAGCGCGCCATTCTTCGGGCCGTGGAGGAGTTACACGCCGGCGCGATGGTCAGCGACGCCACGTGGACTGAGCTTGCGAGCACATTCGATGACCGCCAGACGTTCGAGTTGCTGGTGCTTGTCGGCCAGTTCACCGCTACGGCCTACTTCCAGAACGCGCTGAAGCTTCGGCTCGAACCCGGCAATCCAGGACTGGCTACAGGCTGAAAGACCGGGCTGTCGCATCCATTATCCCTCGCGGATCTTGCGGTAAGGGTGCGCAGCGCGAAAGGCAGGCCGATGAGTTTCTCAGGTTCCTGCGAAGATCGGCTGGCCGTGCGCGAATTGTACGGCATCTACAGCGACGCGGCGATGCGTCAGGATCGCGACCTCTACCTCTCCTGCTGGGCGGACGATGGCGTGCGGATTTCTCGAGACGCCGAGATCCAGGGGAAGTCCGCGATTGGCGAACGGTGGGATGCGATCTGATCCACGATCCGGCATTCGGAGTAGCCGTAGAAGTACCTGCAATCACGCCATCACGGGCAAGACTTTCTCTCTGAACGCCGGGTGAACTGGTTGCGGTCGGTCAGGCTGGCGACTAGGTGTGGTTTGCACATGACGAGACGTTCGGGCCGTTCAGCTGTTGAACCAAACTCCGCCAACGGCGTGAAAGGTGCTGCCCCTCTCAGGCAGGCGCGCGATCCCCGTTCGGCCGTGATCGGAATGGTCTATCGGCTGCACGGCAGTTTACGCACCTTGTTCGCCGGGCCCCATGCGCGGTTCGGACTGGTTCTGCTCGAGGCGCTCTCGCTGTCCGTCGTTTGCGAGGCTGAAGAGGCGCCAACCGTGTCCGAGGTGGGGCGCATTCTGGGCTATTCACGCCAATCGGTGCAGAGAGCCATGAACAAGCTGGTGGAGATGGATCTGGTCCGGGCGGTGGACAATCCCCGCCACAAGCGCGCTCCGATCTTTGCGGCAACGCCAGCCGGGATTTCGCTGTCCGCGCAAGTGCGCAAAAAGGCGGATGCGCTGGCAGAGGGTCTTGCGGAGCACTTCAGCGATGCTGAGGCAGAGGTGCTCTTTCGTGAAATGGAGCGCCTGCTGGGCTGCATCAAAGCGCTGACTCCGCAAGGTCGCTGAGTCCAGGGCCGCTATTCGGGGCCGCTGTTCGGGGCCGCGGAGTTCCAGTATATGCGTCTGAGTGACGCCCGGCAGACTTCCGGTTGATCCGGGCGGCATTGACGCCGCCCGGAGATCATCCACAACTGATCAGAAGCTGTAGCGCAGCTGCGCACCGGCCGTCCGCGGCGGACCGTATGCTGCCGAGATGAAGCCCGTCGCACCGGTGTAGAGCTGGACGCCGCCCACCTTGTACTCCTGGTCGAACAGGTTCTTCACGTAGATGTTCAGATCGACGCCGGTGTCGCCGATGTTCCTCCAGCCAGCGCTCAGGTCGACCAGCCAGTAAGCCTCCTGCTTCAGCAGCGGACGCACCGAGACCGGGTGCTCCGCGATGATCGCGCTGGTCTGCAGCGCGTTGATCCACTGGTCATCGACGTAAGCGGCATTTCCGCTCAGGTAGAGTTCGCCCAAGCCGTCCTCGAGCGGGATGTCGAAGCGGGCCATGGCGTTGCCGGAGTGGCGCGGCGTGAAGAAGAACGGAGTGTCCGACAGGTCCGTGTTCGTGGCCGGATCGATCCAGTTCTTGTAGGTCGGCTTGTTGTAGACATAGTTCACCTGGAGGGTGAAGAAGTCCGTCGGCCGGATGGTCTGCTGCAGCTCGATACCGAACACACGGGCTGCGGCCGCGTTGGTAACGACCGAGGCCGGGCTGCCGATCGGCGTGGGAATGGCAACCGTGCGCTGGATATCGTCGTACAGCTGGTAGAAGACCGAGGCGTTCGTCCTCATCTTGACGTCACCGATCCACCAGTCCGATTTCAAGCCGCCTTCGAAGTCGAGCGCGGTCTCGGGCTGGAACGGCTGGTACTGGACCGGCTGCGAGGCGCGGATGTTGAAACCACCCGAGCGATAGCCGAGGCGGCTGGTGACATAGACCAGAACGTCCGGATTGATCTTGTAGTCGAGCGAAACAGTGCCGGTCGGCTGCGAGAACGAGTCCTTCAGGGCCACGCTGCAGTTCGAGATCGGCAGCCGCACCGTGCCGCCGTTTCCGAGCCCGTTGTCCACGGTGAGCAGGCATAGCGAGTCACCCAGAGTCTGACGCAGTGTCAGCTCCTTCTTGTCCCAGTTCATCCGCACGCCTGCAGTGGCGGTAAGCTCAGGCGTGATCTTGAACGAGCCCTGTCCGAAGATCGAGTAGCTGCTGTTGTTGACTTCGCCGGACTGAACGAGCCGCCGGCCGTAGAAATCGCCGGGTGAGTCCTCGGTGCCATCCTCGTGATAGTAAAATCCGCCCAGCAACCAGTCGAGCCGGTCGTCCATGAGCGAGCCCTGGAACTGCAGCTCTACGCTGTGATGGTTCAGCGAGGCACTCTGCTCCGTCGTCAGGATGCCCGCTACGCTGGTCGCATCAAGGTCGAACAGCGTGTCCGTGTCGACTTCGCGATAGTTGCCGATGAGCTTGATCGTCAGGCCATCGGAGACGCGCGCCTCGGTCGTGTTCGTCACGCTCCAGGCTTCGACGTTGTCGTACTGCTTCAGGTCGCTCTCGATATCCGTCACTGGGCGGTTCTGCGCGCGCTCCAGCGCAGGGAACAGCTGTGAGAACAACGCCGGGTTCTGGGTGGCCTGCGGGTGGTCGGGATTGACCGCCTGCAGCGTGCTGCCGCGCCCGCGTGTCTTGCGGTTGTCGTATGCGATAATCATGGTGTTGGTGATGTCGGGCGTGAATTCGCCCACAATCGTCGTGCGGAGCGAGCGGGTCTTCTCCCCGCCGATCTTCCTGCCGGTAAGGTCACCGGAATTTACGTAGGTCTGGTAGTGGCCACCGTCGATCGTGCGGCCTGCGATGCGCACCTTGAACGTGTCGGCAACGGGGATGTCGATGCCCGCTTCGGTCTCGAACAGACCGTAGGTGCCGGCGCCCACCATCACGTTGCCGCCGAACTCGTCTCCCGGCTTGCGCGGCGTCAGCAGGATCGCGCCGCCAATCGTGTTGCGTCCGAACAGCGTTCCCTGCGGACCCTTCAGCACCTGGATGTTCTGCAGATCATAGAAGCCGAGGTTGGAACCCTGCGCAGGCGACTGAACGACATCGGCCAGATAGATCGCCACGGTGGGATCCTGGCCATAGATTGACTCGGTGGGGCGAATGCCGCGCAGCGAGTAAACCGGCGAATTCGGCCGGCCCGAAGATGCCGATACCGAGAAGCTGGGCTCCAGCGCCTGCAGGCTGGATGCGTCCTGAATGCGGAAGTCCTGGAGCGTTTCCTCACTGATTGCGGTAATCGCAATGGGAACCGACTGCACTGCTTCCTCGCGGCGGCGAGCCGTCACGATGATGTCGCCGTTGGCCTGCGCGCTCTGGCCAGCGCTTTGTGCAAATGCATGCCCAGGCAGCAGCGTGGCAGCCAGCATCGTCGAAGCGAGTAGAGCCGCGGAGCAGCTGCTCCGGACGGTTCTGCAATTGCGTATCTCTGCTAAGGGCATTTGATCTCTCCCATTGACCCGTTGTCAGCGCGCGCGAAGACCCGCCCCGCACGCGACGCGCAGGGTTTCGGTCTTCGGAAAACAGCGAGCGGCATTGCAGCTCAAGTGTTCTCAAGGCACTCGCGACGCCCCATGGGAAATTGACCATTTGTTGTCAAATGGCTTGATTGCTCTTGTCGATGAATGGTCCGAGCGGCGTGCTTTTTGCGCCACGCTTGCCGACCAGCGCTGAACGACGTGCCTTGGGCCTCCGCAAGTGGCGTGCGCTGGAGGGAGCAACCTGCTTGCGCATATCCGGATCCCCGGCCTGCATATTGTCGATCTCTAGCCGTTTGACAATTTGTTGTCATGGCCGTTTATCCCGGCGCGACAGACTGGTTAGCCGCGCTTGCATGAAGTGCGCGCTTGTAATGCCAGCCAAGCGCCGCGAAGAGCGGCTTGGGAGACAGGTGAATGCAGGCACAGGCGTTGGCGGCGGACGGCGACTACGGCCCTCCGATCAGGGCTCGGGATGAGTGGGTTGGTGGCTGGCCCGTCGTTCTGGCGGGGTTTGCCGGGTCAGCGCTGGCATCCATGTACGCCTATACCATGGGCGTGATGATCGGCCCGCTTGAAGCTGAGTTCGGCTGGACACGGGCAGAGATCAGCTCCGGATTCTTCGTGGTTTCGCTGTTCTCCGTCACCTTTTCTCTGGTGATGGGGATGGTCATCGACCGCGTCGGTCCGCGCCGCCTGGCGATCTTCGGTGTGGTTTTCTACTGTGCGGCAGTGATGCTGCTCTCCCAGGCGACCAGCAGCCTGCAGGTCTGGTGGGCGCTGTGGGCGCTCGTTGCCGTGGGCATCCTGTTCATCAAGCCGACTGTCTGGGTGGCTGCGATTTCCAGCCTGTTTTCGGTCAGCCGCGGTCTGGCGCTGGCCGTGGTTCTCAGCGCGACGGGCTTCGTCTCCTTCATCATGCCGATCCTGACGCTCCTGCTCCTGAAAGAGCTGGGTTGGCGGATGACCTATGTTGCGCTGGGCGGCGGTTCCCTGCTGCTTGTTCTGCCGCTCGTGTTGCTGTTCTTCTCCAGCGCGAGCGATCGCGACCGGCGCAGGGAAAAGAACCGAGCCTCGGTCGAGGCAGGGCAGGGGGCGCCACTGCCGAGCCTTGCCGGGCTGACGCTGCGCCAGGGACTGCTTTCGCGCAACTTCGCCCTTTTGGCAGGTGGCGGTTTCATCTTCACTCTGGCCAGCGTGGCCCTCACGCTCAACATCGTGCCGATCCTGGTCGATCAGCGCATGAGCAAGGAGGCGGCGGCAGCCATTGCAGGCGCTATCGGCGTGGCACAAATCGTAGGGCGACTGTCCGGCGGGTACCTGCTCGACCGGTTCAACGCGCGGCTCGTAGCCGCTGTCAGCGTGGCCTTGCCGCTTGCGACGTGCGCCTTGCTGCTGTCTTCGAACGGCAACCCCGTCACGGCTCTGGTGGCGGTGGTGTTTCTGGGTTTCGCAGCCGGTGCCGAGATGGACGCCATCGCTTATCTGTCTGCCAAGTGCTTCGGCCTGCGCAACTTCGGGGCCCTGTTTGGCGCGTTTACCGGTCTCATCACGCTTGGCTTTGGCCTGGGCCCCATGCTCGCAAACGCGATCTACGACCGGACAGGATCCTATGAGCTGGTTCTGTGGATCGCGGTTCCGCTGGTGATGCTATCGGCCCTAACGTTTCTGCTCATCGGTCCTTACCCGACCTTCGACGCACCCTCAGAGGCGAGCTGAAGAGGCCATCCGCGCGAAAGGAATGACAGCTGCCCTGCCATGGCAATCGCTGAAAGCGGCTGTGATCCCGTAGACTTGCATCAGAGCCTGTTCGGTCAGCACTTGCGGGGCAGGTCCGTCGGCCACCAGCGATCCTTCGTTCAGCAACAGGATCTGGTCACAGTATCGCGCGGCCATCGTCAGGTCGTGGAGCACGACCACGACAAGCGAGCCGGCTTTCGCCTCCCGCGACAGCAGCTCCATCACATCCATCTGGTGCCCCGGGTCCAACGCGGCGAGCGGCTCGTCCGCGACAATCGCAGGGGCGCCAACGGCGAGCGCGCGCGCCAGCATGACGCGTGCCCGCTCGCCCCCTGACAATTCGGTGACGATCCTTCCCGATAAGTGCGTGACATCCGCACGCGCCATCGCTGCCTGGGAGGCCCGCGCGTGCTCCTCGCTGACGCGCGACAGCGGACCGAGGTGAGGAAGGCGCCCGAGCAGAATCAAACGTTCTACGCTAAGCGGCCAGTGCAGCGTCTGTCCTTGCGGCAGATAGGCGATAGTTCTCGCCAGTTCGCGTGGCGGAACGAGAGAAACGTCGCGCCGATCGACCAGAATCGAGCCGCGCCGCGCTCTCACCAATCCTAGTATGGCGCGTACCAGCGTCGACTTGCCCGAGCCGTTCGGGCCGATAATGCCGATCATCTTGCCGGGGGCGAGCGTCGCGGAAATGTCGTTCAGGACCGGGCGCCGCTGAAGGTCTGCACACAAGCCTTCAATCGTGATGGTCACCACAGGCGCCGCTCCCGCAACAAGTGCACCAGGAAGACCGGAACCCCCAGGAAGGCAGTGACGACGCCGAGTTTCAGCTCGCTGTGGGTCGGGATCAGGCGAACCAGGATATCGGCGCTTGCAAGCAGCATCGCGCCCCCCAGCATGGACGGCATCAGGACTGCGGAGGGGCTGCGGTCAGTGAATGGGCGTATCAGGTGCGGCACGATCAGGCCGATGAACCCGATCGAGCCGGACACGGCGACGGCGCCGCCCACTCCCACGGCCAGGCCGATCAGCAGGCGCGCGCGTGTGCGGCGCAGGTTCACTCCCAGCGAGCGGGCGCCATCCTCTCCAAGCGAGAGCGCGTCCAGCGCACGCGTGTCGAACAGGAGCATGGAGAGGCCCATCGCAACGCACGGCAACGCGATCCAGACATGCTCCATCGAACGGTTCTCGACCGAACCGAGCAGCCAGGACATGATCTCCATGGCGGCGAAAGGGTTGGACGACAGATTCAGCGCCAGACTGATACCGGCGCCCGCCAGAGTGGACACGGCGATCCCGGCAAGCACGAGAGCCAGCGGGCTTTCGGAGCGACCGGCGAGGCCGAACAGCAGCAGCAGGGCCAACAGGCCGAAGAGGATCGCGAGCAGGGGCAGGAGCGCCACATGCCGCTCCGCGATGCCGAAGTAGATTGCCCCGACAGCGCCCAGCGCCGCCGAATTGGAAGCTCCCAGCACGGAAGGTTCGGCCAGAGGGTTGCGCAAGTAGCCTTGCAGCACGCCACCTGCCAGCCCGAGCATGGCCCCCACCAGCAGCGCAACCAGCGTTCGCGGCAGGCGAAGCTCCAGCACAATCGCTCGCGTCACCTCGTCTCCACCCCCTGAGAACGCCTCCAGGACCTGCCTGCCAGGTAGTGCGACCGGGCCTAGGCTTATCGAAGCAGTGGCTGTGGCGAGAAGACCCGCGAGGAGAACAGGGAGCAGCGCGCGATGACGTGCCGCTGGTATTGTATAGTCTTGCACGAATACCTCGCATGGGATCGGCTCCCCGTCACGCTTGTGTCCCGGGGTCGTGTGGTTAAGGGCGAGCCTTGATGGCATTTGCGATAAAACTTCGATGGATAGGCGGGATCACTCTCGCCTTGGCTGCCGCCTTTGGGGGAGCGACAGCGCTTGCTACCGCACCGCCTGCCGATCCTGGCCAGACTGCGCCGAGGCGCATCGTCTCGCTCAATCTGTGTACGGACCAACTGGTGTTGGCCTTGGCGGACCGTGAGCAGATCGCCGGGCTTACGCGCTACGCGGGCGATCCGCAGATGTCGGCTGCCGCACGGGAGAGCCGGGGCCTTCGGATCCTGCGCGGCTCGGCCGAGGAGCTTGTCGCCATCAAGCCGGATTTGGTCATCGGCACGCCTGCTCGCCGCAGTTCGGCCGTCGCGGTGCTCGGGTTCAAGACCTATCCCGTGCTCGACCTGAAGTCTCCCACCAGTTACGAAGAGATCCGCCGTTCGATCCGCGAAGTGGCGGTGGCCGTCGGACATCGGGACCGGGGCGAGGCGCTGATCGCGCGGATGGATCGCGAGCTCGCGCAGTTGCCAAAGCTGCGCAGGCCCGTTGTGGCAGCCTATTACCAGCGGCGCGGCTACCTGACCGGAACCGGGACGCTCGTCGACGACCTGATGACCCGCGCCGGTATCGTGAATCTGGCAGGCAAGCTGAAGCGGCCGCGCCTGTCCCAGATCAGCCTTGAGGAACTGGCGGTCAGCCGCCCGGACTATCTGATCGTCGATACGGCAACGGAGCGGGTCGTGGACGAGGGCACCGCGATGATGCACCATCCGGTGATCGCCGGCATTCCGCGCATCGGTATTCCGCAGGCCTGGACCGTGTGCGGCGGCCCCGCCTACGTCAAAGCGGCGCAGGCTCTTGTGGAAGGGGTCAACGCTCGATGACATGGGGGCGTCCGTCCAGCCGGGCCTGCCACCCGCGCCGTTCCAGTTCGGGCACGGTATCGGGCGTGCTCGGATAGCCCAGGCACAGCAGGGCGACGAAGCGCCATCCCGCGGGCACTTGTACCATCGTGGTGACGGCGCCGGGCTCTGCGATCGAGACCCAGCCAAGTCCCAGTCCTTCGGCGCGAGCGGCGAGCCAGAGTGTGTGGATCGCCAGCACGACCGACCAGGTGCGCGTCTGCGGCATTGTTGCGGCGCCAAGTCCGTGACCAGTCTCGGTCGCATCGTCGCAGAAGACGGCGACAACTTCGGGCGCGTGGTCCAGGCCGTGGAGCTTCAGGGCTGCGTATGCGGTCTTGCGCTCGGGATCGGTCATGGTGGAGCCGGCGAGCGCCGCTTGCTGGTCGACATGCGCGGCAAGCTCCGCCCGCAATTCGGGCGAGCGAACGCGCACGAAGCGCCAAGGCTGCGAGTTTCCGACTGAGGGCGCGCATTGCGCGGTGACGAGCAGCCGCGAGAGCAGCGCCTCGTCGATGGGGTCCGTTCGGAAGTGGCGCACATCGCGGCGCCAAGCCAGCAATGCGGCAAGCTCTTCACGGAACTCGGGGCTGAACCGAGGTGCCATCGTCAGTATTCGATGCCCGGCTGTGCCTTGACGCCCTGTTCGCGGAACGGGTGCTTTACCAGAGTCATCTCGGTCACGAGATCGGCCTCGGCGACCAGCGCTTCGGGTGCGTTGCGGCCGGTGACGATGACGTGCTTCATCGGCGCGCGGCCCGTCAGCACCGGCAGCACTTCCTCGAGCGGCAGGTAGTCGTAGCGCAGCACAATGTTCAGCTCGTCCGCAAGCACCATGTCGTAGCTGGGGTCCTCGATCATGCGCTTGACCTCGTCCCAGGCACCGCGAGCGACGGCGATGTCGCGGGCGCGATCCTGGGTGTCCCAGGTGAAGCCTTCGCCCATCGGCTTGAACTCGATGTTGCCGGGGAAAGCATCGAAGACAGCCTTTTCGCCGGTCGCCATCGCACCTTTGACGAACTGCACCACGCCCACCTTCTTGCCGTGGCCGATGGCGCGCACCACCATGCCGAGCGCAGCCGTTGTCTTGCCCTTGCCCTTGCCGGTGTGGACGATGAGCAGGCCTTTTTCCGCGGTCTTGCCGGCCATGATCTTGTCATGCGCGGCCTGCTTCTTCTTCATCTTCTCGGTGTGGCGTTTCTCTGTGCGTTCGACCACGTTCATTCTCCTGACAAGCTGGCGAGCAGGACGCCCGCGCTGTTGGACCTGGGTTTCCAAAGACCGCGCTCCAGCGCCTCCGACAGGCGGGCAGCGGTTTCGCGCAAGGCTGCGGGGTTCGCCTCGGCCATGAAGGCGCGCACGGCCTCGTCCTCGATGAAGGCAGCGTGCACCATGTCGAAGTGGTGGTCGCGCACGGCATGCGTCGTGGCGGCGAAGGCGAACAGGTAGTCGACCGAAGCGGCGATCTCGAACGCGCCCTTGTAGCCGTGGCGCATGACGCCGGCGATCCACTTGGGGTTCGTCACCCGGCCGCGCACGATGCGGCCGATCTCGTCCTCGAGCGTGCGAACCACAGGGCGTTCCGGGCGGCTGTGATCGTTGTGATAGGACAGCGGCTTGCGGCCCTTGAGGTGCTCGACAGCGGCGGCAATCCCGCCCTCGAACTGGTAGTAATCGTCGCTGTCGAGCAAGTCGTGCTCGCGGTTGTCCTGGTTCTGTACCACCGCGTCGACCTGGGAAAGTCGCGCGGCAAACAGGTCGCGCTCGGCCTCTCCATCGAGGCCGCCGCCGTACGCGTAGCTGCCCCAGTCAAGGTAGACGTCGGCCAGCTCGCTACGCTCGTGCCACAGCCGCTCGTCAATCATCGCCTGCAGCCCCGCGCCATAGGCGCCGGGCTTGGACCCGAACACACGGGTTCCTGCACGCCGGGCGGCCGCTTCGGGCGCGGCCCCGGCATCCAGCAGGTCACTGATCTCGGCCCGGTGGCGGGCTGCGGCGGGGTTGTCCGCATCGCTCTCCTCGAGCGCCATGATCGCGCGGGCCGCGCTGTCGATCAGGTTCATCTGCTCGGGGAACGCGTCCCGGAAGAAGCCCGATACGCGCAGCGTCACGTCCACGCGCGGGCGGCCGAGTTCGACCAGGGTCATAATCTCGAAGCCGATGACCCTGCCTGAGGTCCACTCCCAGCGCGGACGCACCCCCATCAATGCGAGGGCCTGAGCGATGTCGTCGCCGCCGGTGCGCATATTGGCGGTGCCCCAGGCGGACAGCGCCATGGCGCGCGGGTATTCGCCCTCGCGCTGGAGGTAGTCGTCGACCAGCAACTGCGCCGAGCGCTGCCCCAGATCCCACGCGACGGCGGTGGGTACGGCGCGGGTGTCGACAGAGTAGAAGTTGCGCCCGGTGGGCAGCACATCAGGCCGTCCGCGCGTCGGAGCGCCGGAAGGGCCGGGCGGCACGAAGCCCCCGTCGAGGCCGGTCAGCAGCGCGCGGGTCTCGGCCTCCCCGCATTGCGCCACGCGGGGGGCGAGATTGCCGGTGATCTCGTCCAGCACGGCGGCAGTGCGGTCTCCGACAAGGGTTTGCGCGGGGGCCTCGACCAGCTCGGCGGCCAGCAGTTCCAACCGCTCCACCGTATCGCCCAGCGTGCGCCATGCGTCGCTGGCCACCCGGTCGAGCACCGCCGGGCGAGGGCCCATCCAGCGGTCGCCGAGGCGGCAGTCCAGCGGATCGAACCCGAGGCCCAGATCCTCCGAGATCGCCCGTAGCAGCGAGGCCTGTCCTGGCCGATCGTAGCCGCGCGGCGTACGCGCCAGCGCCACCATCAGATCACGCCGGAGCCGCCCCTCGGGGGACTGGCCGAAGACGTGCAGCCCGTCGCGGATCTGCAGCTCCTTCAGCTCGCACAAGTAGTTGTCGATGGCGGAGAGCGCGTCGTCATCATCGCCGCTGGCGCCGGCTTCCTTGTCCAGTCCCTGCCCGCGCGCGAGCGCGAGGATGTCGCGGCGCAGGCGCTCCAGGCGGCGCGGGTCCATGCCGGCGGCGAGGTAGTACTCGTCGACCAGCGCCTCCAGCTGCTTGAGCGGACCGTAGCTTTCCGCGCGGGTGAGCGGCGGCGTCAGGTGATCGATGACAACGGCGGAGAGGCGCCGCTTGGCTTGTGTGCCTTCCCCCGGATCGTTGACGATGAAGGGATAGAGCTGCGGCACCGGCCCGGCGCAGATCTCCGGAAAGCAGGTATCGGACAGGGAAAGCGCCTTGCCCGGCAGCCACTCCAGATTGCCGTGCTTGCCGACGTGGACTACCGCATGCGCCCCGAAACTGCGGTTCAGCCAGATATGGAACGCAAGGTAGCCGTGCGGCGGCGGCAGCGCGGGATCGTGGTAGGTCTGCTTGGGATCTATGTTGTACCCGCGCGCCGGCTGCACCGCGATCGCAACATTGCCGAAGCGGTGCACAGGCAGCCGGAAAGCGCCGTCACGCACAAAGGGATCGTGTGCCGGCTCGCCCCAGCGCTCCAGCATGGAATTGCGCGCAGCGGCCGGTATCTTGGCGAATGCGGCGAGATAATCGGCCAGTGGCAGTGCGATCTCGCCGGGTCGGTCTCGCGCATCAGGAGCGTTGGTGACACCCCCGGTCATGCACCGCATCAGCGCGGCACCCTCTCGCGGCGCATCGCCGATGTCGTATCCCGCCGTGCCCAGACTGGCGAGGATCGAGGCAGCGCTGGCGGGCGTGTCGAGGCCGACGCCGTTGCCGATCCGCCCATCGCGATTTGGATAGTTCGCCAGCACCAGCGCCACCCGGCGTTCCGGCGTGGGCGTGCGGCGCAGGCGCGCCCAGGCGGCGGCAAGATCGGCTACGAAGGCCACGCGGTCCGGCGCGACACGGGGCACCACGATGCTGCATTGCGTCACCGCATCGAAGCGCTCGGCCGCCTTGAAGGCGACAGCACGGGTGAAGACCCGTCCGTCGACCTCCGGCAGGGCGACGTTCATCGCCAGGTCGCGCGGTCCAAGGCCGCGCGCTGCGTCGCGCCATTCGCCTTCCTCCACGCCCGCGAACGCGACCTGCAGGATGGGGCAGTCGGCGCGTTCCAGCACGCTCGGATTGCGTGGCTCGCCCGAGGATGAGGCGGCGAAGCTGGTGGCGTTGACGATCACGTCGGGCGAGACCTCGTGCAGGAGACCGCCCAGCCAGTCGATCACGAAAGGTTCGCGCAAGGCGCGCACGTGGACGGCGGCGACGTTGAACCCGCGCTCTTGTAGCGCAGCAATCATGGCGTCGACAGCTTCCAGCGTACCGGCGATCATCAGCGCGCGATAGAACACCAGCACCGCAACCGGCGCATCCGGCCGCCAGCTCGCCCGCAGGTCTGCAAGGCTCGGGCGGTCCTTGCCGGAAAGGTAGAGCCCGGCCTCGGCCACCGGCACCGGATTGTCCGCAGGACCGCAGTCCTCCCCAATCGCTTGCGCCGCCGTGCGCAGAAAGGAGAGGGCATTGGCTGGACCGCCCTGCCGGAGATACTCGCGCAGCCGCTCCACCAATTCGAGCGGCATCGTGCAGGCGCGGTCCAGGGCCGGGTCCAACTCGCGCCCATCGGCAATAGCGGCAAAGGCAATGCCGCGCGCGCGGGCTAGGGCGGCGATCTCGTCAATGCCGTAGGGCCAGTAGCTCTTGCCGCCCAGCAGCACGACGCAGATGAAGCGGGCGTGCGCCAGCACCTTCTCGACATAGAGGTCGACCGAGTACGGATGCCGCAGTTGCAGCAGGTTTGCGAGGCGCACGCTCGGCGCTGTGGGCGTTTCCTCAGCCAGCCTGGCCGCAGCTTTGGCGAAGCACGCCAGCTCGCTGTCCGCCACCGTGAGGATCACGATGTCACCCGGCGGCTGATCGAGGTCGATCGCCTCCTCGCCGTTGGAGATCGTGCCGGGGGTGGCGGACAGCAGGTGCATCAGGCGGCTACGGAACCGAGCTGCGGGGCAAGACCCGCTTCGATGGCAGCGCGGTCCAGGCCCTTCTGACCGATGACCACCAGCTGCGTGCGCCTGCTTTCGGACGGAAGCCAAGGGCGATCGTAGAAGTGCTGGATGCGCGGGCCGACGGCCTGCACCACGAGACGGCTGCCTTTGCCTGTCACTGCGACCATGCCCTTGATGCGCAGCACATCATGGCGGGCGATCAACGTAGCCATGCCCGTCAGCATGGCGTCCAGATCGGCCACTTCGCCGCCCGCGACGACGAAGCTGTCGAAGTCGTCGTGATCGTGATCGGCGTCCAGGCCGTCGATGTGCGAGGGGCGGGAGTCGAGATCGTCCTCGGCGGCGGCGGTGATGCCGAGCAAGGCGGCGATGTCCACCACGCCATGGGCTGCGCGCACGATCTTCACGCCGGGGCGGATTTCCGCTTCCACTTGCCGTTCGACTGCAGCCAGCGGCTCGGCGTCGATCAGGTCGGTCTTGTTGAGCACAACCATGTCGGCGCAGCCGAGCTGCTCCTCGAACAGCTCTTCCAGCGGGCTTTCATGGTCGAGGCTGGGATCGGCGGCGCGGGCCGCCGCCAGTGCGGCCTCGTCAGTGGCGAAGCGCCCGGCTGCCACCGCGTCGGCGTCGATCAGCGCGACCACGCCATCCACCGTGGCGCGGGTACGGATGTCGGGCCACTGGAACGCCTTGACCAGCGGCTTGGGCAGGGCGAGCCCCGAAGTCTCGATGATGATGTGCTCGGGCCGGTTGGGCCGGTCGAGCAGCTTCATCATCGTCGGCAGGAAGTCGTCGGCGACGGTGCAGCAGATGCAGCCATTGGCCAGTTCGACTATATCGTCCTCGGGACAGGCGGCATCGTTGCAGCCCTTCACCAGTTCGCCATCGACGCCGACATCCCCGAACTCGTTGATGATGAGCGCCAGACGTCGCCCGCCGGCGTTGCCGAGCAGATGGCGGATCAGTGTGGTCTTGCCGGCTCCGAGAAAGCCGGTGATGACGGTCGTGGGTACTTTGCTCAAGGTACTCTCCTGCCGCGCCGGCGACACTACGCGGCGGGGCAGGCCGGTACGCAGATGACGCGCGCCAGCGAACGGCACACGCGCATCGGACCGGCGCGAGAGGCGCCCGACGCAAGCGTGCCGATGCGGCCCCGGCCGCATGCATGATGTCGCTCAGACGGAAGGTACCGTGCCTTGGCCATCCCCTGGGCCACGGCAAGAGCGACCAGACGCCGGCAGGTCTCCTGGCTCGCGGGTCAAGGCTTGATGCACGCCTTCCCAGGCCTCGCATGTCTCAGCGTCCGGCCCAGTGGCTGCTCTCGATCCAGAGAGCATGTGCATCGCGCTCACCGCTTACAGTTGCAGGGACAGCCGCGGAATCGAGGAGCAAGCCCTCTCACCGCATTCCCATTCAAGCCTCTTGCGAGGCACCGGCGCGATCTTCGTCCGCAGCGGCCAAGGCCAGTGCGAACAGGAATGCTCGTACTCGCCGCCAACCGCTGCGGCAAGGTGCGAGTTGCGCATGGCACTGATGAGGTGGAGGCGGCATTTTTCTTGACTGGAAGTCCGGACCGTCGTTACCGCTGCCCCCGTACGGCGTTTTTGAGCCAGTTGGCTCTGAAACACTGGGAATGAGGGTAGGGCGGTATCGCCCGGAGCCTCAGCCGCCCCCGCGACTGTAAGCGGCGAGCGAGAAGCGCATGGCGGACCAGTCCCGCCATCCACTGGGCCGGACGCTGAGACATGCGAGGCTTGGGAAGGTGCGCATCAAGCGATGACCCGCGAGCCAGGAGACCGGCCGTGCATCTGTCCACTCAAAGCCGTCGGTGGGACGGCAGGAGAACTGCAATGCACATCGAACCGGGCTTCGTTGCCCCGGGCAAGATCTGGCTGGGCTATATCACCGCAGCTGCCGCCGGATCCTATGCTCTGAAGTTGGCAGCCGATGCCGTCAAAACCAATGGATCGTTATCCCTGGCTGCGCGCTGCCTCGTTGCCAGTGCGCTGGCTTTCAGCTTCTTCCAGGTGTTGCCGCACCATCCGGTCGGCGTCTCGGAAGTACACCTGATCCTGGGATCGACCCTGTTCCTGGGGCTGGGACTTGCGCCGACCGCGATCGGCCTCGTTGTCGGATTACTGGTCCAGGGCATGTTCTTCGCGCCCTCTGACCTGCCGCAGTTCGGCATGAACGTGACCACCTTGTTGGTGCCGCTGTTCGGCCTGAGCGCACTCGCACGCCGGATCATCGCGCCCGATACGCCCTACGTCGCCCTTGGCTATAGCCAGACTCTTACGCTCTCTAGCACCTACCAGGCCGGGATCGTCAGCTGGGTGGCGTTCTGGACCTTCTGGGGGCAAGGCTTCACGTCGGCCAGCGCGGCTTCGGTGGCCACGTTCGGCGCCGCTTACATGCTGGTGATCATCGTCGAGCCGCTGGTGGACCTTGCCGTGCTGTGGGGCGCAAAGGCGCTCCATCAGCTCAAAGGCAGCGGCTTCGTGGAGCGGCGTCTCTACGAGGCCGGGTGATCTGCGGCAGGAGTTTCCTGCCGCCTCGCTTGCGCATTGGCCGCTTCGGAGCCTACCGGCGGGTGCAGCTGATATTTACAGGCGCGGCAACTGGGCAGCGGCCCAGCCGTTAGCGATGTTCCTGCCGAAGCCGCCGCGGCCGCGCACACGAGGAGGCGAATGAGCGAGCCAGTCCTGAAAGAAGCCGCTCCGGCGGGACGTGCTCCGCGGATGAACGTCAATCCGCCGGTCTTCTTCGTGTCGGCCGCGCTGATCCTGGCTTTCGCGCTGTTCGGATCTGTGTTCCCCGGCCGTGCGGAGCGGCTGTTCGCGGCTGTACAGGCGCTGATCGTCCTCGATTTCGGCTGGTTCTACATCCTTTCGGTCGCCGGTTTTCTGGTTTTCGTGCTGTTCCTGATGATCAGCCGCTATGGCGATGTGAAACTTGGCCCGGACGAGAGCGAGCCAGAGTACAGCTATCTCTCCTGGTTCGCGATGCTGTTCAGCGCAGGCATGGGCATCGGCCTCCTGTTCTTCGGAGTGGCTGAGCCGATCCAGCATTACTCGCTTCCGCCGGTGGGGGAGGGGCGCACCATCGCCGCCGCGCGCGAGGCGCTGCCGCTGACCTTCTTCCACTGGGGTTTGCACGCCTGGGCGATCTATATCGTGATCGGACTAGCGCTTGCGTATTTCGCTTTTCGCCGTGGACTGCCGCTGACCATTCGCTCGGCACTGTTCCCGCTGATCGGCAACCGCATCCATGGCCCGATAGGCCATGCCATCGATATCTTTGCCGTGCTTGGCACCATGTTCGGCGTCGCGACATCTCTGGGTTTCGGGGTGCTGCAGGTCAATGCGGGTTTCAACTATCTGTTCGGGCTGCCCACGGGGCCGCTGGTGCAGGTGGTGCTGATCGCCGTCATTACGGGACTTGCAACCCTGTCGGCGGCGGCGGGTCTTGATGCGGGGATCAAGCGCCTGTCCGAACTAAACATCATCCTGGCAATCGCTCTGTTGCTGTTCGTGTTGCTCGCTGGCTCGACCGTGTTCCTGCTGCAGGCCTATGTGCAGAACATCGGCGCGTATCTGGGCTCCGTCGTCCAGCGTACCTTCCGCATGTACGCTTACGAGCCCAATCCGTGGCTCGGAAACTGGACGCTGTTCTACTGGGGCTGGTGGATATCGTGGTCGCCGTTCGTGGGCATGTTCATTGCGCGGATCTCACGCGGGCGCACGATCCGCGAATTCGTGGCCGGCGTGCTGCTGGTGCCGGTCCTGTTCACCTTCCTCTGGATGACAGTGTTCGGCAACACCGCGATTGCCCTTGACCTGGCGGGTGTCGCTCCGATCGCACAGACTGTGGCCACGGACCTTCCCGTGGCGCTGTTCGTCACGCTGGAGCAGCTGCCGTTGTCCATGATCGCGTCCGGCATAGCGACGCTGCTGGTCATAACCTTCTTCGTCACCTCGGCCGATTCCGGGGCTCTGGTGATCGACATGATCACCAACGGCGCAGTCGAGGACCCGCCTGTGTGGCAGCGCATTTTCTGGGCAGTGTGTGCCGGGCTGGTCGCGGCCGTACTGCTGCTGACAGGTGGACTCCAGGCCCTGCAGACCGCCGCCATAGCCAGCGCCCTGCCGTTTGCCATCGTGATGGTCTTCATCTGCTATGCGCTGCTGAGGGCGTTGCAGACGGAGAGCCGTGGCACGTCGATCGACCTCTCCATTGCCGCCGAGGCACCTCCGCCCGCCCGCACCGGCATGACCTGGCAGCAGCGGCTCGACAGCATCACTCATCACCATGAGAAGAGCGACATCGCAGCCTATCTTGCGGATACGGCCTATCCGGCGCTCAGTGCAATGACCGAGCAGATGCTGGAGAATGGCCTCTCGCCCACTCTGGAACAGAATAGCGACCAGCTTGTCTTCAACGTGCCTCATGGCGAGCATGGCAGCTTCCGTTACACGATCCGCGCCCGAGGTTTTCGCTCGCCCAACTTCGCCTATGCCGAGACGCGCCGGATGCACGGAGCGGAGCGGCAACATTACCGGGCCATGGCGCAGACATCGGAAGGCGACCAGCCGCACGACGTGACTGGCTTCACGCGCGACCAGCTGATCAACGATCTGCTCAACCGCTACGCCCGGTTCCGCCACGCGCGGCGCCTTGCCTGAATTGATGCGCTTTGTCCTGACGCCAGGCCACGGCTGTGCCGCGGCGCTGATCGGTGGCGCGGAAGCGCATCGGCTTTAGCGGTGCGAGACGGGAGGGCGCGTTTTCGGACGTGGCGATGCGCCACTGGCAGGCACGAAGTTGAGGCAGAGGAACACGATCCCGGCGCTCAGCATCACCAGCCCGAACCACAGGATGGGCCCGAAGACCCATCCGCGCGCTGCGACGGACATCAGCAGCGCTGCCACGAGCGAGCTCCATGCAGCGCCGCGCATACCGCGCTTGCGCCGGGGTGCTGGCCGTCCTTGCAAGTGGCGGCTGTGATGCATGTCCGTGGACAAGCCCAGCAGGACGAACGCCAGCAGCGCGGCGGCGAGTGCAAGCACGCTCACTCGGCCGGCTCCAGGATTGCCAGCGCGGGTTCCGGCTCCGGTGCGGCTGCAGGCTTGCCGCGCCGGAATTGGCGAGGCTCTCCGCGATGCCGCGCGACCCGAAGAGCGACCAGCAGGAACCCAATCCCGAACACGATCAAAGTGGCGTCTACCCCAACGAACAGCAGGTCACCCGCGAGGAGTGCGTTCACCAGGCCTTTGTCCGTGGCCAAGAGGTTGTAGACCGGCAGGGCGGCCAGCAGAAATCCCGTCGCGCCGAGTAAGGCGGTCCAACTCCATGCGGGACGACGCAGCAGAGTAAGCGCGAAAGCTGCGAGCCAGGACAGGAACAGCGTGTGGATTTCCCAGTCGGCGCGATCGGCCATCCCGACCGGCAGCAGGCGATTGGCCCAAAGCATACAGGCAATACCCAGTGGAAAGCCAGCAAGCGTTGCGACATTCAAGCGTTCCACCAAGCGAAAGGCGAAGTGCGGACGCTGTGGGTCGGGCAGCTTCTCGCGCCGCTTCACCGTCCACAAGATCAGGCCACTGGCCACCATCAGTGACCCGGCCACGCCGCAAAGGAAGTATATCCAACGCAGTGCATCGTCGGCGAAGCGCCCGGCGTGCAGGCCGATCATCGCCCCTGCCGTGACCGATGCTGCTCCCGGCTCGGGTGACTGCCACAGCAGCCGACCCGAGACCCCATCGTAGGTGAGGCTGGGCGTGCGGGAACTGAGCATGGACGATGGGGCGCGGTGGACGGTGATGCGTGCGGAAGCATCCCCTGGCTCGCTGACGCTGATCGACCCGGCGGATCCGCCCAGGCGGTCCTCGGCATCGCGCAGCACCGTTCGCAGATCGATCAAGGGGGCCTCGATACCGCTGCGCTCAACCGCCTCCCCTTGCGGGAAGAGCGCTTCGAACAGCTTCGTTTCGTCGGTGTAGTTCGCCACGACCGCCCAAGGCATCAGCAATGCCATCAGCGTGACCAGCCCGGTGTACGTGATCATAAGGTGAAACGGCAGCGCCAGAACCGCCGTCGCGTTATGGCCATCGAGCCAGGATCGCTGTCCCTTCATCCGCCGCAGGGTGAAGAAGTCACGGAAGATCTTCTTGTGCGTGACGATGCCGCTCAGGATCGCCACCAGCATCATCATCGCCGCAAAGCCGACCAGCCAGCGGGCCCAGATCACCGGCATATAATGGAGGTCGAAGTGGAAGCGGTAAAAGAACTCTCCACCGCGGGTTTCGCGTGCCTGCGCGGGTTCGCCATCCGCCCCGATCAGCACCTGGGTGTCGCGGCGGCTGCGGCGGCGGGGAGGCTCGCCTTCTTTGGGCTGCGGCTGCCAGAACACCTGCGCACCGGGCGAGCGCTCGCTGGCGATCGGGATGAACCAGCTCTTCGCATCGGGCGCCTTCCCCTGCAGGAAGCGCTGCGCTCCGGCCAGAACCTGCATCGGCTGTTCGACGCGCGCGAGTTCCGGACGCATCCAGCGGTTCATTCCCTCGCGCCAGAACGCGATCGTGCCGGTGGCGAAAACCAGGAACAGCACCCAGCCGAGCAGGAGACCCGACCAGGTGTGCAGCCCGGCCTGTGACTGGCGGAAGCTGCGGCTCATAGACGGCCCCCCGCCGAGATGGAAAGCCAGGCGATAAAAGCGGCCAGTCCCCCTGCTGCCGTGAGAACCCAGAAAGCCCGCCAGCCGGTTCGCGCGGCATAAGCGTACATGGCGGCGACTGCGCAGATCAGGAAGGCGATCAGGCTTGCCGCTACGGTTGCTTCCTCAGGAGGCCCAGGCAGCACGCGAGCGAGAGCCATCGCCCACAGACTTGCCACTGCATAGCCGAGCGGCAGGGCGGCGAGGAGGCGCAGCGCCGCGTCTCCTCGCCGCCGCCATGGCGCCGCCCCCGTTCCTCCGCGGCGGTTCATGGTCGTGTGAGCCGATCCCATCGTGCGCTGTCCGTCAGAAGTTGACCCGCAGGCTGCCCGTTACCCGGCGCGGCTCCCCATAGAAACCGCCGGGACCGCCGAAGGCGAAGCGGACGTTGCGGTAGTAGGTCTTGTCGAACAGGTTGGTGGCGTTGACACTCAGGATCGCGCGCTCAGTCAGCTTGTAGCGCGCCAGCAAGTCGACGGTGGCATAGGCGCCTTGCTCCACGGTGCCTGGCACCAGCACCGGAGCTCCATCCGGGTTGTAGCGGCCCGACGGGACGTTGCCCCGATCGAAGATGCGCGACTGTGCGGTCACGCCTCCGCCCACCGTAAGCCGGTCGGCAAGCATACGGTAAGTCGTGTAGATGCGGCCAACATGGAGCGGGAAGAAGGGGTTTACCCGGTCGCCGAAGCGGTCTTCCGTGCGTGCGTAGGTGTAGCTTCCGTTCAGCGACCAGCCCGGCAGCGGCTCGCCCGCCAGTTCCAGTTCACCGCCCCAGGTCTTGACGCCGGAGATCGAGATCGATGGCGTGATATTGCCGGGTAGTGAGTTCGGGACGCCGTTAGGGTCGGTCTGCGTCAGATTGTCCTGTTTGATGTGGAAGCCAGCGACCGAAATGTTGAAGCCCTCACCGAAGGGCGAGGCTTTGACACCGGCTTCGTAATTGACACCGGTCGTCGGCGGCAGGATCTCGTTGGCTGCGTTGCGGGCCGACACGGGCGAGAACACGCTGGCGTAGCTGGCATACAGCGAGATCGCGGGCGTCAGGTCGGCCACGATGCCGCCGTAAGGTGCCCACTTCTTCTCATGCTGGACGCTGTTGGGGCCGTCCGGCTCCAGCACGCCTGCGGCGTCGTAGTCGTCACGGTCGCTGCGATAGTCTGTGTAGCGGACGCCCGCGATCACCTTCAGCCAGTCCGCCGGGTTCAGCCGTACCACACCATATCCGCCGGTCTGTCGCAGATCCTGCGTGAAGTCGGGCAGGTTGGATCGAACGATGGGTGGCGGCGCTAAGTCGGGGTTCCACGGGTCGATGTCGAGACTGCTGGCCCCGGGATAGTCTTCAGGGACCGCGAACCGGGACTGGTTCACCAGGAAGTCACGCTCAAAATGGTTCATGCCCGCGACGAGTTCGTGTTCCCGGCCGAAAAGCGTGAAATTGCCTGCCACGTAAGCGTCTACGGCGTCCTCGTTCTGCTCCACTTCGCCATAGAAGATCCACGGCGCACCAAGCCCGGTCCCGTCTCGATTGGGAAAGCCGCTGGGGATGTTCAACAGCTTGCTGTCATTCTGCCCCCGCTTGCGGTTGTAGCTGACGCGCACCAGCCAGTCGCGGCCAATGTCCTGCTCTACCGCCGCAAACATCGTGGTCGTCTCGCGCAGCCACTGAGTCCATCCGGCGGTGCCGGTGAACGAGCGCGGGAAGTCCGTCTGCGTGCCATCGCTGTAGAACAGTGGCACCGATCCCCAGCCCGCGCCTTGCGAGTCCGTGCGCAGATAGTCCGCACCGACGCGCAGCCGGGTCCGCGGCGTCACGTCCCATTCCAGAGTGCCGTAGAGCACCGGGATGCGATCATGCTGCAGATCGATGTAGGACTCGCGGTCCGTGTAAGCGCCCACCAGCCGCGCGCGAACGGTGCCGTCGCTGGTCAGCGGTCCCCCGACATCGGCTTCCATCCGATATGTGGAGAAGCTGCCCGCCTGTGCGGAGAAGTAGCCGCCGAGCTCTGCCGGCGCCCGCTTGCGGATCAGGTTTACCGTGGCAGATGGATCGCCAACGCCGGTGACAAGCCCCGCCGCGCCGCGGATCACCTCGATCCGGTCATAGATTGCGACATCGCCTATCGCGCTGTTTTCATAGGCTCCTACCTGATAGATCGTCGGCACGCCATCCAACTGGAAATTGCGGACCGGGAAGCCGCGAATGTTGAAATTCGTCCGGTTGCTGTCCGTGGACGAGATGGTCACGCCGGGCGTCTGGGCGAGCACATCCGTGATCGTGGTCAGGTTGAAGTCTTCGATCCGCTGGCGGTCCACAACAGTTACCGACTGCGGCGTCTCTTTCAGCGTGAGGGGCAGCTTGGTCGATGTGGTGGGCCGCTGGTCGTTGATGCCGGTAACCAGAATGTCCGTGTCGCGGGGCGCATCGCTCAGCGCAACTGCGGGCACGGCAGGCGCAGCCGTTGGGACCGACGACATGAGACAAGTGATGGATATCAGGCTCGAACCGGCCAACACTGTAATTCCCCCTCAGTTAAGACCGACTCGCATTAGCAATGCTCGTGAGCATGACAACCCTTTTGCGAACAATTATCAAGAAGGGTGCGCGGAGGATCGCTCCGCCTGTGGGGGATGTTAAGCAGGCGCGTATCGCCGCTGCGCGCTCTGGGGCGGAAGGCGGAACCAGCCAAACGCTTCTGAGTTCAGGAGCGATAACTTTGGTCTTGGGGGCACAGTGTACGCGTTTGCAGCTGCGGGGCAGCAGCTACTTGCATCCTTGCGAAATGCACGACGACGCGCGGGATCGCGTTACCTTGCGCTTTGCAGTGAAATTGCAGGAGGCCTCCGGCTCACAGCCTCGGCTGTTGCGAGGTCCGGGCCTGTTCTGGCGTGCGTCGTTCTTGTCGGCGGATGTGCGGCGCCGCGCGTGGCGACGCCCGAGCTGGACCGGATCGTCGCCGACCCGCCGACGCGCTTCGTTGCTGCGTCGGCAGAGCAGGGGGCGGTCATCGACGAGTGGTGGCGGCGCTTCGGCGACGATCAGCTCAACGGCTATGTCGAACGGGCGGCAGTATACAACCCGCAGATCCTGCAAGCCGTCGCTCGGGTGGAGCAGGCGCGTGCGCAGGCTCGAGTGGCGCGGGCCGACCTCTATCCCCAGCTTGGCGTCGGCCTCAATGCGTCAAGACAGCGGCAGAATTTGGCCGGTTCGGGCTTCGGTGCGCTGCTGGGCGGCGGAACGCCGGGAGCAGGTGCAGGCGGTGGCACAGGCGATGACGGCGGAGCTGAAGGTGGCGAAGGTGAGGGCGATGAGGCGAGCGCGACAGCCTTCACGACCGACAGTTTCTCGCTCACGGGCAATGTCAGCTGGACGATCGACCTATGGGGCCGCATCGCATCACAGACTGCTGCCGCGCGAGCGGAGTTTCTGGCCAGCGAGGAGAACCTGCGCGCGGTTCGCCAGGCCATCGCGGCTCAGGTGGCGCAGTCCTATTTCGGGCTGGTCGAGGCGCAGCAGCAGGTTAAGGTTGCCGAGCAGCTGGAAACCGCGATCGCAGAAGTGGCGCGGCAAGTGGGCAACCGCGTGGACGTCGGCATTGCGCCGCCCAACGACAAGACGCTGGCTTTCGCTAATCTCGGCCAGGCGAGAGCGAGTCTGGCGCAGCGACGCGAAGCGCTTCAGCGTGCGACCCGCAACTTCGACCAGTTGATCCGCGCCTATCCCGACGGCGCGGTCGCCGCGGCGGAGGTGCTGCCAGAGGTGCCGCCGCCCCCACCCGCCGGCCTGCCGGCCCAGCTCCTGGCCCGGCGCCCGGACGTTCGTGAAGCCGAACTGCGCCTTGTCTCTGCCGGGTATCGAGAAGCAGCAGCGGAGCGCGCGCTTTTGCCCAATATCGATCTTACCGGCTCTGCGGGTACCTCCAGCAGCGAGCTGGGCGATCTTCTGAACGGTGACTTCTTCATCTGGAGCATCGCCGGCCAGTTGCTCCAGCCTATCTTCCAAGGTGGGCGCCTGCGCGCGCAAGTGGACTTGGCGGAAGGCCGGAAAGCGGAGGCGGTGGAGGCCTATGCAGAAACGGTGCTGCAGGCCCTGTCGGAAGTCGAGACGGCTCTGGCGGTGGAGGCCGAGCTCGCCAGACGCCAGGCAGCCCTGCGTGCAGCCACAGAGGCGGCGCAAGCGTCGGTTACTATCTCCTTCAACCGCTATCGCGCTGGCATCGATCCCTTCGCGACGGTGCTGCAGAGCCAGCAGAACGCCCTGGACGCCAGCAGCGCCTACGTCGCTGCCACCCGCGCGCGGCTGGACAACCGCATCGCACTTCACCTCGCGCTGGGAGGTGGCTTCGAGCAGGCCCCGATGACCGCGCTGCCGCAGGATTGACCGCCATGTTTGCCCTTCGTCTTCTTCTCCCACTGGCAGCCGTAATCGGCCTTGTGGGCTGTAGTGGCGGCGGGGACGAAGAAACCGCTGACTCGTCCGCTGCCGATCGGGTCGAGACCAGCGTAAGGGTGGTGCGCGCGCAAGTTGAGAGCGTGCAGTCGTGGATCTATGCGCAAGGCACCGCGCGCGCCGAGCAGCGCGAGTTCCTGACATTTCCGGGGTCGGGCCGCGTCACCTATGTCGCGCCCGGCCTGGATGTGGGTGAGCGGGTGCGACGCGGACAGCTGATCGCGCGGTTGCAACCGGACCGGGCGCAGGCGGATCTCGCCAATGCGCGTGCAGCGGTGACCGGCGCGAGGACCGACGTGGATGTGGCGCAAGCCAATCTGCGGCAGGCGCGCGCGCAGTTGGAACTCACTCGCGAAACTTTCGAGCGATACCAGATCCTGCTGCGGCAGAACTCTGCGTCCGAGCAGGAGTACGACGAAGCCGAAGCACGGCTTGCAGAGGCGCGCGCCGGAGTTGCGCAAGCCCAGGCGCGGCTTGCCGCCGCTCGGGCCCAGGTTCAGTCGGCCCAGGCCCAGGTTCAGGCGGCGCAGGTGACCGTATCTGAAACGCGGATCGTGTCGCCGATCAACGGCGTGCTGGCACGGCTCAACCTGGAGCAAGGGCGCTATTTCAGCCCGCAGATCGTGCAGACACAAAGTGAAGCGGGGGCGCTCCAGACCATTCCGGTGCTCGTCATCGACGCTTCCCGCTTCGAGATATCGGTCGACGTTCCTTCGTTCGCCGCGCGCCAGATCGAGGTCGGGAGTGAGGTGCTGATCCGGCCGAGCGACGCGCCCGCAGGTGCGCCTGTCGCCAGCGCCCGCTCCACCAATGCGCCGCCAGTGGCACCTTCCCAGTTCGAAATCCGCGGACGAGTGACCGCCGTCAGTCCGGCGCTCGATCCGGAGACTCGCACTTTCCAGGCGGAGATCCGCACCACGGCGGGGTCAGAGCTCCTGCAGGATGGTGAGTTCGTGTCGGCATGGATTCGCGGGGCGGAGGCGCCGGAGATGCTCGCGGTGCCGTTCGACGCGATCCGGTATCGCGATAATCGTCCCTTCATCTTCGTCCTGAACCCGAAGACGCGCCAGGTGGACGAGCGCGCGGTCGAACTCGGCCTTTCCGGGGCAAACAGTCGCGCGGTCGTATCCGGCCTCCGCCCAGGCGAACTGGTGGTGACGGACGGTAATAGCCAGATCAATGATGGCGACCGGGTGCGGGTGATCGGGCAGCGGCCCACACGGCCGCGGCAGTCACCATGACGCAGTCAGACGAAAGCGAAACGCAGGAGCGGCAGGAGCGCGGGGAGAGCGAAGCCGTGGCCGAGGCCAGTTCGCTCAAGCGCTTCTTCTTCCTCAAGACCACGTTCGGTATTCTGCTCGTGCTCCTGCTCTCGGTGGGTGGAGTTCTGGCCTACACGCAGCTGGTCAAGGAATCGCTGCCCGATCTGGAGATCCCGCAGGCCACGATCACGACCGAATGGCCGGGCGCCGATCCACAGACCATCGAGCAGCAGGTCACGCAGGAGATCGAGGATGAGCTGACGTCGCTCGCAGGCGTAGAGACTATCAACAGCGCATCTTTCGACAGCTATTCGATCATCTCGGTCGAGTTTCAGGCGGACGCGAACGCGCAGGACGCCTTGCAAAGATTGCGCGCCGCTGTGGACCGCGCGCAGGCAGAACTGCCGCAAGCGGCCGAGCGGCCCAGCGTGGAACAGATCTCCGTCGACGATCGGCCAATCCTGACAGTGGCGCTCCACGGCGAGGCCGATGCGGCGGCACTCAGTGCACTGGCCGAGCGGGTACAGGATCGGCTGGAGACCGTTTCCGGCGTCAACGAAGTGGAACTGGGCGGCGCGCGTGAGCAGGTCGTGCAGATCCTGCTCAATCCCGAACGGCTGCTGGCGCTTGGCCTGTCCCCGACTACGGTCCGCGATGCTGTTCAGCGCGCCAATCTTGAGCAGCCCTTTGGAGAGATACAGAGCGACCAGATCGGCGCGGTGGTACGGCTTGAAGGGCAGTTCCGCACGGTGGAAGATCTCGCAATGCTGCCGGTGGCGCGTCCGGGGCAGGGTAACAACGCCACGCCGATACGTCTCGCCGACGTCGCCACGGTGCAGCGCGCGCTGGAGAACGAGACTGCGCGGGCGTTTTACACCTCGGGAGACGGGCGGTTCGTTCCGACGATATCGGTCTCCATCAAGAAAACCCCGGGCGCGGACACGATCAAGGTTATCGACACGGTTCGGTCCGAGCTGGAGGCGATGCAGAAGACCAGCTTGTGGCCCGACAACATCGATTTTGCGGTTACGCAGAACGAGGCCACGCAGATATGGGACTCCCTGACAGGCGTGTTCAACAACGGCTGGCAGGCGATGCTGGCGGTTTTCGTGATCCTCTTCCTCGTGCTCAGCTGGCGCGAGGGGCTGATCGCCGGGCTTGCTGTCCCCGTCACGTTTTCTGGCGCCCTGCTGGTGGTGCTGCTGCTCGGCTATTCGCTCAACGAACTGGTCATCATCGGCATGGTGCTGGCGCTGGGCCTGCTGGTGGATGTCTTCATCCTGATGATGGAGGGCATGCACGAGGAGATCTACGTCAATCGCAAGAGCTTCGGCCAAGCGGCACTGGCAACGATCGACAACTACGCCATGCCTGCGTTTGCCGGGCAGCTCACCACTATTCTTGCTCTGGCGCCGCTGATGGCGATCGGTGGCGTCAGCGGCAAGTTCATCCGCGTCTTGCCCGTGACCGCGATCGCCTGCCTCACGCTTGCCTTCGTGGTGGCTCTTCTCGTGTGCGTGCCGCTGTCGCGTTACCTGCTTGGCCGGGTGGCGGACAAGGGAGCGGAGCAGCGCAAGCTCAAGGCGGACGAGTTGACGGAAAAAGGCTCGGCCTGCTTGCAGGATTTCAACAGCCGCCGGGTTCTTTCCAGTCGCAAGCACGCGTGGATCTGGGTCGGGGGGGCGCTGGCGATGTTCGCCGTGTCGCTCATCGCGATCTCGCAGACAACCCTTGAGCTCTATCCCAAGACGGATGGCGAGCGGTTGGGCATCAACATCGAGCTGCCAGCGGACACCCAACTCCCGCAGTCGCAGGAAGTGGCGGATGCCGTCGGTGCGATCCTGCGCGAGAAGCCTTACTTTGATAGCATCATCAAGCTGGTCGGCCGCAAGAGCCCGTTCGCCAGCGGCTCCGTCGCGGCTTCGCTTCAGCCATCGGAAGCAGAGAACTTCATCGGCTTTTCCGCCACTTTCACCGACGAGGGAGACCGCGACGATCCTAGCTATGTTCTGGCAGACCAGTTGCGTCAGGAGATCGGGGACTATCTGAGCGCGAACGTCGCGGGGGCGTCGCTGCTAGTCGTGCCTGAGACCGGGCAGCCGACACAGGGCGATCCGATCGAGATCACCATCTCCGGCACCGACATGGACACGCTTCGGACCATCTCCGAAGACGTGCAGGATCTGCTGGAACGCACTGAAGGCGCGGTCGACGTGCGCGATAACCTCGGGAACGTCATGGCCGAGATCGCGCTTCGGCCCCGCCGTGAGGCCGTGAACTTCTATGGCCTGGACCCTGCGGACCTTGTTGCGCAGACTCGCTTTGCCTTCGGCAATGAGCCGATTGCCAACTTTGCGACCGCCGGGCCCGAGGATGACCTGGAGATCCGCATGGGGATCGCCTGGCCCGGTCGTGAGAGCGGGCAGTCGGGCGGTCCCAAGCGGCCTGAAGAGCTGGCGCTGGTGCGAGCCTTTACGCCGCAGGGGGAGTCGGTCGCTGCGATGTCGCTGCTGGAGCCCATTCAGGACGAAGCCCCAATCTCCATCGCCCACCGCGGAGGCCAGCGCGCACTGACCGTTCTGGCGAAGAACCAGGGGCGTGCCGTGACACAGATAGCGGAGGCGATCCGGCCAAAGCTGGAGGCGATGCAGAAGCAATGGCCGGCGGGGTACACTTTCTCGATTGGCGGCGAAGCGGAGGAAACGAGCGAGACGTTCGGCTCTGCCGGCATTGCGCTGGTGATCGCGCTCATCATGGTGTTCGGCGTGCTGGTGATCGTGTTCGACAGCTTCCCTCAGGCGTTCATCATCCTGATCACAATGCCTCTGGCGCTGATCGGAACCTTCATTGGATTTTTCGCCTTCGGGATGTCGTTCTCATTCTTCGCGATGATCGGCGTGATCTCGTTGATCGGCATCGTCGCCAATGACGGGATCGTCATGGTGGACACCATGAACCGCCGACTGGCGGAGGGCTGCGACAAGCTGGAGGCCGCAGCGCGAGGATCGGCGGATCGTCTGCGGCCGATCCTGACGACCTCGGTCACAACCATCGTCGGCCTCGTGCCGCTGGCGATCGGCAATCCCATGTACCGACCGCTGTGCTTCGTCATCATCTTCGGTCTGGTTTCAGCGACGATCATGTCACTCTTCGTGATCCCCGCGCTGTTCCTGCTGCTGACCCGCAAGAAGGGCGGCGAGAAGGCGGTTCTGGACTGATGGCGAGATGCTGGCGGAGCAGGCTTGTGGCACCTCCTGCGCTTGCGTCGCTCCGTTCTCCTTTGCCGCTATGCCTTGGGCAAAGCCATTTGCACCGGGAGAGACGAAATGCCGCACCAGAGCGTAGATGTGCGCATAGAGACGGGCGCGCTTAGCAACGGGCGCTCCTGGGCACTGGCTGCCACGGTGCATGTTCCGTGCGATGCCCACGCTCGGGAGCATGTTCCGTAGCTCGTATGCCCTGCCCGGGGGCGGCTACAGCCGCCACTACTTCAACTTGCGGGAGCCGGGCTACAGCGAAGCGCACCACCACATGGATCGCGGAGTGGTCGTGGTAGCGATGGACCACTTGCGTGTCGGTGAGAGCGACATACCCGACCTCGAGGACGCTTCGCTGGAGATTGCAGCAGAAGCCAACAACGCTGTCCTGAAGCTCATTCTGGAGAGGCTGGCTGCGGGGGAATTGGGTGAGGGTCTGGCGCCGCTCCAGCCTTCCGCCATCGTGGGTGAAGGTCAGTCGATGGGCGGACATATCGCGCTTCTGATGCAGGCTAAGCACCGGAGCTTCCATGGTCTCGCGATGCTGGGCAGCAGCGCGGTTTGCACGCGGCTGCCGGCCAGGACGGCAGGCGAAGACATCTGCTTGCTCGGCAAGGACAACCCGTCAGAAGGGCTGGCCGCACTGCGGACCTTCGACAAGCGATTTGCCCTCCACTGGGAAGATGTGCCCGAGGCATATGCCAGCGCGGAGAGCGGAGCATCGTCGTCTGCCTACTGGCTCGGTGCCACTACGCCGAACGCGGGGGGCGGCCTTGTTCCCGGGCACCTTTCAGGCAAGGCGGCCACCCTCAACCTGCCCATACTCATTGGGAGGGGCAACGCGACGTATGCCAGGACCCTCTGCGCGAGGTGGCGGCCTACATGTCGTCGCGCGATGTCAGTTACTTCGTCGTTTCGCGAATGGCACACATGCACAACTTCGCAGGAACGCGGATCATCATGTGGAAGCGGCTAAGTGCTTTCACAGCACAGGTGCCTATATGCGATCGGATTGCCGATGAGGCATTTGCCCGGTACATTCCACTGTTCTCAGCGGTGGTGGAAACTCTGTTGCGCACGGACGTCGGAGCCAGATGGCTGCCGGTCTGCGCGGCTGAGGCAAGCGCATCTTCCGGCACAGCTCGCCTCGACCTTGTTCGGAAAGCGGAAGTCTAGGCAGCGGCGCGATGCAGGGAGGGCTTCGATGTAGCACCGCGGTTTAGCTCACCCGCGTCCGGAGCCGCGAAGAGGTGCGCAACCATGTCGGCTTCGACGGGAGCACTAAGGTGGAAGCCCTGCAAGTGGGTGCAGCCCGCTTCGGAGGCGGTAGCGACAAGGTGCTCTTCGGAAACACCTTCGGCTACCACCTCTGCGCCAATCTGGCGGGCCATGTTTACCGCCGCATTGAATACCGCCAGCGACGTCGTGTTGGTGTCGACATCCTCCACGAGGGAACGGTCGAGCTTGAGGCGATCGAAGTCAAACGTCTTCATCATGCAAAGGGAGGAATAGCCGGTGCCGAAATCGTCGAGGGCGATCCGGAAACCCGCTCCGCGCAGTAGCTCAAGCGTGAGTAGCGCGCGCGTGTTGCGCTCGATAGAGATCGTCTCTGTCACTTCCAGGCAGATCCGGGTCGGTTCGACCTGGTTCTTGCGACAGCACTCTAGCAGGAAGCTGACGAATCCGTCCTGCTGCAGCTGCAGCGGAGACAGGTTAAGGCTCATGGACAATCCGGCCCAACGCGAAAGGTCGGTGAGGGCGCGCTCGATGATCCAGGCGCCAAGCTGCGGCATCAGGCCAGAGCGTTCGGCGGCAGGGATGAACTTGGCGGGTGAGATATCGCCAAGTTCGTGATGCCGCCACCGTACTAGGGCTTCCACTTCATCCATGCCGCGAGCTGCTGAATAGATGGGCTGATACACCACGCGCAGTTCACCTGCGGCCAGGCCTTGCGGAAGGTCGCGCTCAAGTGCCCGGGCCAAGGCGCGCTCTTCCTCCAGCCCATCCGTGAACGCGGTGACCCGATTGCGGCCGCCCCGCTTGGATGAATAGAGGGCGAGGTCCGCGCGGTTGAGCAGCAGGTTGATGTCGTCGCCGTGTTCGTCTTGCGTTTCGATGAAGCCTGCCGAGATCGTGACTGCGATCGAGAAGCTGTCGAAGTCAAAGGGATCTCGCATGTGCGCAGCCAAGGCGCTGCACATCGCAGCTGGTGTGGTGCCTAGGGTTGGCGTGCACAAGATCGCGAACTCGTCGCCGCCAATGCGTGCCACGATCGCGTCCTCGCCCAAGAACCGGAGCACGCGTTCGCCCATAAGCCGGACCAGTGTGTCGCCCGCCGCGTGGCCGTAGTCATCATTGACGAATTTAAAGCGATCGATGTCGAATGCGACGACGACGCTGCGATTGGTTCTCTTGGTGTCGCGCAGATGCCGCATGCTGCGCTCCACGAAAGCACGGCGATTCGGAAGGCCGGTTGCCGGGTCGGTAAAGGCGAGATCGCGCACTTGCAGAGCATTGCGGCGGAAGGTCTCGAGCGACCTGGAAAGCGCGTCGAGTTCGCGCAGCTTGAATTTCTCCATGGCGAGTTCAAGTTCGCCTTGGGCAAGGCGATGCAGAGCCCCGTGCATCCGGCGCAAAGCGGGCAGGATGTTGTAAAGGACGTCGAAGAGAGCACCGAGCGCAATTGCCACGATCATCGTGCCGAGCAGGATCACTCGAGAGTGCCAATCGTGAGTTGAGCGCTCGAGTTTCGCGTAGGCTTCGTCACGTTTCAGCTGTGATTGCTCCGCCAGCCCGGCCGCGGCCGCCAGCATGGCATCAACGCGGCCTTCGCCTGCCTCCGCCGCCCCAGCCGAGTTCGTAACGGCTGCTACGACGCGGTCCAGATCGTCGAATGCGGCGCGCTCGGCACTCCAGTCAAAGCCATGAGCGCCGTCGAGCCGCAGCTTGTTCACGGTCTGGCCGATGTCCATCGCCACGTCGGTCAGCTCATCGAGCTGCGAGGGGGCGTCGGAAGCCGCGCTCTCGGCGGCACTGTGCGATAGCAAGCGGAAACGAACCACCAGCTTGAGCAACTGTGTGCTGTGCTCGGCCATGGTGATTGAGGTGCCAAGGTTCTCGCTTTCGCTGCCCAGCGCGACCGCCCGGCTTTGCGATACCGCCTGAAGAGCGACAGTCGAGGCAATGATCAGCACGAGGGCAGTAAGCAGGCGGCGCTCAAGAGAGCCGAGTATGGCGTCGCGCCCCCGCGCGAGAAGAGCTGCTACTTTCTGAAACATGTTGGCGACCCCCTTCATGCACGGCTCGGCCGTGCGGAGGTGCAAGTAGATCCAATAAGTTTATAAGATGTCACCCGTACATCAAACATCATAATGCAAATTGGTCAGAAAAATGACTCGGAACTGTAACAATTAAGAGATCGAGATATTGAGAAGATAGGTACATCATGGCGACTGCAGTTTCGCCACGCGGCCTGGTTAGCCGCCGTTTATGCCAAGGCCTGTGATCCAATCGCATTCGTTAGCGATTTTGAGGCCGCTCTCTACCCGGAACTGTCACAATATTCCGCCAAAGGCGCCCGCATCGGTCGCACGAAGTCAGACCAGATCCTGAACAGGGGGAATAATGCGTAAGTCTATCCTGGTGAGCGGCACGGCCGTCGCTCTCTGCACGTTCGCTTTCAATCCGGCCGTTGCGCAAGACTTGGCTGCGTCGCCACCGCGCACCGCATCCCAGAGCACGGCAAGTGATAACGGGCCTGCAGGTTCGGAGATCATCGTCACCGGTACCGCCCGCGCACAGCGACGTTTCGACGCCTCTTATGCCATCAACACGATCGGGCAGGATGCGATCGAGAAGATCGCCCCTGTCAACTTCGCTGACCTGATCGGTCAGTTGCCGGGCTTCCAGACAGAGATCACCGGCGGTGAGGTGCAGAACATCTACCGCATTCGCGGCTTGCCCAATGATGGCGGTTTCGTTTCCTTCCAGCAAGACGGGCTCCCGCTGTTCCATGAGAACGACGGGGTGTTCTTCCGCGGCGATGCGATCCTGAAGCAGGATCTCATGACGCAGCGCCTCGAAGTGGTGCGCGGCGGCCCGGCGCCCGTGTTCTCGAGTTACTCGGGCGCGATCATCAACACCATTACCCGCGAGGGTAGCGCGACACCCAAGGGCGCTGCACAGGTAACGCTCGGCGACACGGGGCTCTATCGCCTCGACGCCTACCAGTCCGGTCCGCTTGGCAGCGACACGTATTACGCCATCGGCGGCTTTATCCGCCATCATGACGGCTACCGTGACAATGGCTTCCCCAACGACCGTGGCGGGCAGATCCGCGCCAACATCCGGCACGACCTCAGCAACGGCTACGTCAAGCTGAGCGCGAACTACGTCAACGACAAGAACGTGTTCTACCTGCCGATCCCGATCGCCGATCCTCGCGACCCGTCGGTCAGCCTCGATCCGTACATCGACTATTTCGAAGGCACGATGAACTCGCCCGCCTTCCGCAATGTCACCATTCCGTATCGCAATGGGCAGGGGCTGACGGAAAGCCGCACGACCGACCTGGCCGACGGACGGCACATGCGCATGTTCAATGTCGGTGCGCAGTACGAAGCGGATTTCGATGGGTGGCTTGTCTCCGCGAAGGTGGGGTACACACAGGGCAAGAACCGCTTCACGGCGTTTTACTCTACCACGAACCCGGCCGATGCAGACAGCTTTGCCGCCGGCTATCTTGGCCGTGCGACGGCAGCGTTCGGACCGGTGGGCTCCTTCGGCTATACGCTCGCCGGCACCAGCACGGCCTACGATCCGGACAGCGCCTCAGGCCTCGTCATGCAGGGCCAGTACCGCGACATCGCGTCCGACTTCTATTCGGCGCAGGGCAACCTGTCCGTTGCCAAGCGGATCGAGACCGGTTTCGGCAGCCACGATCTGACTGCCGGCCTGTACGGCAGCTTCTATGGCCAGGACCGCTTCTACGCCTATCAGAACTACCTGATCGAGGTTGCGGGCACGCCGCGCACGCTCGATCTGGTCGCCTATAACCCTGCTGGAACAGAGATCGGCCGCGTTACCGACAACGGCGTGCTGAACTATGCCGCCACGCTTAATCAGGGCGATTCCGATGGCTCGATGTTCGCCATCTACGCGAATGACACATGGGAGATCGTCGATGGCCTGCGCATCGATGCCGGTATCCGGCACGAGCGCTATGACTATCAAGGATGGGGCGCCCTGACCGAGCAGGTCAATCTTGGCGATGCCACGACCCTGGCCGATGACGCCACGCGCGGCTTCACCGGCGTGATCGTCAACCGCGACCTCAAGACCGAAGCGACCAACTGGACGGTCGGCGCCAATTACGATTTCAGCAACAGTGTCGGCATGTATGCCCGGGCCTCGCACCTGGAGACACCGCCCAACGTCCAGTCGGCGATGGATGTGAACCCCAATCCGGTCTACATCACCACCATTGCGGACCAGTACGAAGTGGGCCTGAAGCTGGCGAGCGGCCGTTCCTATCTTTATGCCACCGGCTTCTATTCCAACTTCGATCCGCTAAATGCCTCGTTCCTGGCGTTCGACCCGACCACAGGGCGCAACGATGTCAACGTGCCCTTCATCGGAGAGGCGCAGATTTTGGGCGTCGAGTTCGATGGCGCCTTGGCGGTGACCCCCTGGTTCACGCTGAATGGTGCGCTGACGATCAGCGATCCCAAGTACAAGAACTTCGCCAGCGCGACGGGTGCTGACCCCGAGCAAGTAGAAGGAAACCAGATCGTTCGCCAGCCGAAGGTCTACGGCAACATTCGTCCGTCCTTCGACTTTGTCACCGGCGAAACGGAAGTGTCGGTCTATGGTCGCTATACCTACATGGGCAAACGCTATGTTGATCTTTACAACAACACCGCTTTGCCCGCCTATGGCACGGTGGGCGCCGGGGTCACGCTGAACCGGGGCCCCTGGAAGCTGCAGGTGGTTGGCGACAACCTGTTCAACGAAAAGGGGCTGACCGAAGGCAACACCCGCACGGACTCGCTGGCGGGGCAGGGCAGCGCGGAGGCGATCTACGGCCGTCCGATCTTCGGCCGCAACTTCCGCCTGGTGCTGGGCTTCGACTGGTGAGCAGAAAGTGGGTTGTAATGCAGGCAGCGGTTCTCACCGCTGCCTGTGCCATCCCTTGCGTAGCGGCTCCGTCAGCCGTGGCGCAAGCGGTGCAACCGGCCCCCGTGGCGGATGCGGCCTTGGACGCCCTTTCTCAGCGACTGTTCCCGCTGCTCACGGCACTGGGACGCGATCAGGATGGCATGACTGGGCTGATGCACCGGTCCGCAGTGCGTGACCTGATGTCCGCGCGCTCCGAGCGGCTTACCGCCTGCCAGCAGGAGCCGGGCTGCGTGGCGCAAGCGCTGATCTGGCAGGACCCTGAGATAGAGGCTCTTGCCAGCGCCTTGCCGACGGGGCTCCCGGCTTTCGACGATGGCATATCCGCGCAAGCACGACGTGAACTGGAAGGCATCAACGTCATCTTGCGCACTTACGGTCTGGGCCAAGCGCCCAGCTATGCCGCGATTGACGGCGCGGGCACCATCAGCCCGACTGAACGCCGCACCTGGCTGCAGGCAGCGGCGTGGATGTCGCAAATGCCGCGCCTTGGTTCGGTTCAGCCGCTCGATATGTCGCAGGAGTTCGCGCTGGCTCTGCTCGACGGGAGCACCCGCACCGATGCGGTCGGCTTCCTTCCGCTGAACAGCGGCCTGAACGCCGCCGCCTTTGCTCGCGCTCGACAGACCAACTGGGATGATTTTCGCTACAGTGCACTGATCGTCACCGGGATCGGCCCGGAACTGGACGAAATGCCGCTCAGCCCCGGCGGCAAATACCACCTGCGATTAGCGGCCCAGCAGTTCGCGCGCGGCGAGGCGGCTTTCATCATCGTGTCCGGCGGCCGCGCGCATCCGTTCGCAACTCCCTTTGCAGAGGCGGTGGAGATGCGCGCCGCGCTGATCGACCGCTACGGCATCCCGGCCGATCGCATCGTGATCGAACCGCACGCGCGGCACACAACCACCAACATGCGCAACGCGGCCCGGCTGCTGATGGCCATGGAGGCACCGCTGACGCAGAACACTCTGGTCGTCTGCAATCCGGTGCAGAGCGCCAATATCGGCAGCCACGCATTCGTCGCCCGCAACGAACGGGAACTGGGCTACCAGCCCGGCAGCGCCGGCAGCCGGATAAGCCCCACCGCCCTCGAATGGCGTCCCGCCGCCATTTCTGCCCGGATCGATCCTCGCGATCCGCTGGACCCGTAAGAACAGGATCTCACATGCGCCATATTCTCGCCGCCGCCGCCGGGCTTGCCCTCTTGGTTCCTCACGCCGCTCTTGCCTGGGGAGAGCGAGGCCATGCGGTCATCGACACGGCCGCGATCGAGGCCATACCCGATGACGGCCCGGTCTTCCTGAAGAAGTATGCCGACTATATCGCTGCTTCGGCCTCTCAGCCGGACAGTTGGCGCGGCAATGCCGAGGGCTTTTCCAAGATCATCGAGGATCCCAATCATGGCTGGTTTCGCGAACAGTTCACCTTCCTGAAACCGATCCCGCGCAGCCGCTACGAATTCGTGCTGGCGCTGTATGATCGTCATCAGCAGATCAAGGACAGTGATCCCCAGACAGCCGCCCGCACCAATGTGCGCTGGACAGGCACTCTGCCCTATGCCGCGATGGAAGCCTATGACCGCATCGTCGTGTGCATGCGACAAGTGCGCAAACTTGCCTCGCAAGGACGCGATCCGAAGTTCGCCGAGCAGAACTGCGCCTTCGATGTGGCGCGTCTCGGCCACTATATCGGCGACGGTGCGAACCCGATGCACAACTCCATCCACTCGGACGGCTGGCGCGGAGACAATCCCGAAGGCTTCACGACGGATCGGAGCGTCCACGGCCGGTTCGAAAGCCAATTTGTCGACAAGATCGGACTGACCGCCGCCGACATCCTCCCACGGATGGGCGCTCCTGCACGCCAGAGGGGCGACATGTTCGACCTTGTGCTCGCTTACCTCGAAGAATCCGGCGACAAGGTTGCGGCGGTCTACCGGCTGGAACAGCGCGACGGCTTTGCCGATGCCGCCGACCGCGACGTTCGCGAGATGGTCTATGAGCGCGCCGCGGCTGGAGCCGCGATGCTGCGCGACATGCTGTGCCGCGCCTGGGTGGAAAGCGCCAATCCGCCAGCTGACGTAAAGCCCGCGCCGCTCGACTTCGACAATCCAGCTTTCAACTCAGCGACCGGCTCCGCGCCGGCCGCGCCGCGCTGAGCGGGATGGGACCGTACCAAACCATCGCGCGTGTGGCGGAGCAAAAGTTTCGCGGAACGACGGTTGCCGGGCGCGCGGGTTCGGCTATCCTTGTGGCGTTCGTTTGGCCCGCAGCCGATCGGACGGTGAGGAGGCCGGCTGCGTCCGGTAAGGAGCCAACATGAACGATCAGGTCCGGGACTTTGAAGCGCACGATTTCTTCCGCAGCGATCGGTGGGTCGCCAATCCCTATCCCTATTTCGACTACCTGCGCGAGCAGTCTCCGGTTTTTCGTGAGCCGCACAACGGTATCGTGATGGTCACCGGCTACGCGGAGGCGCTTGAGATCTACAACGATCCAGAGCGCTTCTCCTCCTGCATGTCTACGACCGGGCCATTCGCGGGCTGCCCGATCCCGCTGGACGAGCACCGCAACGAGGACATATCCGAGCTGATCGAGACATGGCGCGACAAGACGCCGTTTCACGATCAGCTTCCGACCATGGACCCGCCGACCCATACCGCTCATCGCTCTTTGCTGATGTCGCTGATCACGCCGCGACGCCTCAAGGAGAACGAGGAGTTCATGTGGAAGCTGGCCGATGAGCAGATCGACACCTTCATTGCCGATGGCGAATGCGAGTTCATGAACGCGTTCGCCCAGCCTTTCGCGGTGCTCGTCGTCTCGGACCTGCTCGGCGTACCTCCCGAGGACCGGGTCGAGTTTCGCAAGCACCTGATCCGGGTCGAACAGGAAAGCGGCGGCGCGGTGGTCGGCGGCACCGACGGCGAAGTGACGCATGGACCGTTGGAATTCCTCTACGAGAAGTTCTCGGGGTATATCGAGGAGCGCCGACGCAACCCCCGGGAGGACGTCCTCACCGGGCTGGCCAAGGCCACGTTCCCCGACGGTTCGGTGCCTGAACCCATGGATGTCGCCAGGATTGCCGCCAACGTGTTCGCCGCCGGGCAGGAAACCACAGTGCGGCTGCTGAGCTACGCCTTCCAGTTGCTTGGCGACCGCCCTGACATCCAGAAGCGCCTGCGCGAGGACCGCAGCCTCATCCCCAACTTCGTGGAAGAGTGCATGCGGACCGAGGGGCCGGTCAAGGGCGACTTCCGCCTGACCAAGAGGCCGACCACCGTTGGGGGCATCGACGTTCCGGCGGGCACCTTCCTGTTCATCGCCAACGGCGCCGCCAACCGCGATGCCCGCAAGTTCGAGAACCCCGCCGAGTTCCAGCTAGAGCGGAAGAACGCGCGCCTCCACGTGGGCTTCGGCGCCGGCCGCCATGCCTGCCCCGGCGCTCCGCTGGCCCGTGCGGAAACGGTTGTTGCGCTCAACCGCATGCTTGACCGCACCACCGATATCCGCATTTCCGAGAAGGTGCACGGCCCCGCCGGAGCTCGACGCTACAGCTACCTGCCGACCTTCATCCTTCGCGGTTTGACGCACATCGGTCTCGAATTCGATCCGGTCGAGGCAGGTTGACCATGAAGGTCCACGTCAATCCGGACATATGCGCCGGTTTCGGGATCTGCACGGGGATCGCTCCAGAGGTGTTCGAGCTCCATGAGGACGGCTACGCCACCGTGCTGGTGAGTGAGGTAGGGCCGGAAGACGAGGATATGATGCGCCGGGCAGCCAGTCAGTGCCCGGCGCAAGCCATTTCCCTTAGTGAAGATTCCTCCGGCTGAGCGGGGCAGCAGGAAACTGTTTCGGGCCGATTAAAGCGCGGCGCGTCTGATTTGTCGGTGGAAGTGCATGACGACGCAGCAATTCGTTCACCAGCGAGAGCTTCGGCTACTCGCGTGAGGGCGGCTTGACCCGGACAGCCGCCCTCAGGCACCTTATGACCGTGCCGGCGTTTGCCCTTTTATGATCAGCCGCGACAGTTCACCTGAAGAATCGCTCACGCATGGTGATGAGCGTGAGCGCCTTGCTCAGATGTTCGAGCAGGCGCCAAGCCTGATGGCCCTGCTGCGTGAACCGAACCACCGCATCGTCCTTGCCAATCAAGCCTTTCAGCGCCTTTTCGGCGAAACATCCTCTGTCGGCCGCATCGCAGCCGAGGTGCTTCCGCGCGAGCTTTCCGCAGCGGCGGTGAGACGGCTGGACGAGGCCTATCGAACCGGCGAGCCGATCCGGCTTGAAGGTGCGCGGCTTCCAGTCGGGTCCAGCGCGCCAGGCACGAGCGAGGAGCGCATTCTGGACCTGATCCTTCAACCCATCAAGGATCCGGGCGGCGATGTGATCGGTGTCTTCATCGAGGGTTCGGATGTCACCGAACGGGTGCTCGCAGAAAGCCGCCTCCAGAGCAGCTTCGAGATCAGGACGGTCGGCATCATCTACTGGGGCGCGAACTTCCGCTTGACTCAGGTGAACGACGCATTCCTGCGGATGAGTGGCTTCACGCGTGACGAAGCCATTGGCCTCACCTGGCAGGAGCTTACGCCCAGAGAGTTCTGGCCCGCGTCCGAGAAAGCCGTTGATCAGGTGAACACGTTTGGCGAGGCTATCCCGTACGAGAAGCAGTACTTCCGCAAAGATGGGAGCCGGTGGTGGGGGCTGTTCGCTCCTCGGCGGGTCAGCCCGGAAGAGGTGGTCGAATTCGTCCTTGAGGTGACTGAACGACGCGAGGCGGAGGAAGCTCTCCGCGATCGTGAGCAGAAGCTGCGGCTGATCATCGATTCCGCCACCGACTACGCGATTATGACACTTGCGCCTGATCGGCGCATCGCGACTTGGTCCCCTGGGGCCCAGAAGACTTTTGGCTACGAACAGTCAGAGGTCGTGGGCCAGCTGGTCGACATCCTCTTCACGCCAGAGGATCGGAAGGCAGGCGTTCCCGCAAAAGAGGCCGAGGCGGCAAGGCAGGCGCAGGTCGCCGATGACGTGCGCTGGCACATGCGCAAAAACGGCAGCAGCGTTTTCATCAACGGCTCCTCGCACCTTTTGAAGGGCGCGCCGGGCGAGGAGATCGGCTTCCTGAAGATCGGCCGGGATGAGTCCGACCGAAGGCTAGCCGAGGTAGCGCTCTGCGAAGCGGAAGAGCGCTATCGATTGGCTGCGCGGGCAAGCCAGGACGTGATCTGGGACTGGAACCTCGAAACGGATCACCTCAGCTGGAACGAGGCGGTGGAGACGCTCTTCGCCTATGCCACGGATGAGATAGAGCAGACTAGCGAGTGGTGGAAGAGCAAGGTCCACCCTGAGGATCGCGACCGCGTGCTCCATGGTCTTGAGCGCGCAATCGCCGACGGGGAAGAAGGGTGGACAGCGCGATACCGGTTCGCACGCAAGAACGGCACTTACGCCGAGGTGCTCGACCGCGGCACTGTGCTGCGGGATGAAAGGGGGCGAGCGCGTCGGATGGTCGGCGCTATCCACGATCTCACACCGCACAGGCAGGCGGAAGCTGCGCTGCGTCAACTGAACGAGACGCTGGAGCAGCGCGTGCTGGAGGAGGTCTCCGCTCGCATGAAGATCGAAGATGCGCTGCGCCAGAGCCAGAAGCTGGAGGCCATCGGCCAGCTTACCGGCGGCGTGGCTCACGACTTCAACAATCTGCTGACCGTGATCCGCGGCGCGGCCGAGATGCTGCGCCGGCCCAGCCTTCCTGAGGAGAAGCGGTCGCGGTACATCGAAGCCATCTCCGATACGGCCGACCGGGCGGCGAAGCTCACGAGCCAGCTGCTGGCCTTCTCGCGGAGGCAGACACTCAAGCCGGAGGTGTTCGACGTCGGCCAGCGCATCGAGCGTATCCGCGACATGCTGGCGACTGTCGTCGGCAGCCGGGTGAACCTTGTGATGCAAACAGATTGCGAGGTCTGCTATGTCGAAGCGGACACCAGCCAGTTCGAAACCGCCCTCGTGAACATGGCGGTGAATGCGCGCGACGCCATGAACGAGGTGGGCGAACTTACGATCGAGGTCGAGCCAACGAACAGCGTCCCACCGGTTCGCGGTCATTCGGCGAGCCCTGGCGAGTTCGTGGCCGTGCGCATCTCTGATACGGGTTCCGGAATTGAGGCAGACAAGCTCGCCCAGATCTTTGAGCCGTTCTTCACCACCAAGGACGTCGGCAAAGGTACGGGGCTGGGGCTCAGCCAGGTCTACGGCTTCGCCAAGCAGTCCGGGGGTGAGGTCGCGGTGCAGAGCGACGTCGGGGAGGGAACAACATTTACCATGTTCCTCCCGCGTGTCCCGGCCCAGTTCGGGGAAGACACGGCTGCTCAGCCAGCCGAGGAAGCGAATGGAAGAGGTGACATTCTCGTCGTTGAGGACAATGAGCAGGTCGGAGCATTTTCCACCGATCTGCTCGCTGAGCTCGGTTTTACCACCACCTGGGCGCCGAATGCAGATGCCGCCCTGCAGTTCATCGCTGACAGTCCCCGGCACTATGCTGCCGTTTTCTCGGACGTGGTGATGCCAGGTATGAGCGGGATCGAACTTGGCTTGGAGATCCGCCGCCGCGAGCCCGGACTGCCTGTCATTCTGACCAGCGGGTATAGCCATGTGCTCGCGCAGGAAGGAAGCCACGGGTTCGAGCTGCTGCAAAAACCTTATTCGATCGAGGATCTTACGCGAGTCCTGCGGCGCGCCATTCTCGATCGGGCGAAGTCCGCCTGAGTGCAACCTGCGCTTTTTCGCAGGCGGGGCGCGAAGCGCGCAGTTCGTTTCGGCCAGATCGTATCGGCCAAATCGTATCGGAACGTGTGACCTGTGCACCGCATGCAGTTCATCGGCATGAGAATGCCGCTCATCGGCTCGCATCGTTGCTTGTCGACGTGAGCCGCGCGGTAGTCGACCTCGAGATGCGGGCCCCCCATCGGTGCGGCACAAGAGGGTCATCGAGCCGCTCGGAACTCTTCTCAGGTGGCTCACTCAAAGGAGTAAGTACGATGATGAAGACCGCACTTTTCGCTGCCGCCGCCGCTCTCGCGACTGTCGCCACCGCCGCTCCCGTGATGGCCAAGGATGTGCTGGTCCATTACGGCGATCTCGACCTCACCAGCGCCAAGGATCAGAAGACTCTCGCCCGCCGCATTGATCGCGCCGCCCGTAAGGCCTGCAATGTCGAGCATGGCCGCCTGCCCAGCGCTGATGTCATGAAGTGCTACCGCGAGGCGCACGCGGCTGGCCGTACGCAGATGGCTTCCGTGATCGATGATGTCCGCCTGGGTGGCTGAGTTCGAAGTGCGGGGATGAACGCTTGCGAGGGCCGGCATCGCGAAGTTCAGATAGAATGATTCGGAATTCTCCAGCACGTCCGCATGACCAACCGCAGGCGAGCGCATCCCGGCGGGAACAAGCCGTTCATGTATGCGGTTGATCGCTGGCAAGGAGAACAAGATGGACGTCGCAACTACCGCACTTGCAGAACGCATCGCACGTGCACTGGCTGGCCTCGATCACAGCGCAAACGCAGAGGGCGTTGAAGCGTCCGCGTCAATCAGTGTCGACGAGACCTGGCATGCTTACATGGAGCAGGCGGACGCAGTTCTTCGCACTATGCGAGAGCCGTCAGAGGCGATGGCCCGTGCCGGCGATGCCGGTGTCTGGGCAGCGATGATCGAAGCGGCTATCGAAGAGAGCGAAACGCTCTGACGGCACATTCCGTCCCAAGGACCGCGTGCGCAGAGCCGACGAATGACTGCGTGTGGAACCAATCCCGGCGCGCGCTATTCTGCTTGGATGACTGGCCGGATTGCAACGATGGCCGCGGCACTGCTTTGTCTCAGTGGCTGCGGAGAGGCTCAAGGACCTTCACCTGAGTATCGGCCGGAGGAGGCGGGCACAGTAGACCATGCTCTATGTCTGCTCGGCTTTACGGCTATCCCCGTCCAGGAAGTCTCGACCGGTCATCACCTGATCGAGGCCACCATAAACGGCACGCGTGGCAGCTTCGTTCTGGACACCGGCGCGAACGTCACCGCTATCGACAGCAGCCGTAGTCAGGAGTTCGGCTTGTCCGGAAACGGCGGGCTGGCTGGGGCTGCCGCCGCAGTAAAGTCTGCGGGCGGAAGGTCTGCAAGGCTGGCGCAGGTCGACAGCTTCCAACTCGGACTGCTCGAGATCAGTCAGGACCGCGTCGTGATTGCGGACATGGGCCGCCTCCTTGGTCAACTCAGCCGCGTCGGCGGAGAGGACGTCGCGGGGATCGTCGGGCAAGACGTGCTGAAGGAGCATCGGGCGATCATCGATGTCCCGCGTCCCATGCTGTATTTGCTGGAGACTGGCAGCACGCCATCTCCGGTGGCTGCGGGAGAGTGTGAGCAGGGTCAGACGCGGTAAAGCGTCGCCTGACCTTTTCCTCTGGAGATTTCTCAGACGGCAGGAGTGCAATCGAAGCTCTGCATGCGGTTCACCCGCGCGGAATTGACCCGCTATATGCGAGCTATATGCGAAAGCCCTGAATCGCTCTCGATTTGCAACGCAGCATGCGCCTAATCGCGTGTCCCACACGGCGCCCCGATGGTCGGGGAAAGCCATCCAAGGGGCACGTTGATGAAGTTGGTTCTTCCGGCCACAGCGATCGCATTGTTCGCGTGGCCTCTCGCCGTTCAAGCACAATCGATTGTAGAGGATGGGTCCTCGGGAGAGGCTGTAGCACCCGCGATCACGGTCAGTGGTTCTGCAACGCTCACTTCTGACTACCGTTTTCGCGGTGTCTCGCAATCCGATCAGAACATGGCCGTTCAAGGCGGCTTCACCGTCGGGCACGAGAGCGGTTTCTATGTCGGCGCCTGGGCGTCCAACCTGGCAGGTTGGGGGACCTTCGGCGGCGCGAACATGGAGCTGGACCTGATCGGCGGGTTCAGAGCGCCGCTTTCGCAAACCGCGACTCTGGACATCGGCTTGACCTGGTACATGTATCCGGGCGGCGCGGACAACACCGACTTTGCGGAGTCTTTCATCAAGCTGACGGGCATCGCCGGCCTAGCAACGCTGACGGCCGGTGCCGCTTACGCGCCCGAGCAGCAGGCGCTCGGCAAGTGGTACAACACTGGTGCCGATGCGGTCCGGGGGGTGTACAACGCCCCGGGCGTAAAGGATGACAACCTCTATCTGTGGGGAGATGCCGCGGCGGCGATCCCCGGTACTCCCATCGCTGCGAAGGCGCATATCGGCCACAGCTGGGGACAGGGCGGTCTGGCGCCCAACGCCACGGCCATCGCCCCTACAGGCAAGTACTGGGATTGGTCACTCGGCGCGGATGTGACGTGGAGGAACCTGACCCTCAACCTCTCCTATGTCGATACCGACATTTCCACTCGAGAGGCGAGATACCTGCGGCCCAGCTTCAGCGAGGGTCAGGACGGCACCGGAAACATCGCCGGAAGCACGCTGGTCGCATCTCTCACTGCCGCGTTCTGAGGGGGGGGCACCATGCAGGACCTGCTTTGGATGGCCGTTATGGCCGGGCTGTTCGCGGCCACGCTCGCCTACGTTCGCCTGTGCGACAATGCGTGAGGTGACGCCATGACACTCGATTTGTGGCTGACTGCGCTGACCGCGCTCGGCCTTCTTGCCTATCTCGTGGCGGTGCTGATCCGCCCCGAACGCTTCTGAGGGGACGGCATCATGACATTTGAGGGCTGGATTCTCATCCTGGGCTACGTGGCCATACTGCTCGCGCTGGCCAAACCGGTAGGCCTGTGGCTTTTCGCGCTTTACGAAGGGCGTCGGACGCCGCTTCATTACGTGCTCGGACCGGTCGAGCGCGGCTTCTACAAGCTCGCCGGCATCAACCCCGACGAAGAGCAGAGCTGGCGGCGCTACGCCGTGCACATGCTGCTGTTCAACTTCGCCTTGATGGCATTTACCTATGCCGTTCTTCGGCTGCAGGGGCTACTTCCCCTCAATGGCCTGGGATACGGCGCGGTTGGACCCGATGGCGCGTTCAACACCGCGATCAGTTTCACCACCAACACGAACTGGCAGTGGTATTCCGGCGAAGCAACGCTGTCGAACCTTAGCCAGATGCTGGGTCTGACCATCCAGAACTTCCTGTCGGCTGCGACCGGAATCGCGCTCGCCTTTGCTCTGTTTCGAGGTTTCGCACGGCGCGAGATGAAGTTGCTCGGAAACTTCTGGGCGGATGTGACCCGCATCACCCTTTATTTGCTGCTGCCCATCTGCATTGTCTACGCGCTCTTCCTGATCGCTTCCGGCGTGCCGCAAACTCTTGCCGCGTCCGTGGACATCAACACGATTGAAGGGGCCCGGCAGACGCTGGCGCTTGGCCCGGTGGCCAGCCAGGAAGCGATCAAGATGCTGGGCACCAACGGCGGGGGCTTCTTCAACGCCAACAGCGCCCATCCGTTCGAGAACCCCACCGCGCTCACCAACTTCGTCCAGATGCTGTCGATCTTCGTCATCGGCTTCGGGCTTACCTGGTGTTTTGGCAAAGCCGTGGGCAATACGCGTCAGGGCTGGGCCATCCTGGCTGCGATGCTGGTGCTGTTCTTCGCGGGGGTGACCGTCACCTACTGGCAAGAGGCGGCAGGCAACCCGATCGTGCAAGAGCTTGGCGCCTCGGGCGGCAACATGGAAGGCAAGGAAGTGCGCTTCGGCATTGCCGCCAGCGTCTTGTTCTCGGTTGTCACCACCGCCGCGTCGTGCGGTGCCGTCAACGCCATGCACGACAGCTTCACCGCGCTGGGCGGCATGATTCCGCTGTTCAACATGCAATTGGGTGAGATCGTCATCGGGGGCGTGGGTGCCGGCATCTACGGCTTCCTGCTGTTCGCCATTCTTGCGGTGTTCGTCGCCGGGCTGATGGTGGGGCGCACCCCCGAATACGTCGGCAAGAAGGTAGAGGCGAAGGAAGTGAAGCTGGCGGTGCTGGCGATTGCCATCCTGCCGCTCTGCATCCTGGTGTTCACCGCTATCAGCGCGGTTCTTCCGAGCGGCCTTGCAGGGCCTCTCAACCAAGGGCCGCATGGCTTCTCGGAGATCCTCTACGCCTATAGCTCGGCGACGGGCAACAATGGCTCGGCTTTTGCTGGTCTTAGCGCGGGGACGCCCTTCTACAACGGTCTGCTGGGCACTGCGATGTGGCTGGGGCGGTTCTTCGTGATCGTGCCGATGCTGGCTATCGCCGGCAGCCTGGCCGCCAAGAAGTACACGCCCGAGAGTGCAGGCTCTTTCCCGACGACGGGCGCCCTGTGGGTGGGGCTCCTGGTGGGCATCATCCTGATCCTGGGCGGCCTCACCTTCCTGCCGAGCCTCGCGCTCGGTCCTATCGCCGATCATCTTGCGATGATCCGCGGCCAATTGTTCTGATCGGGGGCCGACATGGCAAAGACCCAGACAAAGAGCCTGTTCACGGCCGACCTCGTCGTGCCCGCAATCAAGGCGTCGTTCACGAAACTCGATCCCAGGGAGCTGGTCCGCAACCCGGTGATGTTCGTCACCGCCGTCGTGGCCACGCTCATGACCGTGCTGCTCGTGGTGGGGCAGGACGACCTTGGCACCGGCTTCAAGCTGCAGCTTGTCGTTTGGCTATGGCTGACCGTTCTGTTCGGCACCTTCGCCGAGGCGCTGGCGGAGGGTCGGGGCAAGGCGCAAGCGGCGTCGCTGCGCGCAACCAAGGCGGAACTGACTGCCAAGCGCCTGAAGGGCGCTGGACGTGCGTACGACGATGTTGCGGCCAACCAGCTGAAGGTCGGCGACGTCGTTCTGGTGGAAACCAACGACCTGATCCCCTCGGATGGCGAGGTGGTCTCCGGCGTGGCGTCGGTCAACGAGGCGGCAATCACGGGTGAGAGCGCGCCGGTGATCCGCGAGGCTGGCGGCGATCGTTCCGCCGTTACGGCCGGCACGCGCGTCATCTCCGATGAGATCCGCGTCAGAGTGACGGCGGAACCCGGCAAGGGCTTCCTGGACCGGATGATTGCCCTGGTGGAGGGCGCCGAGCGCCAGAAGACGCCGAACGAGATCGCACTCACCTTGCTGCTCGTGGGGCTCACGATCATCTTCCTGATTGCCGTCGGCACCATTCCCGGCTTTGCAAGCTATGCGGGCGGCAGCATCCCCGTCTCCATGCTGGCGGCCCTCCTGATCACTCTCATCCCGACTACGATCGCGGCCCTGCTTTCGGCAATCGGGATCGCGGGCATGGACCGGCTGGTTCGCTTCAACGTACTCGCCAAGTCGGGCCGAGCCGTTGAGGCGGCGGGCGACGTCGACGTGCTCCTGCTCGACAAGACGGGCACGATCACCATTGGCGATCGCCAGGCAAGTGAGTTTCGCCCGGTCGGCAGAATCGCGCCGCAGACCCTGGCCGAAGCTGCCCTATTGGCGAGCCTTGCGGATGAAACGCCCGAGGGACGCTCCATCGTCGTGCTTGCGCGTGAACGCTTCCGGGTCGCGACTGCTACTCTGCCGCAGGGAGCCGAGGTCATCCCGTTCACGGCTCAGACCCGCATTTCCGGTGTGAAGATCGGCGGCAGCCTGGTGCAGAAGGGCGCAGTGGATTCTGTACTCAAGGCCAATCCCGGCCTGGGAGAAACTGCCGCCGCCACCGAACTGCGGCGGATAACCGACGAGATCGCCCGCGCGGGTGGAACGCCGCTGGCGGTGGCGCAGGATGGCAAGCTGCTCGGCGCGATCTTCCTGAAGGACGTGGTGAAAGCAGGCATTCGTGAACGCTTCGGTGAGCTGCGGCAGATGGGCATCCGCACGGTGATGATCACCGGCGACAATCCGCTGACCGCCGCCGCCATCGCTGCCGAAGCCGGGGTCGATGACTTCCTTGCGCAGGCGACGCCGGAGGACAAGCTTGCGTTGATCCGCAAGGAGCAGGAGGGCGGCAAGCTTGTTGCGATGTGCGGCGACGGCACCAACGATGCCCCCGCGCTGGCGCAGGCCGATGTCGGCGTTGCGATGAACACCGGCACTCAGGCCGCTCGCGAAGCGGGCAACATGGTCGATCTCGACAGCGACCCTACGAAGCTGATCGAGGTCGTAGGTCTGGGCAAACAACTGCTGATGACCCGCGGGGCGCTGACGACATTCTCGGTCGCCAATGACGTGGCAAAGTACTTCGCCATCATCCCGGCCATGTTCGTGGTACTCTATCCCGGCCTGGGCGTACTCAATGTCATGGGTCTCGCCACGCCGCAGTCCGCGATCCTGAGCGCCATCATCTTCAACGCGCTGATTATCCCGCTGTTGGTGCCGCTGGCGCTCAAGGGAGTGGCTTACAGGCCTATGGGTGCCGGGCCGCTGCTGGCGCGCAACCTTGCCGTCTATGGCATGGGTGGCCTCGTCGCGCCTTTCATCGGCATCAAGATCATAGACCTCGTGGTCGGCGGGCTCGGGCTCGCCTAAGGAGTGGCAATCATGGGTAACGACTTCACCTCGGCGCTGCGGCCCGCGATCGTCCTGACGATCCTGTTCGCGGTTCTTCTCGGGATTGCCTATCCGCTGGCGATCACCGGCATCGGACAGGCTATCTTCCCGCAACAGGCGAATGGCAGCGTGATCCGTGACGCGGATGGCAAGGTTATCGGCTCGACCGTGATTGGCCAGGCATTCACGTCCGAACGTTACTTCCAGACGCGGCCCTCCGCGGCTGGCGACGGGTATGACGGGCTTGCCTCGTCCGGCTCGAACCTGGGCCCCACGTCTCAGGCATTGGCCGACCGCGTCAGGCGCGATGTGGAGAAGCGCCGTGCCGAAGGTGTGAGCGGTCCGGTCCCCGTCGATCTTGTCACCGCCAGCGGGTCGGGCCTCGATCCAGACCTGTCGCCACAAGCCGCTCTGGTGCAGGCGCCGCGGATCGCAAGAGTTCGCGATCTGCCGGTGGAGCGGGTGCGCGCGCTCGTTGAACAGCAGACCGAAACCTCCTTGCTGGGCGCACCGCACGTCAACGTGCTGGCACTCAACCGCTCGCTGGACGCGCTCACGCGCTGATGGGTCGGTCCGAAAGCGGCAGACCGGATCCCGACGCCCTCCTGCGCCACGCTGCGCAGGAGGGCCGAGGCCGTCTCAAGATCTTCCTCGGCGCTGCACCGGGGGTGGGAAAGACGTATGAGATGCTGTCCGACGGCGCGGTGCAGCGCGCCGAAGGTCGAGATGTCGTGGTAGGAGTCGTGGAGACTCATGGCCGCGCCGAGACTGAAGCGCTCCTTCGCGGACAGGAGATCATTCCTCGCCGCGCGGTGCCCTATGAAGGCCACGTTCTCTACGAGATGGACCTCGACGTGGTCCTCGAACGCGCGCCGCAGCTGGTGCTGGTGGACGAGCTGGCGCACACCAACACTTCCGGCAGCCGTCATGCGAAGCGCTTCCAGGACGTCGAGGAACTGCTCGCCGCCGGGATCGATGTCTACTCGACACTCAACATTCAGCACATCGAAAGCCTGAACGATGTCGTTGCATCGTTCACACGGGTGCGCGTGCGGGAAACCGTGCCTGACAGTATCCTGGATATGGCGGAGATCGAGGTTGTCGATATTCCTCCCGATGAGCTGATCGCCCGCCTCAAGGCGGGCAAGGTCTATCTCCCCCGGGAGGCTACGCGAGCGCTCACGCACTTTTTCTCCAAGTCGAACCTCTCGGCGCTGCGGGAGCTGGCCCTGCGCCGCGCAGCACAAGCAGTCGACGCGCAGATGCTTGACCATGTCCGGGCGCTGGGGGTGGGTGGCACCTGGGCTGCCAGCGAACGCATCGTAGTCGCGCTCAGTGAGCAGCCGGGCGCCGACGGTCTCGTCCGCGCCGCCAAGCGCATTGCCGATGCCCTTCATGCGCCCTGGACGGCGGTCTTCATCGAAACCTCGCGTGCGCAGTGTTTCGGTGAAGACGAACATCGCCGGATCGCTGCGGTGATGAACCTCGCGACCCAGCTCGGGGGTGTGGTTGCAACCGTACCCGCCACGTCGATTGTCGATGGCCTGAAGGCATACCTGACCGATGCGCGCGCGACCCAGCTGATCGTCGGCAAATCCAAGCGGTCCCGCTGGTTCGAGCTTCGTCACGGCTCGGTGGTGGACCGTGTGGTGCGCGAAACGCCCGGCGTCGCAGTTCATGTCCTGCCGCTTGAGGCGCCGCCGACCCGGAACGATCGCCCTCACATCCGCAGCCCGTGGGGATCGCGCAGCGGCTATGCCTGGACCACGGCGATGGTTGCTGGGATCACGGCTATCGCCAGCGGCCTGTTCCATGTCCTGGACCTGGGCAACGTCACACTGCTCTATTTGCTTCCGGTGATGGTGGCCGCAACCCTGTTCGGTTTGCGCACGGGGCTTTTTGCGGGGATCGCATCAAGTCTCGCCTACAACTTCTTCTTCCTGCCGCCCACGGGCACGCTGACGGTCAGCAATCCCGAGAATGTGATCTCGATCATCGTGCTGCTCGGGGTCGCCATCGCTACCAGTCAGTTGACGGCGCGGGTGCGCGCGCAGGCTGATATAGCGTCATCCAGTGCGCGCACCAACGCAGCGCTCGCCGGGTTTCTCCGGCGGTTGACGCCGCTCGGCGATCCGATCGAACTCGGACGCGCGATCTGCGAGGATGTCGCGCGCCTGTTCGGATTGAGAACCGTGCTGCTGGTCCCGCATGGCGGAGAGCTGTCGTTGCAAGCAGCCAGCGGCAAGGGCTACGATCTTGAGACCATGGAGCTGGCAGCGGCGCAATGGGCGTTCGACACGGGCGCCCCTGCGGGCAAGGGCTCCGGAACTCTCGCTGCGTCCGACTGGTACTTCCAGCCACTTCGCGCTGGCGACAAGACGCTTGGCGTGCTCGGGTTGGCGAAGGAAGACGGTGGGGATCCGCTTCGGGCCGATCAGTTGCCGCTGCTGACCGGCCTCGTCGATCAGGCTGCACTGGCGCTCGAACGACTGCGGCTTGAGGAAGAAATGCGCGATGTCGATGCCGTGCGTACGCGCGACCGGCTTCGTCAGGCGCTGCTTTCATCGGTCAGCCACGATCTTCGCACGCCGCTTACCGCGGTGATCGCTGCCGCCGATCAACTGGATCATGGCGCGACTCCAGACCTGATCGCCACCATCAAGGCGGAGTCGGCGCGCCTCAACCGCTTCGTCGCCAACCTGCTCGACATGGCGCGGGTCGAGGCGGGAGCCCTGAAGCTCAACATCGAAGCGACCGACCTCAGCGACGCCGTCACCAGCGCTGCCCATGATGCACGCCGCCCGCTTGAGGGGCACCCGCTACGGCTCGACGTTCCGCCAGATTTGCCGCTGGTGCGGGTGGACCCGCAGTTGCTTCATCACTGTCTGTTGAACCTGCTCGACAACGCAGGCCGCTATGGTGACCCCGGCACAGAGATCGTGATCGAAGGGCGCCACCTGTTCGGCCATTTGCGTCTGGCCGTGCTGGACCAGGGCCCCGGCTTGCCGCCTGGACGGGAGGCAGAAGTGTTCGAGACGTTCCGCCGGCTTGAGGGATCGGACCGGATCGTCGGCGGCACAGGTCTGGGACTCGCGATCGTCAAGGCTTTCGCAGAAGCCATGGGGATGAGCGTCGAAGCCCGCAATCGTGATGACCGGAGCGGCGCTTCCTTTGCCTTGATCTTCCCAGCCTCCCTCATCGTGCGCGATGTCGCACAGGAAAGCGTGTCCTGAAATGCTCGCCAGAGTTCTTGTGATCGATGACGATGCCGCAATTCGCCGGCTGCTGCGCAACACGCTTGAGCGGGCGGGTTACGCTGTCGTCGAGGCCGTCAACGGGCGGGATGCGCTGGCGCAAGCGGCCGCGCACCACCCCGGCGCCATTCTGCTCGACCTTGGCCTTCCCGATCGCGATGGTCTCAGTCTTATCCCGCTGCTGCGCGGTCCTGACAGCGGTGTCCTCCTCGTCGTCTCGGCGCGCGAAGCGACGGAAGAGAAAGTTACGGCGCTGGACCTCGGCGCGGATGACTACGTCACCAAGCCGTTCGACACGGAGGAACTGCTGGCGCGGCTGAGAGTGGCGCTGCGCCATCGCGGGACGTCGGAAACCACCACCAAGATCATCCAGAAGGGCGATCTGACCATCGATCTCGACAGCCGCACCGTGCGCCGTGCGGGTGAAGCATTGCACCTCACCCGCAAGGAACACGAGGTGCTTGCGGTGCTGGCCCGGCACATCGGCCGCGTCGTCACGCACGAGCGCATCATCGCGGCGGCGTGGGGCACCGATGAAGACCCGCGCATCGAGTATCTTCGCATCGTCATCCGCAACCTGCGGCAGAAGCTGGAAGCGCCAGGCCCTGTCGGAAGCGTTATCGCCAACGAACTCGGGGTAGGGTATCGTCTCCGATCAGACTGAATGCAGGCGCGTTCAGTTCGGTAGAAGAAAAAGGGGAGAGATGCGGATGTCGAAGCTATCAAGTGCCGCCAAATGGGGCGCTCTTGCCGGAGCGGCATTTGCGGCGACTAAGGTCGCCGGGCGATCGCGCGCGCTGGGCCAGGTGGCGCCAGAGCTTCGGCGGCCAGGGTTGCTTGCGGGTCTGCCTCTTAACCGGTGGTCCATTCCGGCAGTGCGGTTCGCCATCTCGCGGATGGCTGCGAAGCCTGCTGCCGGCATTCGCACGACCGAGCGTTACATATCCGGACCCTCAGGCGCGCCGAACGTACGTGTCGCCCTTGTTGAACGCGAGGGGCCGCCGCGCGAGCGGCCCGTTCTGTTGTGGGTGCATGGCGGCGGCTACGTGATCGGGAGCCCTGAAATCGACGCCGATTTCCATGCGCGCATATTGCAGGACTTGGACGTGCTGATCGTCAGCGTCGACTATCGTCTGGCGCCCGAGCATCCCTATCCGGCAGCTCTTGACGATTGTCACGCTGCGCTTTCCTGGCTCGTCAGAGCTTCCGACGAACTGCGTATCGACACAGCGCGCATCGCCATAGGAGGGCAGAGCGCCGGCGGCGGACTGGCGGCGGCCCTTGTCCAGCGCGCCGTGGATGAAGGCCCGATCAAGCCTGCGTTCCAGCTTCTGATCTATCCCATGATCGACGACCGGACCGTCAACAAAGCCGATCATGCGGGGCGAGGCCGGTTCATGTGGACTCCGGCCAATAACCGCATGGGCTGGAGCGCGTATCTGGGCAAAGAGCCCGGCGGAGAAAACGTGGCCGTCTATGCGGCTCCTGCCAGGCGAGAGGATCTTTCGGGAATGCCGCCCGCCTGGATCGGGGTCGGAACACTCGATCTGTTCTATCCCGAGTGCACCGCCTATGCGGCGCGGCTGCGTGCTGCAGGCGTCGAGTGTGACCTTGATGTGGTGCCGGGCGCCTATCACGGTTTCGAGTTAGTCGGACCCGAGAGCCCGCTCGTCTCGGCATTCAAGTCCGATGCAGTGGCCGCCTTGGGGAGAGGGATCGGCCAGAACAAGGCTTGATTTACGGCGCGGGCGGGCGCCAAGTGGGAGCATGAAGCCTCACACTCGCGGCATGGTTGCCGCCGCCGCCTTCGCCTATCTCACTGACAAGAAAGTGGCAGGCCTTTACGACCATTCGGCAGGACGGGATCTGCAGATCGCTGCGGAATTCCGTGGCGATCAGCTCCAGGGCTTCGATGGCGACCGCGCCGCGAAGTTCGGGGGCACTTTGCCCGAGATTCATGATGCTGGCGACAAGACCTTCGTGTCCTTCGAAGTCGAGGGCGCGACGGTGAAAGGGTATGATCGGGGCACATCCACCTTTTATTCGGCGCAAGTGGCTGATGGCGTCGCACAGGTGTACGACTATGCCGCGCAGGCCTGGTTTGCATACGATGTGCAGGATGCGAATTCGGCCAGCAGCTACTATCGCGCCCCGTGACGGGAAAACCCGGCATCGAAAATCTGTGACCTGAAAATCGCGAGCCCTGCTGCAGAGGGATCGCACGCGCCGGCAAGACAGGTGTTCGCCAATGTGCCTTGCAGGTGCAGGGTGCTTTGCCGGCGATCCGGAACATCCGGGTAGCCTTGCGCACGGTTTGGATGTTAGCCACCGTCGCGATGAAACGTTTTTGGGTGCACCTCTCGATCCTGCCATGCCTGCTCGTGGCGGCCTGCACGGGCGGCGGCGATGAAGCTGCCTGCTCCGGAATCCTGCTGACCGCCCCTGCGAACGGCATGGCCGGCTCTGGATCGATGTCGATTGCTCAACTGATGGCGCATTCGGCGGCGATGGGCATGACCCAGCGCGAAGCGGAGACTTTGCTATATCTCGAAGGGATCTCGCCTAGCCGCACTCTGGAGCCGGGCGAAACGATCTGTATCGACGGGAAGCCGTAATGGCGCAGCCGCTTTCATCTCGCGAGCTGGCAGATCAGCCGTCTGCGATCCGCAGGTGGTGGACGATCGGCAGAGCCACCATGGCGGAAGCCAGCAAGGACAACCTCAGCCTCATTGCCTCGGGGCTCGCCTTCTACGGATTTCTCAGCTTCGTGCCGACGCTGACCGCCGTCGTTCTCAGCTACGGGCTGATTGCCGAGCCACACCAGGTGGCAAGGCACATCGCAGTTCTGGCCAGCATCATGCCGGATGAGGCGGCGAGGATCATCGGCGTTCAGTTACAGAGCATGGTGGACGCTGCGGACGCCGGAGTGAGCGTGGGGTTGTTCCTGTCACTCACCCTCGCTCTTTACGGCGCGATGCGAGGTGCAGGAGCCATGGTCACCGCGCTCAACATTGTCTTCGAGGTGGAGGAAAGCCGCTCGTTCATCTGGCATACGGTGGTCGCGATCGTGGTTGCGCTGGGCCTGGTCGGCATGTTCATCCTCGCGAGCCTGGCGATTTCGGCTTTCACGCTCCTCCAAAGCATTCTGCCCGATCTGGGCGGCGCCGTGCGTACCGCTCTACAGCTGGGTTTCTGGCTGGCAGCGGCCTTTGGTGTGCGTGTAACCATCTCGACCATATACCGCTTTGCGCCCAGCCGTCCGCCGTGTCCCGAAAGCTGGCTCAAGCCCGGCTCTGCATTCGCCACTGTGGGCTGGATTGCGGCGACGGTCGGTTTCGCTTTCTACGTGCGGAATTTCGGGAATTACAACGCGACCTATGGCGGCCTTGGCGCAGTGATCATCTTCCTGACGTGGCTCTACATCTCCGCCTACATCATCCTTCTGGGTGCCGAGTTGAACCGCATTCTAGAGCGTGGCTGCAGTTGAGATTCATGGAGCCGGCAGGCTCGAGCGAGCGAGGATCAGCGCTTCAGCGCGTCTTCACCTTCACTAGCTGCACAGCACAGAAACCTGCGCAGTAAGGGGAAAAAACCGGCGAGCCGCGTCGCGGCAGCTCGCCGGCAAAGGAGAGGCTGTCCACCGCATAGATTGGGACGTGCCTCGGGTCGCCTCGGTTGCGGAACACGGCTGACCGGACGAGCGGTGCAGCGTGTTCTGCTTTGAAGCTCCTTTGCCTCGTCCCAAGGTCTTTGATCGATCCGGAAATTTCCCGGAGTACCCTGATGCGCTCAGATCGATTCACCTCGACTGAGCGCGACAAGTTGAGCCAGGCCATTCGTGCGGGTCTTCGAGACAATGGCCGCGCGGTGGTCTTCGACCGTGCGTGCGGAGATCGCGAGCCGGTCGGCGATTTCCTTGTTGGAATGGCCGCGTACCAGTAGATCGAAGACCTCGCGTTCGCGGCGCGTAAGCTGCCCGGTAAGGGCAGCGATGCGCCGCTCCCGCTCCGACCAGGCGAGGCCCTCCGAAACCGCCGTCAGAAGCCGTCCTTCGTCAATTGGCTTCTCCAGATAGTCGAGCCCACCGTACCGCCGAACCGCATCGACCGCATGGGCCGTCGTCGGCCACGCGGTCATGAAGACGAGGGCCAGGGCGGTATCATGGGCGCGCAGTGTTTCGGCAAAGACAAAGCCGTCGATCTCGCCCAGTTGAATGTCGCTTACCACGCAACCGATGGAGGATCCGGGCAGCGCCTCCAGCAGCTCGGCAGGGGCGGAGAATGCTAGGGCGGTATGATCGTTGCGGCCGAGCAGGCGCGCAACAGACATCGCAAAATCCCGGTCGTCATCCAGGACGGCGACGGTCGCGTGGCTCTGGGCGTTCATGCGATAGCTCCGGCGAGAGGTAGCGTGAGGACAAAGTGAACCGTTTGCGAAGTGTCCTCACGCACGAGAGTGCCCCCGTGTGCCTCGACGATGGTTCGCGCGATGATGAGACCGACGCCCATGCCCGGCTCCTGAACCGCTGATGCGCCTGGATGGGGCTTTGGATTGGCTACGATGATCTTCACGTTCTCCTGCTCGTCCTGAACGGTGAGGTCTATCGTCCGGCCCGACGCGGCGGCCGCACCGTTGCGCAGGAGGTTGACGAGCACTTGCGTCAGTTCGATTTCCTGCGCTTGAACCGACAAGTCCGGGGAGATCGGCGCGACCTCCAGCCTGGCGGCTCTGGCCTTCAGGTCCGAGGCCACGATCTGCCGTGCCGTGTCGATCAGCATGGCGATGGGCACGACCGACGGCTCGTCCACGTCGCGCCCGCCGAACCTGCGCAGGCGGCGCACCATCTCCGACAGAGTGTGCGCCTTGCGATCGACCAGTTCGGCGCTGGCCGTGATGTCCGCATCAAGCCCGGCGGTGCGTTCTCGCAGATGCCCGGCCTCGATGGTCAGCGTGGAAAGCGGCTGGCTGATCTCATGGATCACCGCGACCGACATGGCGCGCAGGGTCTTGAGGCGTTCGGCCTGGTACAAGAGGCGATTTCGCTTGGTCAAAAGCGCATTCGAGGCGTTCTGCGCGTCTGCGAAACTGCCCGCGAGCCATGTGATGAGGACGACGGCAGCCATATCCAGATGAAGGTCGAGACGGGACGAATTCCCGACCGAGCCGATCGAGTAAGGGAGAAATACCAGCACTTCGGCCAATATGGTCAGCCAGGCAGCGGCCCGTCCGAACCGCAGGCCGATCCACGCGCCCGCGAGCAGGGTAGGCAGGGGCTGCGCCCCCAGGCCCGCGCGCCACAGCGGCGCCGCCAGCAGGAGGCATACGCCCATCACGGCGATGCTTTCGAGCACAGGCTGTGCGCGGGGAGGGGGAATGCGGGGCGGCGTTGAACCATCGAGCACTCCCGCAAACCACAGCAGCGCCGGGGCCAGCACCAGAACGCCGAGCAGATCGCCGACCGTCAAACCGGTCAGAGCGACTGCGATGTCCGCTCCAGCCCGGTAAGCCGTCGAAGAAGAAGGCACCAGTGCTTCGGCAAGAAGCACGCTCAGCGCGTTGAACACCGGGGCACAAACAGCGGCAAGCCCGAACGCCAGCGGCGGCAGAGTGAGCGCGCCCTTGCGATGGTGTACGAGCCAATGGACCATGCCGACTGCGGCGGCGTAAGCCACGCCCGGCCGTAGTACGCCGATTACCTCCTGCAGGAGCATCGGCGACGTCAAGGAGATCGTTCCCGTGAGGAAGTCGACTCCCAGTTCGGTGGCCATCAGCCAGGGCGCGAGCGCGGCGCCGCGATACCACAGCACCGCAAAGCGCAGCCCTGCGGCAGGGTACCATAGTGAAAAGAAGCCCGCCCCACCCCAGGGGCTGGCCGACCAGTGCAGCAACGCGAAGGCCAGCGCATAGACTGCCAGCAGCGCAAGGTCGCCTCTGCGCGGGACGAGCGCGCGCACGAAAAGGCCCGGCATCGCTCTGCCTGGAGTAACCGCCACACTCATGACGCCCCCTCTGGCCACTTGATGCGGCAAGCGGAAGCCGGAAATTATACGGTGGCCGCCACTCTCAGATGAGGGCCATCGCCATGTCGCCGGACGCCGCCGTTCAGAGCTTCGCCGACAGCTCCCTGATTTCGGTGTTGAGGAGGTGATCGTTCTCTGAGTAGTCCACCGGACAGTCGATCAGATGCACGCCCGGTGTGTCGCGGCAGTGCTCCAGCAATTCCTTGAGATGCGCTGCGCTTTCGACGCGGTAGCCCTCAGCGCCATAGCTCTGCGCGTACTTCACGAAATCGGGGTTGCCATAGGAGAGCCCGAAGTCGGCAAAGCCCATGTTCGCCTGCTTCCAGCGGATCATTCCGAATGCGTTGTCGTTGAGGATCAGCACAGTCAGGTTGAGCCCCAGCCGAACGGCGGTCTCCAGTTCCTGGCTATTCATCATGAAACCGCCGTCGCCGCAGACGGCAATGACCTTGCGGTCGGGATAGACCATGGCGCTCGCCATCGCGGACGGGAGCCCTGCGCCCATCGTCGCCAGCGCGTTGTCGAGCAGCACGGTGTTCGGCTTGCGGGCGCAATAGCCGCGCGCGAACCAGATCTTGTAGATCCCGTTGTCCAGGCACACGATCGCATCGTCCGGAAGCGCCTGTCGGACTTGCGACACGAGATGAGGCGGGAAGATCGGAAACCGCTCATCGCTGGCCAGCCTGGCCGTATGCTCGACTTCCGCCTGGCGATAGCGCAGCATGGTTTGGAAGTCCCACTTGGGCGAGGGTGTGATCGCTTCTTTCATCTGCCACATGGCATTGGCGATATCGCCGATCACCTCGACATGCGGGAAGTAGACGGGATCGACTTCGGCGGTTTTGGTCGAGACGTGGATGACTTTGCAATCGGTCCGGCTGCCGTCGTTGAGCATGAAGAACGGCGGCTTCTCGATCACGTCGTGACCGATGTTGACGATGCAGTCGGAGTCATCGATCGCCCGGTGCACGAAGTCTCCGGACGAGAGCGCCGCGCAGCCCAGAAAGCGGGGATGCCCCTCGTCAATTACGCCTTTGCCCAATTGCGTCGTGAGGAACGGGATTCCGGTCTTCTCGACGAACTCACCCAGCATCTTGCTGGTCATCTTGCGGTTTGCCCCGGCTCCCAGGACCAGCACGGGGCGCTTGGCCGCTTGCAGCGCCTCTACCGCCTGCACGATGGACTTCACGTCCGCCGTGGGCCGTCGCACGATGGAGCGGGGGATCGGGCGCGCCTCGGTGTGTTCGTCGGCGATATCCTCGGGCAGTTCGATGTGCGTGGCGCCCGGCTTCTCCTCCTCGGCGATACGGAAGGCTTCGCGCACGCGGCTGGGGATGTTGTCGGACGAGGCCACCTGATGCGCGTACTTGGTGATCGGCTGCATCATCGAGACCACGTTGAGGATCTGAAAGCGGCCCTGCTTGGATTTCTTGATCGGCTTCTGGCCCGTGATCATCAGCATCGGCATGCCGCCGAGCGTCGCATAGGCCGCGGCAGTGACGAAGTTCGTGGCACCCGGCCCTAGCGTAGACAGGCACACGCCGGCCTTGCCGGTATGGCGGCCGTAAGTGGCTGCCATGAAGCCAGCGCACTGTTCATGCCGGTTGAGGATCAGCTTGATCTGGCTCGACCGCGAAAGAGAATCGAGGAAGTCCAGGTTCTCTTCGCCCGGAACCCCGAAGACGTACTCCACGCCTTCTTGCTCCAGGCACTCGATGAAGACGTCCGAAGCCTTGCGCTTGTCGCTTTCTGCCACGCTTGATATCCCCTGAACCCGCCAGCCGCAGCTGACGCCCGCTTCTTGTGTCTCTGCAGGCAAAGGTAGTTGCCAGCAGGTGCCACGACTTAGCGGAACAGTAACGCGACGTTCAAGCCGCCACACAGCCGGGGCATTCAACCATCGCCGGGGAGGCGTTCATGCAAATCGCAGTTCTGACATTCGACGGGTTCAACGAACTGGATTCGTTCGTCGCGGCGGCCATTCTGAACCGCATGAAGGCACAGGGCTGGGCAGCGCACATCACGGCGCCGACGCCGCGGGTGACTTCGATGAACGGTGTCACCGTGGAACGCCAAAAGCCGCTGGAGTTTGCAGCCGACGCGGATGCCGTCCTGATCGGCAGTGGAATAAGGACGCAGGACATAGCAGCTGACAGGGATCTGATGTCGCAGATCCATCTCGACCCTGCGCGCCAACTGGTCGGCGCTCAATGCTCGGGCACGCTTCTGCTGGCAAAGCTGGGGCTGATCGGCAATCTGCCTGCCTGCACCGATCTCACCACGAAGCCGTGGGTGGTGGAGGCCGGCGTGGGCGTGATCGACGAACCTTTCGTGGCGCACGGGAACATCGCGACGGCAGGCGGTTGCCTGGCCTCCCAATATCTCGCGACCTGGATGATTGCGCGGGGCGCTTCGTTGCAGGATGCAAAGGACGCCATGCACTATGTCGCGCCAGTTGGCGAAAAGGAACTCTTCGTCAGCCGTGCAATTTCGGTCGTCGAACCGTTCCTTGACGGTGAAGCGCAATGGGCCTGGAGCGACGGCACCTTTCCGGACGATGACCTTGCGGGCGGGAACGCGGCAGAACCTTCATGAAACCGCACGCTTCGTGGCGCTTTAGCGCACGATGCTGTTCTTCCCATTGCTTGTGGGCGCCAAAGGTGGAAAGCGCGGGCTGATCGGCACGCGTTCGTATTCCAGCGCCGCTCGCTTCTACGGGTAATCTGCTCTGCCCGCAGGGCGGGTGATTCGCCCATCAAGTATCCTTCAGAGAAAGTCCGCAGTGACCGCCGAGCAGCTTGCACACATCATCGTCAGCAGTATCGACCGGCATGGATTGCGCGGGTTGATCTATGAGGCCAGCGGCATGGGGGATGTCGTGATGCACGGAAAAGTGGACATGCTTGCCGTTGCCAAAGACGTGCTGGCAGCCATGGAAAAGCCCTGAAGCGACGCTGTGAAGCTCCCGCCGCTCATTGACATGGGCAGCCGCGCTCACCCGTTTGTGGGGTCGCCTTCAGATGCCGCAAAGATGGTCAGCGCAGCGTGAAACGCGCGGGTTCGATCTTGAAGCCGGGCTTCTCGGAACGTCCGCGGAACAGGAATGAGTTCTGGGCCGTGATTGCGCCTCCCTCCTTCAGGGTGTCGCCGCCGTCGGCAGGAACCGAGTTGAAGTAGACGTCGCGCATGTCGGCGCCGCCGAAGCGCAGCTGCGTGATCGAACCGGCTGGGGTGTCGTAGCGTGCCAGTTCGCGGCCATCAGGAGCAAGCCGCGTGAAGTAGTTCGAACGAAAGCCCGTCACCCACAGGTTCCCGTCGGCGTCGAGAGACATGCCGTCGACGTCCTCCTTCTCAAGGAAACACTGCTTGTTGGAGATGCTGAAATCGTCCGCCACGTCGAAGGCCCAGGTGCAATGGAACGTATCGTTGCAGTAAAAGCGGCGGCGCTGGGGATCGAACATGATGCCGTTGGTGAACCCAAGTCCTTCCGCCAGTCTGGTCAGATCGCCCGACGCGCTCAGCCGATAGAGTTCGGTCGGGCGGGTTGGCTGGCCCTGAATGACCATTTCGATGTCATTGGTGCCGAAGAAGATGCCGCCCTCGCCGTCAGGTACCATCTCGTTGATGCCGTTGATCGGTTTGCCGCCGATGCTGTCGATCAGCCAGCCTGACTTTCCGCTCTCCGGATCGTTCCACATGATCCCGCCTTCACCGCTGGAGAGCACCGCGCCGTCGACGTTCATCATCACGCCGCCGGTCCACATCCGATCGGGATTGAACGAGGTCACCTTGGTGCCATCGGGTTTCACGCCGTGGATGCCGCCGGCGATCACGTCGCTATACCAGATCACGTCGCGCTGATGGTCGACGGCCAGACCTTCGAGGTAGATACCGGACGCGACCTTGGTGAAGGTGTCGGCGATGGCTTCAGTCATGTCACTCTCCCGAGGCGACATGCTCCTTAGGGCTGCCGCGTGCTGTCCCGTAAAGCGGCTTTGCGCTTTTCATTCGTCAGAATGTTAGCAAGGCAGGGCGCTGTCAAGATGCTGGTCCGCCTACCCGCCATGGGACCGCGCAGTCGGCGTGGGGCTGCCAGGGTCAGGCGGCTTTCGCAGGTGCTGGTCTCGAACGCGCAGAATTACGCACGGACGTGAAAGCCTGCCGCAAATCTGAAACGGCCTGCTGTTGCGCCGCGAAGCGTCGAACGAGCATAGTTCTCACAAAGGCTCGCCATTGTGCGCGAGCTCCAGGAACAGCCTGCTGACGAGATGCAGGCGTCCAGGTGATGAGGATGTTGCGATGAATGTCGAAGCCGCAAAGCCCGGCGAGTGGATGAACCGTGCCAGCCTGATGTCGGAGGTCGACTTCAGCGCCTGGGACATGCGAATCCCGACCGACCGCTACAGCTGTGAGGATTACGCAGAGCGCGAGCTCGCACAGCTGTGGATGAAAGTCTGGCAGATTGCCGGACGCGCGGAAGAGATCCCCAATATCGGCGACTGGAAAGTCCACAAGATCCAGGACCAGTCATTCCTGCTCGTGCGGGGCAAGGATGGACAAGTGCGGGGCTTCGTAAACGCCTGCCGCCATCGCGGGAACAGGCTCTGCGAAGGCAAGGGGAACGGCTCACGCTTTACCTGCCGCTATCATAACTGGACATACGGCCTTGACGGCAAGGCGCTCGCCATCGCGCATCCGGACTACGACGGTCCTCTGGAAGAGTTCGTTGCGCCCAAGCAGGAGCTGGGCTTGATCCCGGTCTCGGTAGAATGCTTCGCGGGCTTCATTTTCCTGAACCCCGACCGCGATGCGCCTCCGTTGGCCACGTTCCTGGGCGATGCCAAGGATGTGCTCGCTGCCTATCGCATGGACGAGTGGGTGGCTGTCGGCATCAACGTGCGCGAGGAGATGGCCTGCAACTGGAAGGTGGTGATGGACGCCTTCGGCGAATCCTACCACATTCAGGGTGTCCATCCCGAGTTGCTGGGCCTGTCCGACACGTCGCGAGAGCGTTTCGAGGTCTTCGGAGATCACTGCGTGGCCACGGTCCCGTTCGGCAAGGTCTGCGATGACGCCGAACAGGAGCGGCAGGACATCCTGAACGTCCCGACCGAGCAGTTCCCGCTCTACGCAGAGGTTTTGCCGCGCTTTGCAGAGGTGATCGAGACTTACCGCGATGCAGACGGGAAGCTGGTCATGCCCGCCGGGTTGACGCCCAAGACACTGTTCCAGCGCGCGATCCGGGAGCAGCTGACCGGCAAGGGTTATGACGTGAGCGGCCTGACCGACACGCAGATGACGGACTACCAGTACTGGCTGTTCTTCCCCAACGTGTTCATCCAGGTCTGTGCCGGGGATGCGACCGTGATCGTCAACGAGCCCCATCCGAGCGGCGACCACAACCGCTGCGTGTGGCACGTCATGTTTCTGCAATGGGTGCCGGAGAGCGAGCGGGCGGCAAAGACCGAACCGGTCAAGACCATGCCGGCGGGAGAGCACTATCCCTATCACTGGGTCCTGCAGCAGGACTTTGACCAGATGCCGATACAGCAGGATGGCCTGCGCAACCGTCTCTACACGGAGATGCTCCTCACCAGGAGCGAGCCGCGTGTCGCGCACTTCCATGCGGCTCTGGATCGCTGGGTGCAGCGGGTGGCCGTCTGACATCAGGAACACACGGGAGATTGTGGATGCCGTTTACCGGACCGCGCGAAGATAAAGAAGCGATACGCGAACTCTATGCCACTTACTCGGATGCGAGTGCCTGCGCCGATCCTGAGGCATTTGTCGCCTGCTTTGCCGAGGATGCGCAGTGGAATACGCACGTATTCACCCGGCAGGGCAGGGCCGAGCTGCGCGAGCAGTGGGACCAGCTCTGGGTCGCGTTCGACAAAGTCGGCTTCCTGACCGAGATCGGCTCCATCGAGGTGCAAGGAGATCGAGCGACCTGCCGCTGCGTCGCGCGTGAGATCATCCGGCTGAAAACAGGCGGACTGTACAAGTTGGTGGGCCAGTATCGTGACGAGCTGGTCAAGAACAACGGCAGTTGGGTCTTCGCGCGGCGCGACTATCAACCCATTGCCGAGGAGACGCCCTGACAGAAATCTCTGAAGGGGTGCCGGATTGCCCGCTTCGTTTCGTCCGCGCGAGTAGAGGCGTGCATTGCCGCTGCAACGGGCGTACTGTGGTATGGCAAGGCCCCTTATCCAGCGTGAAGTAGCCATCATGCGCGTGCTCATCGAAAAGGAAGTTCCGCTTGCAGGCGGCTCCATCGTAATCGGAGCCACCGAGTGGATAGCGCCGGCAGCCTGGGTCTGTCCGGCAGAGAGCTATGTCGTCTGTCAGCGCATCTCCGAAGGGCATTCCGCGCTTCGGCTCGTGACTGAGAGCGTGCGCAACCTTGAGGTATATCCGCAGGTGCGCTCGCTGGGCTTCATGCCGTCCACCCGTGCCATCACGATGTATCCCATCGAACGGCCGCTGCGCACGTTGAACTGCTTTTTCGACAAGGCTTTGTTCGAGGAGGCGACTCAGATCGATGCGAACGGCTGGTACGACCGTGCAGGGTCTTTTCTGACACTGTCGAGTCCGGCGGTCGAGAAGATGATGACGACCATCCACCGCGAGCTGATCGACCCCGGCTTCGGCTCGGAACAGATGATCGAGGCCGCGAGCACGATGATTGCCATCGAAATGGCACGGCTGGGGCAGATGCACGGCGGGGCGCATCCTTCGGCGCCGTCCGCTCACGGTCTTGCGCCATGGCAGCTGCGTCGCATCCGCGAACGCCTGGATGCAGCGCTGGAACAGGGCTATCCTTCAATCCAGGAGCTGGCGGCGATTTGCGGCATCAGCCGCGGGCACCTCATGCGCATGTTCAAGGTGTCTACGGGAGAGGCGCTGCAGCGCTTCATCACGCTGGAAAGGCTTGGCAAGGCGCGTCGCATGCTGGCTGAGGACCGCCTTAGCGTGAAGGAAATCGCGGCCGTCTTGCACTTCTGCAACACAGCGCACTTCAGCAATGCGTTCCGACGTGCAGAGGGGATCACGCCTTCCGAATACCGCATGCGATCGCGCGCGGGCCTCTGTCATATCGACGGATATACCGCTTCCTCGAAGATCCACTGATATCGTGGCAGCGGGCGTGCCGCATTTGCACGCCATGGTGAAACGCCGGCACGAACCTGCAACCCGGGAGCGTTGCGGCGCGGTGCCTGATCCTGCACCCACTGTCTCACAAACAGATAAGAGCTTCCGATCGACCGCCATTCCGGGCGTTCGGAGCGCGACGTGGGAGAGAGCTGAAGATGCTGCGGAATTTGCCCGAGAGCTGGGACGCTGAATACGACGTTGTCGCCATCGGCTCGGGCGCGGGCGGCTTGTGCGCCGCGATCACAGCGCATGACCTGGGGTCGACGGCACTGGTGGTCGAGAAATCGGAGCAGGTTGGCGGTGTGACTGCCCTTTCCATGGGAGAGGTCTGGGTCGCCGGCAATCACCTCGCCGAGGCGGCAGGGATCGAGGACAGCGTCGACGAGGGCTATCGCTACCTCCAGACCCTCTCCATGGGTTACGGCAGCGACCTTGCCGTCCTCAACCTCGTGATCCACGCAAGACACGCCCTGAAGTTCTTCGAGGACCGGATCGGCTTGAAGATGGAGGTCATCAAGGGCTGTCCCGACTACTACTACAAGGCCAACGATCACGGCGTGGCAGAGGGGCGGATGCTTGAAGCGATCCCCTTCGATGGCGCCTCGCTCGGCGAGTGGCAGGACAGGACCAGACTGTCCCCGCAAATGCCCTATGGCATGACGCACGCGGACATCTTCGATGCGGGCGGCACTGCCAACATGATGAAGTGGGACTTCGCTAAGATGGGCGAACGCCTCACCAGCGACCAGCGCTGCCTCGGTCCGGGGCTTGCCGCCTATTTCGTGAAGGGCGCGCTCGACCGAGGCATTCCGCTGTGGACCGGCGCTTCGGCTGAGGAACTGATCTCGGACGGTGAGCGGGTGGTCGGTGTCCGGGTCAGGCGGGAAGGGCGCGACGTGTTCGTCAAGGCGCGCAAGGGCGTTGTGGTGGCGGTGAGTTCGTACGAGCGGCGGCAGGACTATAACCGGACCCTGGGCATGCAGCTGGATCTGGGATCGATGGTGTTCTCCAGCGTCGATGGCGCGAACTTCCGGCTTGCCGGTCCGCTGGGCGCGCGCATCGCGAAAGTGCCCGATATAACCTCGCTGGGCTTCACCGTGCCCGGCGAGGAGGACGAGGAGGGGGCGCCGCTCTGGCGCACGGCGCTGGCCGCGCTGGGCCTGCCGCACACCATCGTCGTCAACCGCAAGGGCAAACGCTTCGGCAATGAATCGTTCTACCGCTCGTTCTACTACGAGGTGGACCGCATCGACGGTGGCGACCAGACGCACCCCAACTTCCCATGCTGGGCGGTGCTCGACAGCCAGGCGCGGGAGAAATACCCGTTCGTCTCGATCACACCGGGACAGGACTGGCCCGAAGGCTTCGGCGCCGTGGCACCCACGCTTGAAGAACTGGCGCAGAAGATCGGCGTTGACGCCGCAGGGCTGCGCGAGACGGTCGCTACCTTCAATCGTCACGCCGAGCGTGGCGAAGACCCGGAGTTTGGCCGCGGCACCCATCCTTGGAGCCTGTGGATGGCGGGCGATCCGAACCACAAGCCGAACGGCAACTTGGGGCCGCTGGAGAAGGGTCCGTTCTATGCTGTCGAGCTCAAGCGCATGGGCGGCACGGCAATCCCGTCGACAGGCCTGCTGACCGACTACCAGATGCGGGTGGTCGGCTGGGACGACAAGCCGATCGAGGGGCTCTATGCCGCCGGTAACTCGGTCGCGCGCATGGAAACGGGCGCGGTCATGCAAAGCGGCGTTTCGAACGCGCGGGGCATGACGTACGGCTGGCTCGCCGCGCGCCACGCTTGCGGCGACCCAAGCCGCCTGCTGGAGCAGGAAGCGGAGCGGCTTCGCACGGAGCTTGTCCCGGCATGATCGAGACCAGGCAGACCGTCCCCGTCGACGCGCCGATCGAGGCGGCCTGGGAATACGTGAAGACCATTCCCAACTGGGCGAGCCTGATGCCCGGACTGCAGAGCTGTGAGCTCTTGAGCGAGGATGACTCGCGCTGGGTGCTGAAAGTCGGAGTCGGCGCACTGGTAAGGACGGTGAAGGTCGACGTTCACGTCGATCAGTGGGATGGACCCGAGCGGGTGTTCTTCACCTTCAAGCTGCAGGGCGACCCGGTCATTGGCCGAGGCTCGTATCATGCGGTCTCCACGAGTGACACTGCTAGCGAGATGACACTCGCCCTTCAGGTGGAAGGCACCGGGCCCATGGCTCCGATGTGGGAGGCGATGGGCGGTCCGCTATTGCCGAAGTTCGCGCTCGCTTTCGGGCGCCAGCTGGCGGAGGGGATCGAGCACGCAAGCGGCGACGCCCAGCGGGCTCAGCAGGCCCGGCCACAGCAGCCGGTCCGGCAGGCCCAGCCTTCACTGATCGCGCGGCTACTGGCCCCGCTGCAAAAGCTCTGGCGCAGGTTATCGGCTGGTGGCGCGGGCTAGTGGGAGCGCATCGAACGCTTCGCTTGAAAGACGGATTGCAAGCGCGTACGCATGCTAACATAGTGACGAATGACCGCTGGTGCGTGCCGCTCCCATCCGTCTGGGACGGCCTTGCCGGGAAGGTCAGTCGCAGGGTTGAGCGGCCTGGAGAAACAGCTCGGGGATAGTGGACCCGCAAAGGGCAAGGGAGATCGGGATGAAGTTCGGCATCATCATCAACCGCAAGCTTATCGATCGCAATTCGTCCAATCCGTACCAGAAGCTCTACCGTTACGTGGAGGAGATGGAGGATCTCGGGTACGATCTGGGTTGGTGCGGGCAGCACCGGTTCTCCGACAAGACCGCGTTCGGCGGAGATTCCGCATCCGAGCCTTCCGCGCCGCTGACGATGCTCGCGCCCTTGATGGCACGCACCAGCCGGATGGAATTCGCGACCAACATCATGCTGGTGCCTGCACACCATCCCGTCGAGCTCGCCGAGGAGATCAACACGCTCCAGGAAATCTCGAACAACCGCTTCATCCTGGGGGCAGGCATCGGGTACAAGCCCGACGAGTTCGAGAATGTGGGTTGGCGCTTCAAGAGCCGGGCGAGCCGCCTGGAAGAGTGCATCGCGATCCTGCGTCTCGCGCTCGCGGGCGGTGAGTTCTCGTTCGAAGGCAAGCACTTCCAGCTTGAGAACATCACCGTGACACCGCCCCCGCTGCCGTCGATCGAAACCCGGATCTGGATCGGCGCGGTCAGCGAGCCGGCCATGCAGCGCGCGGCGCGGATTGCCGATGGCTGGGAGGCGAGCTTCGCGGATCACATGCTCGATCTGGCGGAGAAGGTGGGCCGCTACCGCACCATGGCAAAGGAGCATGGCCGACCGTCGACTCTCGCCCTGATGCGCGACGTGCATGTCGTGCCCAGTCGCGACAAGATCGATCCGAACTTCCTGACCAATGTCATCCAGGTCTGGCAGGCTTACGGTGATCTTGGCGCGATGCCCGATCGCGATGCAGAATCCAGCGAAGTGGTGTTCGGTGGCAAGGCCGTCAACCTCGAGGAATTCGCGCCGCATCGTGCGGTTGTTGGAACGCCCGACGACTGTATTCGCGAGCTGGAAAGCATCCGCGACCTGACTGACCCGGAGTACCTTTTCATCACTCCGACCGGCGTGCCCGATCCCGACCAGCAGATCGAGGAACTGCGCCTGTTCGCCAAGGAAGTCATGCCGCACTTCCGCAAGGACCGGGCTCGGCCCGCAAGCGGCACGGCAAGCGTCTCGTCTTTGTCCGCCGCGGCGCCGTAACGCCGGACATCTCCGCGCCAGGCAACGGGAAGAGGATAACGGAACATGGCCGGCAGGCTTGAGGGTAAGGTCATCATAGTCGCGGGTGCGGGCGGTATCGGGTCCGGCATCGCGAACTATCTGGCCGATGAGGGCGCCACGATCGTCGTCGGCGACATCAATGGGGATGGTGCGGAGCGCGTGGCACAAGAGATCGTCAGCCGTGGCGGCACGGCTGTGGCGACGGCACTCGACGGCGCGGACGAGGCTTCTGCGGCGGAGATCGTGGCACTTGCCGTTTCCCGCTTTGGCGGCCTTGATGGCATTCACATCAATTTCGCCAGCCTCGACATAGCCAGGCCCAATGGCAAGCCTACCGACGTGCTGGGTCAGGATCTGGACGACTATGACGCGGCGATGCGCGTGAACGCGCGCGGCTATCTGGTCTGCACGCGCGCAGCCATTCCCGCCCTGGTGCGGCGCGGTGGTGGATCGATCGTCTACACGGCGACGAACTCGATCTACAACGGAGCGGCTGATCTCATGGGCTATGCCATGAGCAAGGCGCCTATCCTTCCGCTGATGCGGCACGTCGCGACGCGGCATGGAGCGGAGGGCATTCGTGCGAACGCCATCTCGCCGGGGTTGATCGTTCATGCCGATCTGGAGGCAGTGCTCTCCGAAGAGCATCTGACCGGCTATGCCAACGCGGCCCCGGTCAAGCGGCTGGGCCGTCCGCGGCATATCGCGGCGGTCAGCGCATTGCTCATGTCCGACGATGGGGACTTCATAACCGGTCAGGTGATCGCCGTAGATGGTGGTGCATTCATGCGTCCCTGAAGGCTGGCGCGCTGATCACGGGTGTCCCTCCTCTGTGGCGCCGCTCAAGCGAAGAACGGCACGAGGTCAGATCCAGCGAAGCGGGAGTATCCACGATGACCGATGCAGCGGTTCAGTCCCTCCTCGACGAGGACGCAATCAAACGGTTGCATCTGCGCTATTGCCGCGGCGTTGACCGCATGGACTGGGATCTGATCCGGTCCTGCTACCACCCGGATGCGGTCGACGATCATGGCGAATACGTCGGTGGCATCGACGGCTTCATCGCATACGCCAAGGCCAACCTGCCCAGCTTTGCCTCGACCAACCACTGCGTCTGCAATCAGCTCGTCGAGGTGCGCGGGGACACTGCGTTCGCAGAGCATTACGCGATCGCGTACCACCGCCTGCCGCCTGAGGGTGGGGAGCCGGAGAGGGACTGGATAGCCAACGTGCGTTATGTCGACCGGCTGGAGCGCAGGAACGGCGAGTGGCGCATCGCTCACCGCCGCTCAATCGTCGATGCGGACCGCGTCGAGGTTGTCAGGCAGGGGCTGGTGCCGCCGGACCAGATGCGCGGAAGTCGCGATCGGAGTGACCCTTCGTACGAGCGGTGACTGCGGAGTTCGCGGCTCGGGCTCTCAAGCAATCCTGACGGTCCGCCGCGGCCAAGACACGTCCGCGGACACATTCCGCGCATGCCCCATGGCGGAACCTTAGCAAGGCCCGGTCATTCTTTCAGATCGTTGGCTTTCAGATCGTTGGGCGGCGCCGGCCGCTTTCTCATCACTCAGGCTTTCTCATTACTCAGAAGGTAGGTTCGGTCATGCGTCAGCTATCGGATGGCTTTTGGAACCTGCGTGGCAAGTTCAAGATCGCCGGTGTGATCGACATCGGCACCCAGATGTCTGTGGCGCGCCGGGCGAACGGCCGGTTTATCATCCTCGACAGCTATTCCGCAGATGGCGCTGACCGAGAGCAGTTGCTGTCACTGACCGACGGCGGGCGCAAGGTTGACGCCATCATCAACGTGCACCCCTTCCACACTTTGCATTGCCGGGCCTTCCATGGCCTCTTTCCCGAGGCGCGCCTGATCGGGACGCGGCGGCACCGCGATAAACTGCCCGATCTGCCGTGGGAGCAGGGCGTCATCGAGGACGCGGCGGTGCAGGCGGAGTTCGAAGAGGACTTCGCGTTCTCCGTACCGCGAGGCGTGGACTTCATCTGCCCGGATGAGAGCGTGCACGTCGCGTCGGTTCTTGTCCGCCATCGCGCAAGCGGCATCGTCCACGTGGATGACACCATCAACGTGTTCCAGCCGCCCCGCCTGCTGCGCGCGATCCTGCCTCAGCCGAAGCTGCGTTTTCACCCCATGCTGGCCAAGGCGCTCCAGAACCGCCCTGGCGCCGCCGATGAGTACGCAGCCTGGGCACGCCTATTGGCCGAGGAATGGTCGGACACCCGCATCGTCTGCGCCGCGCACTCGGCCATCCGCACCTTGCCGCAGGGGGGATGGAGAGCGGAGCTTCTCAGCGCGCTCGACGCTGTTGAAAAGACCCTGAAAGCGCACCGCGCAGCGCATCGCTGAATCTACGACACGCACACATCATGCGAGAACGGAGACATTCTTGACCGACACCAGCATTCTGTATCAGCCCTTGCGTGCAGGCGCCCTGGAACTGCCCAACCGCGTCCTCATGGCACCGCTCACCCGTAACCGGGCTGAGCCCGACGGCAGGCCGAAGCCTCTCAGCGCGACATACTACCGGCAGCGTGCCTCGGCTGGACTGATCGTTTCGGAGGCCACGCAGGTCTCGGCCATGGGCAAGGGCTATATCGACACGCCCGGCATCTATACCCGCGATCATGTGGAGGCCTGGAAGCCGATCGTCGAAGCTGTTCATGCGGCAGGCGGGCGGATCGTCTGCCAGCTATGGCACGTGGGCCGGATCAGCCATGTCTCGCTTTTGCCGGACGGTGCGCAGCCAGTCTCCGCCAGTGCCATCCGGGCCGATGCGATGACCTTCACGCGCGAGGGCTTTTCGGCCACTTCCGAGCCGGTGGCCCTGGATGCCGATGGCATCGCGCGCACCCTCGACGAATTCGAGAACGCCGCCGGCTGTGCGAAGGAAGCCGGCTTCGATGGCGTCGAAGTACACGGCGCGAACGGTTACCTGCTTGACCAGTTCATCCAGGACGGATCGAACCGGAGGGATGATGACTACGGCGGTCCGGTGGAAAACCGCCTGCGACTGCTGCGCGAGGCGATCGAGCGCGCGTGCGCCGTGTTCGAACCCGGCCGGGTAGGAGTGCGCCTGTCGCCGCTCGGCCAAGCCAACGACATGCGCGACAGCGATCCCGAGGGGACGTTCAGCGCCGCTTACCGGATGCTGTCGGGGCGCGGGCTGGCCTATCTTCACGTGATCGGTCAGTTCGTGAAGGAGAGCAGTGCTGACGAACGCGCCTTGCTGAACAGGCTGCGCCCGTTGTTCGACGGGGCGTACATCGGCAACGGGTCTTACGATGGCGCATCGGCGGCAGCTGACGTCAGCAAGGGGGTGGCAGATGCCATCAGTTTCGGGCGTCCCTTCATTTCCAACCCGGACCTTCCTGAACGCCTGCGTATCGGCGCATCTCTCAACGAACCGGATCAGTCGACGTTCTACGGTGGCGGAGCCGAAGGCTTCACGGATTACCAGCCCCTGCCGTTCGACCATTGAGGCCGCTCGCGGCGGCTCTGAACGGGGCCGCCGCAAGGACGGGCAATTGCGGGCCGATAGTGGAGCGTTTAAGGGCCGCTTTAGGCCCGGTTAACGGTCAGATAAGGCCGCGGGCCATCCAGAGATCGTTGCTCTGCGCGGGCTCGCCCTCGTCCGTTCCGCTCGTAAGATATCCAAACGCCTGATCCTGTGAGAGGAACACCTGCCCGCCGAGGTCGGAGAGGAAGGACGATCGCTCCAGCCGATCCATGACCGGTCCCTTCACTTCTGAAAGGTGCAGCCTGACGCCTGCGTCCAGCAAGCGATGGTTGATGGCTTCCAGGCTCTCGAGCGCCGAGGCATCTATCGAGTTCACCGCCGAGCACATGAGCACAAGGTGCCTGGCTCGCGGGTGTTCCGCCACGGCTTCGGAGACGAACTCCTCCAGCCAGCGCGCGTTGAGGTAAGTCAGGCTCTCATCAATCCGGATGGTCAGGATATTCGGATCGGTGATCACCTTGTGGCGCTTCACGTTGCGGAAGTGCCCTGTCTCGGGCACCCGCCCGACGATCGCGGCATGGGGTCTCGCCGCGCGCCACAGGTACAGGGCGAGGCTCAGCGCGACACCGGCAATTACGCCCGGTTCCACTCCGACAAGCAGGGTCGTTGCGATTGTCACCGCCATCGCAGCGAAGTCCGCTCGCGAATACCGCCAGATCATGCGTGGGGTCCGAAGATCGATGAGGCTGAGAACGGCAACGATGATGGTTGCGGACAAAGTTGCAATGGGCAAGGAGCGAAGCAGCGGCGTCAGGAACAGGGCGGCGACTGCAATGCCAACGGCGGTGAATGCCCCTGCGGCCGGTGTTCGGGCTCCGGCGTCGAAATTCACCACGGACCGTGCGAAGCCCCCGGTCACAGGGTAGCCGCCGGACAGGGAGGCGGCGATGTTGGCGGCGCCCAGGCCGATAAGCTCCTGATCGGGATCGATCCGCTGTCGCCTCTTGGCCGCGAGAGTCTGGGCGACGGAGACGGACTCCACAAAGCCGATGATCGAGAGGATGAGCGCAGGGATGGCAAGTTGCCGCCACAAGTCTGCGTCGAATGCAGGGCTCGTAAACGGCGGCAGACTTTGCGGGATATCACCGACGACTTTGACGCCTCGCTCCTCCAGATCGAGCAGGACAACGGCCAGGGTCGCCGCTGCGACGACGGCGATCGGGCCCGCCTTGGCGATGAGATCCGCTGCGCGCGGTTGCAACCCGGTGGCGGTCAGAACTGGCTTCAGGCCCTTGCGAGTCCAGAAAAGGAAGGCAATCGACACAATCCCGATCAGCAGGGTGGGCAGGTTCGTGTGCCGCAGGTTGGCAAAAAGCGTGCTGGCAAGTTCAGGAATCGCCTCGCCAGCGGCAGGAATTCCGAAAATCCCCTTCAACTGGCTGGTGGCGATGATGATCCCCGACGCGGTGATGAACCCCGAGACCACGGGATGGGACAGCAGGTTGGCAAGGAAGCCCAGCTTCAGGATGCCCATGAGCAACAGGATCAGCCCCGAGAGCAAGGCAAGCACGAGTGCGGCTGCGATGTATTCGGCACTGCCCGGCGCGGCGACGCTGCTCGCCGCGGTCAACGTCATCAGTGAGATGACCGCCACCGGACCGACCGCGAGCGTCCGGCTGGTGCCGAACAGGGCATAGGCAATGATCGGGATGGTCGAAGCGTAGAGGCCCACTTGCGGCGGCAGCCCGGCCAGCATCGCATAGGCAAGGTTCTGCGGGATCAGCATGACCGTCACGATGGCCGCGGCCACCAGATCGTTCGTCAACGTTTCCCGGCTATAGCCGCGCCCCCAATCGAGGATCGGGACGTAGCGGGCGAGGTGCTTCATGGACGCCCTGCCACTTGTCCGATCAGTCCAGGTTCAAACGGTCGCGCAGGGACGACAGGTCGTACCCGGCGTCGGCCGCAGTGTGGATCAGATCCTCGGCGGAGCGGGCGTCCTTGTTGCTGAGGGCCCACAGCGTTGCCGAACGTGTTCCAGTTCGGCAGAACGCGACAACCGGAGCCGGCATCTGCTCCAGAGCCTGCGCAAACCGGGCGATATCGCCGTTTGTGATCGCACCGGGACGGACCGGAATATGTCGCGCCTCCATCCCTGCCGCGCGGGCGGCGTGCTCGATTTCCGTCCAACTGGGCTGGCCGTCTTCCTCACCGTCAGGCCGATTGCTGACGACCGAGCGAAAGCCTGCATCCGCAAGTTCTTGCAAATCGTCCGGGTCGATCTGCGGCATGACAGAGAGGCGGTCCGACAGGCGCTTTGGCTGTATCATGATCTGGAGACCTTTCGTTCCATCGTGATTTTCTGCAGCAACATGCCCGCGAGCATGGCGGCAACGAAGGGAAGGGCGGCGGAGGGCGCCAGCGCCAGCGAGGCGATCGCAGGGCCAGGACACAGTCCGGCGATGCCCCAGCCGATGCCGAACACAGCGGCGCCGATCAGAAGGCGTGGATCAAGATCGGTGCGGTCGGGCAGAGAGAAGGTGTCACCGAAAACCGGCTTCATCATGCGGGCCTGCATTCGCCAGGCAACAGCCATGACCACAATGGCGCCGATCATGACGAAGGCCAGCGTCGGGTCCCAGGCGCCGAAGACGTCCAGAAATCCGCGGACGCGCTGCGGGTTCGTCATCCCCGATACGGTCAGCCCCATTCCGAACAGCAATCCGGAGGCAAGCGGCGGCAGAAGTTTACGCACCAAGGACATATCAGCCTCCGAGCAGGGACATGACGGAAACGCTCGCAATGCCGGTCGCCATGAAGGTGGCAGTGGCGAGCAGCGAGCGTTGTGAAAGGCGGCTGACACCGCACACGCCATGGCCGCTGGTGCAGCCGCTGCCGAGGCGAGTGCCGAAACCCACCGCAAGACCGGCCAGAACAAGGGTAGGCCAGCCGGCAAACCTGGCCGGCTCCCAGTCCGTTGCGAAGCGGATCGCCAGAGCGCCAAGTGGCAGCCCAACGAGAAACCCCCACGCGCTCGTCCGCGCCATGCCGCCCGAGGCGATGCCGGTGCCGCGCGCAAGAATGCCGGAGACCCCTGCAATCCGCCCGGCACCCAGCAACATGAGCGCGGCTGCAAGGCCGATCAGCACGCCGCCGACCAAGCCGTGCAGCGGGGCCGCGTCAGGAAAGCCCGGCAGCGTCACAGCACGTTCACCGGAACCTTGAGGTAGGAATGACCGTCCTCTTCCGGAGGCGGCAAATGGCCACCGCGCATATTGACCTGGATCGAAGGCAGGATCAGGCGCGGCATGTCCAGCGTCGCATCGCGCTGCGTGCGCATCTCGACAAACTGATCCTCGCTGACGTCCTCATGCAGGTGCACGTTCGCGGTCCGCTCGGCCAGCATCGTGGTTTCCCAGACGAAGGTATCGCGATTGGGTGCCTTGTAGTCGTGGCAGAGGAATACGCGCGTCTGGTCCGGCAGGCGCATCAGGCGCCGGACCGAGCGATAAAGCTTGCGAGCGTCACCGCCGGGAAAGTCGGCGCGTGCGGAGCCGTAGTCCGGCATGAACATCGTATCGCCGATGAACGCCGCATCGCCCACAAGGTAGGCCATGTCAGCCGGCGTGTGTCCGGGAACATGGAGCGCGATCAGCGGGATTTCGCCGATCATCAGAGTCTCGCCATCCTCCAGCAGGCGGTCGAATTGCGATCCGTCGCGGGCGAACTCGGTGCCCTCGTTGAAGATCTTGCCGAATACACCCTGCACGGTCACGATCTCGCGCCCGATCGCAAGCTTCCCGCCGAGCTGTTCCTGCAGGTAAGGCGCAGCCGAAAGGTGATCGGCATGGGCATGCGTTTCCAGGATCCAGTCGATCGTCAGGCCCTGTTCGCGCACATAGGCAATGATCGCGTCTGCGGACTCGAAGCTGGTCCGGCCGGAGGGCTGATCAAAGTCCCACACGCTGTCGATGATCGCCGCACGCCTGGTAGCGTCGTCGCTTACGACGTAGGTCGCGGTGAACGTCGGCTCATGGAAGAAGGCTTTGACGTGAGGCGCACGAAGCTGGCCTGCCAGAACGGCATTCACCTGCTCGGCAGCTCTTTCGATATTCTCATCGCGGATCATGCGCTTTCTCCATTCTTGGCGTCCGGCGTCGGCAGTTCGCCGAGTTCGGGGCAGAAGATCTGATGCAACACGGCCAAGACCTGCCCGGCCTTGGGGTCGCACACGCGGTAGAACACGGACTGCGCCTCCTTGCGTGTCGCCACGAGGCCCTCCTCCCGCAGCTTCGCCAGGTGCTGCGACAGCGCCGACTGGCTCAGCCCGACTTGCTCCGTGAGCGCTCCTGCCGACAGCTCTCCCGCCTCTGCCAGCAGGCAAAGGACAAGGAGGCGTGTCTCATTGGCCATGACCTTGAGAAGCCCCGCAGCTTCGCTCGCCTGGCGAAAGAAGCGTGACTGAGGAACTTCGGCATTGCTCACATCGACTCTCCATTAGGTATCACTAATTTAGTAATGTCTAATATGGAGTCAAGGGTGGGGTGAGACTTCTCTGATCGCGTTGACGCCTGATCGTCAGGGCAGGGGGTGCTCACGCTTGGCGCGGGCCAGGACCTCTCCTGGCGAGCCTGTCGCCTCGATCCGATGCCACGCGCTCAGGTCGCCCAGCTCGTACTCGAGCTGGCGCTCCACCACGGGCGCGTCGGCATCGGAGGCGTCGCCCGTTCGCGCACTCACCCTGCTTCGTAGCAGTTCGACCGGCGCTTCGAGCCATAGCCCGACGAAGGGCACGCCTGCCTCGGTCGCGGCCGCTGTCATCGCGTTGCGCTCTGCCTCGGCGGCGAATACGCCATCGGCGATGACGCTTGTCCCGCCTGCCAGTATCTCACGGGCTTTTGTGGCGAGCCGGTCATAGACCTTCTCGCTCTGCTCTTTCGTGTAGGCTTCAGGCGAAAGCCGCGTCTCGGGAGATACGCCCGCCATGCGCTTGCGCAGCACGTCGGTTCTGAGCCAGCGCGCGCCGGGAGGATCGCCCAGTTCAGCGGCAAGTGCGCCCGCGAGCGTTGATTTGCCCGTGCCGCTAAGCCCACCGATGACGGTGAGTTGCGGCTTGCTGCGGTCAAGGAACCCCATCGCCGCAGCCAGATATGCGCGGGCGGTCCGCGCTTCCGCTTCGCGCCGCTCGCCACGATCGTGCCGCTCTGCCGCGCTCGCATGGACATGAGCCCGCACCGCTGCGCGCATCGACAGGAACAGGGGCAGCGCTGGCAGTCCATCGTCTTCTTCGCGCATGTCGCAGTAGCGGTTGAACAGAGGCGATGCTTCGGCGTGCAGCCCGCGGTGCCACAAGTCCATCAACAGGAAGGCGAGGTCGTAGAGCACGTCCGTAGTCGCGAGAGCGGCATCAAACTCCAGGCAATCGAAAAGCGTTGGCCGCTCCTGCCACAGGCAGATGTTGGCAAGGTGCAGATCGCCATGACAATGCCTGACGTGCCCCGTCTCCGCGCGTCGGTCGAGCAGGGGTGAAAGGCGGTCCACGTCATCAAGGCTGCGCCGATGGAGCCGCTCACAGTCCTCCATCGGCAGCAGCCCCTCCGCCAGCGCCGTCATGCTGGTCAAGTTCCCGTCCAACACAGCGCGCACGCGGTCCGAGCCGTTTCCGTCAGCCACTTCCGCCATGTCATGAAAGGTGGCGATCTGGTCGGCAAGATCTCGGACCAGTTCTGGCCCTAGCGGTCCCTTGTCCGCCATCTTGGCCAGCAGGCACTCAGGGGCAAAGCGCCTCATCACCACCAGCCAGTCGATCGCCTCGCCCGTATCCAGCGCAAGCGTTCCGTCTGCCTGTCTGCCGACACTGCACACGCCGAGATAAATATCCGGCGCGGTGCGGCGGTTCAGTGCGACTTCCGCCTCGCAAACAGCCTTGCGCTTGTTTGCGGTTGAGAAGTCCAGATAGGGATACCGAACTGCTCGCTTGAGCTTGTAGGCGCGGTCCCCGGCAAGAAAGATGATGGCAGCGTGCGTATCGATCCGGTCGACGGAACCGGCAGCGCCAAAGCTGCCGGCCCGGGACAGAAAGGCGATCGTCTCGCCCTGGTCGTCGCAAGCGTTCACTGGAATGCGCCTCTTGTACCGCTGCCGCTATCTGCCATTCGCCGGACCTCCGCACGCAATCATGTCGTAACATGCTGTTCGACTGCGCAGATTGATCAGGATCATGGCAGACAGCACAGTTCAGGACAAACCGGGGGTACGCGGCAGGGGGGATGAAGTGACCGTACAGCCGACGATTGCCTTTCATGGAGCAGCAGGGATGAGGTCTCTGTTGGAGTGCACGTTTCTACCTGAAGCCCCTTGGAACTGGCAGGCGCCTCCTGTTACCCTACCGCGCTCCGACGACGGGTTCGACACTAACAACAGGATCGACCATGCGCGTGACAGTCTTCAGCACGAAATCCTATGACCGGAGCTTCCTCGATGAAGCGAACGCGGCGGCAGGCAGCCGCCACGAGATGCGTTATATCGAAGCTCGCCTTACCGAGGAGAGCGTGGCTCTCGCGGCAGGTGCCGACGCGGTCTGCGCCTTCGTGAACGATGTGCTGAGCGGCCCGGTTCTTGAGACGCTCGCGGGGGATGGAACCCGCCTCATCGCGCTGCGCAGCGCCGGTTTCAACCATGTCGATCTGGCCAGAGCCGCTGAGCTGGGTCTGAGTGTGGCGCGGGTTCCCGCCTATTCGCCTGACGCCGTTGCGGAACATACCGTCGCCTTGATCCTGTCGCTCAACCGCAAGATCCATCGCGCTTACGCCCGCGTGCGGGAGGGCAACTTTGCGCTTGAAGGTCTGCTCGGCTTCGATCTGTGCGGGCGAACGGCGGGCATCGTCGGCGCCGGTAAGATTGGCCTGGCGGTCGCGCGCATTCTGAAGGGCTTTGGCTGCCGGGTGCTTGTTCACGATCCTGCGCCTTCGCCGGAACTTTCCGTCATCGGGGCCGAAGAAGCCTCGTTGGAGGAGCTGCTTTCGCAATCCGATATTGTGACGCTGCATTGCCCCCTGACTCCGGAGACCCATCACCTAATCGACTGCAACGCCTTGGCGCGCATGAAGCGAGGCGTCATGCTCATCAATACGGGACGGGGCGCGCTGGTCGATACGGTCGCGCTGATCGATGGTCTCAAATCGGGAGCGATCGGGTACCTCGGCCTCGACGTCTACGAGGAGGAAGGCGATCTCTTCTTCGAGAACCTGTCCGACAAAGTCCTGCAGGACGACATCTTCGCGCGCCTGCTCACATTCCCGAACGTCCTCATCACCGGCCACCAGGCCTTCTTCACTGCCGAGGCGATGGCGGAAATTGCGAGAACGACGATCGAAAACCTGACGACGTTCGAAGGTACCGGCGTGCCTGCCAACCCCGTCGAACTGTCCGCCTGAACCGATGCAGATTGCGCTGGCGCTAGTTCCGATCGCGCTGCTGCTCGCCCTGTTGATCGGGGCTCGCTGGTCGGCTGCGTCAGCGGGCGCCGTCGCTGCCGGGGCGGCGATAGTGGTGACGGCCTTCTGGTTCGAATCTCCAACGATCTACACAATCGCAGGTCCGTTCCTGGAAGCGCTGTTCCAATCGGCGACCATCCTGTGGATCATCTTCCCGGCACTGTGCATCCACGAATTTCAGGTGCGCAACGGAGGCACCGCGCTGTTCGGGCGGGCACTCGCCGGGCTGAGCAACGATCCGCGCATGGTCGCCTTGCTGATCGCGTGGTTCTTCGTGTGCTTCCTGGAGGGCGCGGCCGGCTTCGGTACACCGATCGCCCTTGCCGCACCTCTGCTCGTCACCGCCGGCTTCAGTCCGCAGGTGGCGTTGCTGCTGGCCATCGTGGGCAATGCCGCGGCAGTGCCGTTCGGCGCGATCGGAACACCGATGGCGCCGCTGCTGGCAGAGACCGGGCTCGATCCGAATGCGCTGTCGCTTTCCGTTGCGCTGCTCAACGCCAGCGTAGGCTGGATCATGGTCTTGATGGTGGTAAGGATAGCCACGCCCGGGTCCGTTATTCCGTTCTGGAGTTCGCTTGGCTGGGCGCTGGGCGCGGCTGCACTGTTCTTCGTACCGTCCGCCTTGCTCGCCTGGACGACCGGCCCCGAATTGCCCTCCCTTGGCGCGGCGCTGATCGGGGGTGGCGCATTCGCTGTCTTTCTCTCCCGCTTGAGGGGAGGAGGCAGGGGAAGGGGCACGATCGAGGACCGGGCGCAGCTCCCGTCTTCCTCCGGCCTGCTTCGCGCTGCCCTGCCATATCTCGTGGTCGTCGGCCTGATCCTCATCACAAGGCTGGTGCCGCCACTCTCTCAAGCCCTTCGCGCGGTGGAGATCCACTGGTCGATGGAAGGCGGCTACGCAGGCTCGGTGGCGCCCCTTTACCATCCTGGCACCGTGCTGATGCTCGCGTTCCTTTTCAGCGGCATGCTTCAGCGAGAGACGCGGGTCCTGATCTCCGGTGCCGCGCGCGACGCGGCGCGACGGTTGCCGCGCGTCGCTCTGGCCTTGCTTGCGGTTCTCACGCTTGCGCGAACCATGGTCCATGCCGGCATGATCGAGCTTCTGGCCGCAGCCACTGCCCAGGCCTTCGGCAACGCCCTGCCCCTGGTCGCTCCGCTGTTGGGGACGCTGGGCGCCTTTGTGACCGGCTCCGGCACGGCATCGAACATTCTGCTGGGCGGGTTTCAGGCCAGTGCTGCAGAGCGAGCCGGCATTCTGCCGATGCTTGCCGCGGCAGCCCAGGCGGTTGGCGCGGCTGCGGGCAACCTGGTGGCACCCCACAACATCGTTGCCGGTGCTGCAACGGTGGGGCTGGTCGGGAAAGAGGGCGAAATCCTGCACCGCACTCTGCCGCTGGCCCTGCTTTATGCGGGTGCTGCCGGTGTGGTCAGCCTGTTCGCTTCCCTGGTGCTGTTTGGGACGGGCGCTCTTTCGTGACATAGTGCGCAAGGCGTTCACGGGGCCCTGGGGTGCAGAGCTTGTGCCGCCCGGCCGATGAGCCTTTGGAAGGGAGAGCATGATGTACAAGCACGTTCTGGTTGCGACGGACGGTTCGGATGTCGGGCAGAAGGGAGTCGATCACGGGGTCGACCTTGCACGCCAGCTAGGGGCCCAGGTTACCGTCCTTACGGTGACAGAGCCGTATCCGCTCTATGCCGGCGACGCCTTCGGCATGGTGCCCAGCGATACGATGATGACCAATCATGGCGCTGCCCAGGACGAGACGGCGAACGCGATCCTTGCGGCAGCCAGGGAATCGGCCAAAGCCGCCGGAGTTCAGGCGGAGCTGGTCCATGTGGCAGACGCGCAACCCGCCGAGGCCATCCTTCACGCGGCGCAGTCACGCAACTGCGATCTCATCGTCATGGGCTCGCACGGCCGCCGGGGAGTTGGCCGGCTCCTGCTGGGGAGCAAGGCCTGGGAGGTTGTGGCACATGGCCATGTGCCGGTCCTGGTGGTCCGATAAAGTCCCTGCAACTGTCCTCCTATAGGTGTGTTGAGCCCTGATGACCGTGCCCACCACTATCCTGTTCCCGACCGACTTCGCCGGTCGTTGTGACCGGCCGCGCGAGCGTGCAGCCCTGCTCGCAAGGGAGTGGGGGGGCAGGCTCGTCCTCTTGCATGTCCTGTCCGGAGAAAGCGCCAACCTGGTTGTGCTGGAAGAGGCGACCGGGCGGGCTGAAGCCAGCTTGCGCGAGGAGGTGCGCGGCGAGGGCTTCGAGGTCGCGACAAAGGTAGCGACCGGCGATGTCGCGCAGGCCGTGCTGGAGGCTGCCACACAGTTCGAGGCAGACGTCATCGTGACCGGCCTGTCGCGTCGGGATGGCCTGAGCGACTACCTAGTCGGGAGCACGGTAGAAAGGGTCGCGCGCTCCAGCCGCTTGCCCGTGCTCGTGGTCAAGGAACAATCCGCGGCAGAATACCGCCGGATCGCCGTCGCGACCGATTTCTCGACTTCCTCGACGGAGGCCCTGCGCGTGGCTTTGGCAACATTTCCCCGCGCGACATTTTCTCTGGTCCATGCCTACCATGTCCGGTGGGAAGCCATCCGCGGGCGCGACGAACCCGCCGCCGCGCAACAGGCCGAGATCGCAGATGAACTCGATCGCTTTCTCGCTTCCTTCCCGCCCGCGCTTCGTGAGCGCCTCGACGTCACGGTCGACTATGGCGATGAATGCCGTGTCGTCAGTGACCATGTGCAGGTGAACGGCATCGATCTGGCTGTCGTGGGAACACGGGGCCGGTCAGGGCTGGTGGCCGCGGTTCTGGGAAGCACGGCGCGGGCGCTTGTCGAGTGCCTCGATTGCGACGTTCTGCTGGTGCCGCAGCGCTCGGACGATGAATAAGCTGCATCCTGGGGCCGAGAAAATGTCGCCGGAGAACCAGCCGACAAAACAGAGGACGAACCTGCAGGCGGACAGGAAAGCCAAGCTCGCGCATCTTGCCATCCTTGTCGTTCTACAAGTGGTGATGGTCGTCGAACTCACGTTCCTGGTGCTGGATCGGCAGTGGATCCACGTCTTCCTTGTCGCCGCCATCATGATCGCCATGCTGGCGCCCACGCTGCTCCATTCGCGGTCATTGGCTCTCATTCCGCCCGAGATACAGATCCTGGCTATGCTGTTCGCGTTCGCCACTCTGTTTCTGGGAGAGGTGCAAGACTACTACGAGCGGTACTGGTGGTGGGATCTGCTTCTGCATACGACCGCAGGCCTGCTGATGGGCATGCTGGGTTTCCTGATCGTCTATATCCTCAACGAAGACAGCCAGGTGGATCTGCACATGCGTCCATCGTTCCTGGCGCTGTTTGCCTTTTCCTTCTCGCAAGCGATCGGGGCGGTATGGGAAATCTTCGAGTTCGCTATGGACCAGCTGTTCGGGATGACTATGCAAAAGCCCATGTTGGGCGATAGCTCGGGCCTGACCGACACGATGTTCGATCTGATCGTCAACGCTGTCGGTGCCGCAGTGATCAGTCTGGCGGGCTGGCGATACCTGAGACTCTCGCGAACTTCGTACGTCGACGGCTGGGTCGCGCGCTTTATCGCCCGTAACCCAAGACTATTCGGCGACTGATGCCTGCAGGCTAGTGGATGGAAGCCCGCGCCACTGCGTGACCCTTTCGGCCTCTCTCGCGTCTCGGCAGTAGCGGCACAACTCTTGTGCGACCGGTCTGTAAAATTAAGCACATTTCAAGCACCGGCTCTTACGACCGGGCTATGGACGTCTCCGGTCTTCCCTCTTTTGTTCAGGACAGCGTCCCGCTCTCGACGCTGCTCGGCTATCTGCAAACGTCGAGCGACAGTATCGTTGTCGTCGACGGAAATCGGCAGCCCATCTACCTGAACGACCGTGCGCGTGAGGAAATGGCGCAGTATGCGGCGCAACTGGGCGAGGATTTTCTTGCCGAGGTGGTGGAAGGGGGCAAAGGCGACGAACTGACCCGGCTGTGCTGTGAGGCGGCCGACTCAGGCAAGCCCGTGTCGTTCGAGGCCCGACTCGACTGGCTGGATGCATGGTACGAGATTCAGGCCACCGCAATCGATGGCAACATGATCTTGCGCTTTCGCAACATCAGCGACAGGCGGGAGGCGGAAGAGCGGCTACGGGCGGCAGAAGAGCGGTACCGTCTTGCGGCCAACGCGACCAAGGATCTGATCTGGGATTACGACGTCCGCGCGGGCAGCATCGACTGGAGCGATGCCCTGCGCCAGTTCGGCTATAGCCTGCAGAACTTGCGATGCGAAATCGAGTGGTGGCGCCAGCGTGTCCATCCAGTCGATCGCGCTCGTGTGGTGGAGAGCCTCGATGAGGCACTCGCATCGGGTAGGGACCGCTGGAGCAGCAGATACCGCTTCATGCGGGCTGACGGGTCTTACGTTGTGGTCAGAGATGGCGGGTTTGTTATCCGCGATCAGGATGGAAAGCCGCTTCGCATGGTGGGGTCCATCACGGACCTCACCGAAGATCATGATGCGCGGCAGGAACTCGCACGCACCCGATCCCTCAGCCATTCTATTGCGGCGGCGGCGCAGATCACAGTCCATGTCGTCGAGCCGGACGGGACCATCATGTATGAGCACGCGTTCGATGCTCACAACCGAAACGACGTGCAACTTGTGCAGAGCGTCGGCCAGAACTGGTTTGATCAGCTTCCGCACGAGTCAGCCGTTGCCGCTCGCGCGTGCGTTGCGCGTGTGTTCGCTGAGAAGCGTGAGGAGCGGCTTCAAGTCCGAATGGTCGCGGAATCTGGCGTGGAGTGCTGGCTCGACCTGACGATCACTCCGATCTCGGTAGGCGTGGAAGAGCCGCGCGTCATGATCTCGGCGTTCGATGTGACGGCGCTGCAGCAGCTACGGCAGTCGCTTCGGGAGACGCAGCTCGTCCACCAGAGTATCCTGGAGGCCAGTGCCGACTGGATCATGATCCTGGGTACGCGCGGAGAGATCAAGCTCATCAACGAGCCGGGCTTGCGGATGCTTGAGATCTCCCAGCCAGAGCTCCTCCTTGAGAAGCAATGGGCCGAGTTGTGGCCGGAGGGCGTGCGCCAGACGATCGGTTCTGCACTCAGCGAGGCGAACGACAGCCGTAGTGCCAGGTTCACGGAATGTGCCCTTACCGCTGCCGGAACCCCGAAGTGGTGGGACGTGGTGCTCACGCCCATGCTGGACGATGCGGGACGGGTCATTCGCCTGCTTGCGATAGCGCGCGATATTACGAGCGCCCGCATGCAAGCAGAAGAGATCCGATGGGCCAGCGAGCACGACGCGCTGACCTCCCTGCCCAATCGCCGCTCGTTCCAGTCGCGCTTGCAGGAAGCGACGGCGGGCGCTGCGACGCAAGGCGCAGCGGTCGGGCTGCTGCTGATTGATCTGGACCACTTCAAACACGTGAACGATTCGCTGGGACACGCGGCCGGGGACTGCCTGTTGATCGGGTTTGCCGAGCGTCTGCGCGAATGCGTTGAGCCCCGTGGCATCGTTGCGCGCGTTGGCGGCGACGAGTTTGCCGTTATCGTCGACGACATCCGCAGGCCTCAGGAACTTGCGCAGATCGGCGATAAGATCCTCAAGCAGATGCAGGCCCCCTTTGCCTACGAAGACCGAATTATCTCTGCCGGTGCCAGCATCGGTGCGGCGCTGTTCCCCGACGATGCGGCAAGTGGGCACGAACTGTTCAAGAGCGCAGACATCGCGCTCTATGCGCTAAAGGAAACAGGACGCGGCGGCCTTCGGATGTTCCACAGCCATCTGCGCGAAGAGGCGCAGCTGGTCGCATCGCAGTTGAGCCTTGCCCGTACGGTTCTGCGCGAGGCTTCCATCGTTCCCTTCTATCAACCGAGAATCGAGCTGCATTCCGGCAGAATTCTCGGCTTCGAAGCCTTGCTGCGTTGGCAGCACGCGACAAACGGGATTCAGGAGCCGGCAACAATCCTCGCGAGCTTTCGCGAATACGACATTGCGTCGGGCCTCGGCGAGCTGATGTACACGAGCGTGCTGCGCGATCTGGCGCGATGGCGTGCGCAGAACGTGGAAGTGGGCCGCGTTTCCATCAATGTCGCCCCAGCCGAGTTTCTGCGCGACAACTATGCCGAACGCCTGCTCAGCACGATGGCGGCTATCGGCATTCCTCCTCATGACGTCGAAATCGAAGTCACCGAGCATGTGTTCTTTGACCGGGGAACGCATTACGTCATTCGCGCGCTGCAGAAGCTCAAGGATGCGGGCGTGCAGATCGCACTCGATGATTTCGGCACCGGCTACTCATCGCTATCCCACTTGCGCGACTTGCCTGTCGATGTCGTGAAGATCGACCGTTCGTTCATCTCCAGAGCGCTTGAAGATCCCGAAATCGGTTCGATCGTCACCGCAGTGGTGGAACTGGCCCGTAGCCTCTCCCTGCAGGTCGTGGCCGAAGGGATCGAGACAGAAGCGCAACGCTCCTATCTTCTCTCGCACCAATGTCATCAGGGCCAGGGATACTTGTTCCATCGTCCGATGCCCGCCGGAATGGTGGCGGAGACGCTCCGCCATCACGCGGAAATCATCGCCGCCGGGGCGCCAACTCTCAAGATCTGAGCGGCAGGCCGTACGGCGCTGCGGCGCCGCCAAGCCGTCTCCAGCCAACGCAAAGCGGAAGCTGCTCTCCCGATCGTGCGCCTTGCTCGTCGTTCGACGATCTTTCGTCTTGATCGTGCAATTCAATTGGCTAACATCACGACGAACGAAAAGACGACAGGGGAGGGGAAGGAGCGGCTGAGCGGCGCTGGCACGGTATTCCTGGGTGCCTTTGCAGTCGTTGACCGTCATCTGCCCCCACCGGAATCGCGACATCCGTGACCGCCATGACTGGCGGTGCGCGAAGATGAGCCGCCAACAAAAGAATACCGGCGGTGCCATGAAGGGGAGAGGACGATGATGAAGAATGGCTACAAGGCGGCCCTGTGGCTTGGCGGCGCTCTTGGCGCACTGGCGGCGGGCACACCGGCGCTGGCGCAGACCAGCGAGGGCATGGCGCGCATCGACGACGAGGCGATTATCGTCACGGCGCGCCGCGTGGAGGAGAACCTCCAGGACGTGCCGATTTCGATCACGGTGTTCAATCAGGAGCAGCTCAACAATCGCAACGTTGCGGTCGCTTCCGACTTGGCAACTTACACGCCGTCCCTCTCGATCAATCAGCGGTACGGCCCGGAAAAGTCATCGTTCGCCATTCGCGGCTTCAATCAGGAGATCAGCACCGCGCCCACGGTCGGCGTGTACTTCGCCGATGTTGTGGGCGTCCGTGCGCAGGGAGGCACCGTTTCGGGCAGCACGGTGGGAGCGGGCGCCTTCACTGACCTTCAGAACGTGCAGGTGCTCAAAGGACCGCAAGGCACTCTGTTCGGACGCAACACGACCGGCGGCGCTGTGCTTCTGGTTCCGCGCAAGCCGACCGACAGGCTGGAAGGCATGATCGAAGGCACTTACGGCAATTACGACCAGAAGCGCGTCCAGGGTGCCATCAACGTGCCGCTCGCCGAGACGTTCAAGGTCAGGTTGGCGTTCGACCGCAACAAGCGCGACGGCTATTTGAAGAACCAGGCTGACGTCGGCCCAGACGCATACGCCGATCTTAATTACACGTACCTGAGGTTGAGCGTCGTAGGCGATTTGACCCCCGATCTCGAGAACTACACCATTGCGCACTACAGCCGGTCGAACACCAATGGCTATGCCGCGCGGCTGGCCGTGTGCGATCGCAACCCGATCGATTTCACCGATCCCAGCGGCATCAAGACCCCTGGCAATCCGAACTTCAGCTTCCAGCGTGTGGTCACCGCGGCGGCGGCATGTGACCAGATCGATCGCCAGGCTGCGCGCGGCGACGGGCCGCTTGACGTGGACGTGGGCGCGCGGGACCCATTCCTCAAGCTTGAGCAATGGCAGATCATCAACACCACGACATGGCGGGCCAGCGACCTCATCACGGTCAAGAACATTGTCAGCTACGGAGAAATCCGCGAGCATTCCTCGTTCTCGTTGAACAGCGACAACTTTTTCGTGCCGGAGCTGCCCTTTCCACTGACCGGACAGCTTGCGGCGACCCGAGGACAACCGTTCGACGTGATCGAGCTTGATGTGTCACCGGGGCACCCCAGTGCCGGCCAGTCCACCACTACCGAGGAGCTGCAGGTCCAGGGGCAATCGGCAGATGGCAAGCTGGATTTCGTCGTGGGCGGCTATCTTGAGTTTAGCCGACCCATCGGCTGGAGCCAGCAGCGCACCGGCATCTACGGCAACTGCACCAATCCTTCTGCACTTGAGTGCACCACACCGATCGGCTTTGCCCTGATTTCGCAATCGCGCACAAAGTTCGATTTCGACAACCACGGGATCTTTGCACAAGCCAGCTACGACCTGACTGACGCGCTGACGCTGACCGGCGGTGTACGCTATACGTTCGACAAGATCTCCGGCGTGAGTGAGAGTACGCGCTATACGTACGCGCCGATCCCCGGGCTTGGACAGCAGCTCATCTCGCTCGATTGCAATGACAACATTACACGCCCCAACGTGAACATTGCGCCTCCCGTCATCATCCCCGGCATTGGCCAGGTCGCGGGTGGAGACGGCTCGGGCGACTTGTCGAAGTGCCGCGTCACCCAGGAGGTGAATTCGAAAGAGCCGACCTGGCTCATCAATCTCGATTACAAGCCCAACCGGGATATCCTGCTCTATGCCAAGTATGCCCGCGGCTATCGGCAGGGAGGGCTCAACTTCACGACAGTGGGGCTGGAGACCTGGGAGCCAGAGACCGTCGATGCATATGAAATCGGCGCCAAGACGAGCTTCCATGGCGGGGTGCGCGGGTACTTCAACCTTGCGGCGTTCTACAATGACTTGAAGGGCCAGCAGATTTTCGGCGGCCTGGTTCCTCGCGCCGACAGCGGCCTTTCCGGCGCCGCAGGCATCGTCAATGCGGGCTCATCGACGTTGAAGGGCATTGAGGTCGATGCGGCTGTCACCTTGTTCGACAACCTCAACCTGAGCCTTGGCTACACATACCTCGACACCGAGATCAAGGAACTGGTGATCCCCGATCTGACGGGGACTCTTTATGTGTTCTTCGAAGCTTACGCTAAAGAGGGTGGGCCGCTCACCTATTCGCCCAAGCATCGTTTGACGACCACCGCGACCTACACACTGCCGCTTGATGAGGGTGTCGGCAGGGTCTCGCTGGGCGCCACGTACACCTACACGTCGGAGCAGGTCGCCAACGAGGAATCGGTGATCGGCGTCTTGCCATCATCCAACCTGCTCAATCTCAATCTGAATTGGGACAGGGTAGGCGGTTCCGACTTCGACCTGGCGCTGTTTGCCACCAACGTCACAGATGAGCGCTATCTCGTCAGTGTCACCGGCGGGCTTAACGCATATGGCTTCGACGCGAAGCAGTACGGCGCACCCAGAATGTACGGCGTGCGCCTGCGCTACAACTTCGGCACCTGATCCCTGCGGGAGCCCGATCGCCCTTATGCGGGTGATCGGGCGTCCTGACGCGATTGAAGGGGCGGGGTGAGTGAACGCGAGGCCTCGCTCATCCCGCACCGCCGTAATCCCGCTGCGTCGTACATGGAAAATCAGGTGTTGGTCTGGAGGACTCTTCCGGCGCGGATCTCATCCATGGCGTCCTTCCCGAAGAAGTCGTCCATGGGATCGGGAGCTTTTCCCTGCTCCAGGCCGCCGTCTGCGGAAAGTGTCTGTCCGGTCACCCAGCCCGCGTCGGGACCGGCAAGGAAGCGCACGGCGCGCGCAACGTCCTCCGGCCGGCCGACCCGCCGCAGCGGCGTTTCGCTGACGTATTCGCGAACCATCTGTGCGAACTCTGTCTCACGCTCAGGAGGCAGGGTGAGGCCGGGCCGAACGGCATTCACCCGGATGCCGGCACCACCCAGTTCGAAGGCGGCGGCCCGTACAAAGCGCTCCACGGCGGCCTTGGCGGAGCCGTAGATGCTCAGCCCCCAGCCAGCCTGCACCGCTGCCGCAGAGGAGACACAGATGATCGAGCCTCCCGCTTTCATGAGCGGTGCGGCGTGCCGGACCGCAAGAAAGGCTGACGCGAAGTTGATGTCGAATTCCCGGCGCACCTCTTCCAGCTCGCGCATGAGCAGGGGTTTGAACACCGGCTCGCCTACGACGGAAACGACGATGTCCAGCCGTCCGGCAAGTCGATGCGCTTGATCCAGAGCGGCCCGCACGTCCGCTTCGCTGGTGGCGTTCCCGGCACAGGTCTCGATCAGGGCACCCGGAACTTCACTGCGCAGACGATCGCGTGCCTCCTCAAGCGGCGCGGCTTTGCGGCTCATCATCACCACGCGCGCGCCATCCTCGGCCAACAAACGCGCAGTGGCGTAGCCGATCCCCTGACTGGCCCCGCTGACGAGAGCGGTCATGCCCTCAAGTTGCATCGTACTCATCCATGTCGCTCCTGCTGGCCTCTCCACAATAGTGTTCGTCAGAATGTTAGCGAGACCATGGTCTGTCAAGCGCTGGGCCCGTGCCCTCGGTGCACCCTTGGCTCCGCTTCGCGCGAAAGCGGTTGACAAAGGCGCCTCCCGCTAACATCACTTGGCTAACAATATGACGAACAATGATGGCAAGAGGATGCGATGGGGAGCCACGAGCCCAACTTCTACAAAGACCTTGAGGTCGTGCAGGACCCCAGGAGCTATTTCACCATCCTCCGGCAGCGGGGCCCCGTCACCTGGGAGCCGCACCACAACACGCTGATGGTGACCGGCTTCGAGGAGGCGCAGGAGGTTCTCAACGATAAGGAGGGCATCTATTCGAACGCCGCCTCCGTCGTGGGGCCGATCCCCGGCCTGCCGTTCAAGCCGGAGGGCTCCGACATCCGTGAACAGCTCGACGCACACCGCGCCGAAATGCCGTGGGCCGATCACCTCGTGGCGTTCGATGGAAAGAAACACACGGAGTACCGCGCGCTGCTGGGCGGACTGCTGACATACAAGCGGCTGAAGCAGAACGAGGAATATCTTTACGGACTGGTCGACCGGCTGATCGACAACTTCATCGGCAAGGGGGCGTGCGACGTCAATCCCGAGTTCGCCCACGCCACGACAGTCTATGCCATCTCCGATCTCATGGGCATTCCGATGGAGCATCGTCCGCTTCTGCTGGAGCAGATCGGTGCGCCGCCAAGCCAGCTGGAAGGCGACATCGGCAAGATCGGTCCGGACCCGCTGGAAGCGATGAAGCCGCTGTTCGACGGCTATCTGCGTGACCGGCAGGAGAACGATCGCGGCGACCTGATGTCCGAACTGGTTCGCACCAAGTTCAAGGACGGTTCGGAGCCGGACTTCGAGATCCTCTCCGGCCTTGCGCGGTTCCTGTTCGGGGCAGGGCAGGATACCACCTCGCGCCTGATTGCGATGGGCATTCTGATCCTGGCCGACAATCCGGAGCTGCAGGCGCGTTTGCGCGCGGAGCCGGGGCGGATCAAGGACTTCATCGAAGAGTGCCTGCGCTACGATGCGCCCGTCAAGGTCTCCTACCGCCTTGCGCTTCAGGATACCCGCGTCGGCGGAGTCGACGTTCCGGCAGGGACGATCCTGACTGTCCTGCTGGCGGCGGCGAGCAACGATCCGAACAAGTTCGAGAACCCTGAAACCTTCGACATCGATCGGCCCCACGTGCGCGATCACATGGGCTTTAGCCGGGGTGTGCATGGTTGCCTTGGCGCGCCGCTGGGGCGGATGGAATCGCGCATCGCCCTTGAAAAGCTGCTTGAACGTATCCCCAACTTCTGGATTTCGGAGAAGCATCACGGTCCGGCAGGTGCCCGCCAGTTTCGCTTCGAGCCGACTTACAGCTTCCGCAGCCTGGCCGATCTGCACATAGAGTTCGACCCGATCTCGCGCCAGTGAGCCTGATCCCACCTCGATGAGTCCGGGCCGATCGGGTGAAGAGGTCCGTCAGACCGTAAGACCCGCCGTCGTTTGCTCGTCGGCGGGCATCGTCGGAGGCGGTCCATAGTCCTGGAAGCCGTACAGCTCCCCGGACAGGTCTACAGGCCCCCAATAGCAGAAATCGAAGTGACGCCAAGCGAACAGCCAGTCGGCGCCGCTCTGGGCGAAGCGCTCGTAGTAGATGCCGATCGAACTGGCCGCGCCACCGCCTTTCAGGAAGGCGCGCTCAACGGCGTAGGTTCGCCCGCTTACCGTACCACCTTCGATGTCCAGGATGGGATGGCTGAAGCTCATCAATACGCGCTCGTTGCCCGCGCCCAGTTCAAGCAAGGCGCGGCCGATCGCCTCGCGGCCGCGTACCCGCAGGCCGGCGATCTTCCACTCGGCCTCCTGGGTAAAGCATCCGCCGAATGCGACGGGGTCCCTGCGCCATACAGCGTCCGCACACAGCGCATGAAGGCGGCGTATGCCCAACTCGGCGGCCAGACGATCGACCATACGCCCCTCTCTCTCTCCGTTATCAGATCAAGCGGTCTCACCCGCGTCGGCCAGAATTGTGCTTCCCGTCATGAACATCGAAAGGTCGGAGGCCGCAAACAGCACAGCCCGCGCGATGTCATCGGGAACACCGACCCTGCCCAGCGCGGAGCTCAGCGTGGCGCCGATTTCCGTTCGCACACGCTCCGGCAATTCGGCCAGGGCGGCCATATTGCCTTCGGTCTCGCAGAACGTGGGCGCGACACCCAGCACGCGGATGTCATGCGGGGCCAGTTCGATGGCGAGCTGCTTGCACAGGCCACGCACGCCATGCTTGGTGGCCACATAGGCCGCCATGCCCGGCGCAACACCCTTGAAACCCGCGGTCGAGACGACGTTGATGAGGACCCCCTTGGTCCCGGTCGCGATCATACGCCTGGCCGCTTCCTGGCAGCAGACAAAGACGCCCCTCAGATTGACTGCCGAGGTCTGGTCCCAGATCGCATCGGTCATGTCGCCCAGCAGCACGTTGGGATAAAGGCCCGCGTTGTTCACCCAGACATGGAGGCCGCCGAGTTCGCTTTGTGCAAGATCGGCCGCGGCGCGGATCGAATCCGAGACTGTCACGTCCAGCTGCGTGGCGATCACCTGCGTGCCGTAGCGTTGTGACAGATCCTGCGCGGCTTTCTCCGCCACGTCGATCTTGAGATCGGCGATCAGGACCTTGGCGCCAGCCTCTGCAAGGCGGCGTGCCATGGCGCGTCCCAGACCTTGTGCGCCGCCTGTCACGACCGCGACGCGGCCTTTCAGAGAGACGAGTTCGGCAATGGACCGCTCGCTTACATCAGGCACCGCCATCAGGCGCGCCCCGCATCGCCGAACGGGATCAGGCCGTCCTCATAATCGATATCGCCAAGGATGATGTTGGTGTTCATCGCCTCCCCGGCTACGCGCTCCCAGAGCACCAGCTTGTCGTGCCAGGGTGAGTCCGGGTGGTCGTCCAGCAGAGGGCCTACGTCAAAGCCCAGCTTTTCCAGCCGTGCCTTGTGCGCATCGAGATCACGCACGCCGAACACGACGGAGGTGACGCCTTCGCCCTTGGTCTCCAGCTCGCTCCACAGCCAGGTGTTGAAATCAGTGCGCTCCTCCATGGGGGCGACAACTTCGAGACCGGCTTCCCAGCTGATGCACATGGTGAAGCCCATGTCCTTGCGTGCGAAGCGGGTCAGTGTAGCGCCGGTTAGTTTTTCGAGTTGCGCGACATTGGCGTCGAGGTTCTCGGGACGCGAGATCCATGCGACGTGATCGACGTGGTTGATGAACTTTTGCATCGTTGTCGTGTCCTCTCCTTTATGTGCGCTTGTTCTAAACTGCGGCGCCTCCGTTTACGCCCAGTAGCTGCGCTGTGATGTACCCGGCGTCTTCTGCGACGAAGAAGCAGCAGGCGGCGGCGATCTCTTCCGGTTGTCCCAGGCGTGGGATCGGATAGCTTTGCAGTATTTGCTCGTAGGGGACCGGAAACAGGTCACCATCGATGGCCCGCCGGGACATCGGCGTATCGATAAAGCCGGGCGACACAGAGTTGACCGTGATGCCCTTGCGGCCCAGCTCCAGGGCCAGAGACCGTGTCATCGCAATGATCGCGCCCTTGCTGGCGGTATAGAGCGCCATATCGGGCGCGCCGGTCTGCGCTCCGATGGCAGACAGGTTGACGATCCGACCCCATCCCGCCGCTTCCATGTCCGGCAGGACTTCCTGCGTGACGATGTAGAAGCCCTTGAGGTTCACCTCCATGACCCGATCCCAGGTGACATCGTCCAGTTCGCCAAGCGGAGAGAAGTTTTCGACCGCTGCGTTGTTGATGAGGATGGTGACGGGGCCGAGCTGCGCACGCACGCTGTCCAGCGCCGCGCGCACACCGGCACGGTCGGAAATATCCGCAGCAACGGCGACGGCTTGGCCGCCTTGCGCCACGATCTCCCCGGCTACCGCCTGGGCTCCCCCTCCATCCACATCCAGCACGGCGACCGCGCGACCCTCGCGAGCCAGGCGCAGGCTCGTTGCCTTGCCCATGCCCGATGCGCCGCCGGTGACGAGGGCAACTCTTGTTCTCATCGTATGGTGTCCGGGTGCTTAGAGCATCACCGCGCCGCCCTCGACACCGATCGTCTGGCCGGTCACGAAGTCGGAGGCGTCGCTTGCCAGGAAGATCGCCGTCGGTGCGATGTCCTCGGGCGCGCCGAAGCGGCCCATGGCGACTTTCGCCAGCTCGGCATCGTAGCTCTTGCTCTCTTCCAGGTACCAGATCGCCTTGGGCGAAAGAGCGCTCGGCAGGATGGTGTTGACGCGGATCTTGTCCTGTCCCCACTCGCGCGCGGCTGTCTTGGTAAGGGTGCGGATCGCCTCCTTGCTGGCTGCGTAGGCCAGGAAACCCGGCTCGCAACGGATGCCATAGGACGATCCCATGTTGATGATCGATCCGCCGCCTTGCTCCTTCATATGGGGATAGCAGGCCTGCATCAGCTGGAGCGATCCGAAGAATGCCGACTGGAAGTCCACCTTGCAGTTCTCCTCCATCTTGGGGTCCGACAAGGGCAGGTAATCGGTGAAAGAGTGCGCGTTGTTCACCAGGATATCGATCCGGCCCCAGTCGGACATCGCCTTCTCGACCGTAGCCTTCGATTGTTCGAGCTCCCCGGCAACGGCATCCAGCACCTGGCAGGTGCCGCCCGCATCGGAGATCTTCTTTGCGACGTCTTCCAGCTTGCTCAGGGTGCGGCCGGTGATCAGCACCTTGGCGCCTTCACGAGCATAGCCGGCGGCGATCGCCTCTCCAATTCCCTGACCCGCGCCTGTGACGATAGCGACCTTGCCCTCGAGCACTCCCATATCCATCTCCCATCCGTTTGTTCGTCGTTGTGTTAGCGAGGGGTTCCCTGCCGGTCAATGCCGATCGGCCTGCATCTCAGGGGCAGCTTCCACCATTCACACCGATGACCTGACCGGTTGTGAAGCTCGCATCCTCGGACACGAAGTAGGCGATTGCGGCAGCCGCCTCATGCGGCTGGCCGACGCGCGGGATCGGGTAGTTCGCCACGATCTGCTCGTACGCGAAGGGGAGCAGGTTCGCATCGATGGCGCGCTGAGCCATCGGAGTGAGCACAAGGCCGGGAGAGATCGCGTTGACGGTGATGCCCTTGCGCCCAAGCTCGACGGCAAGCGACCGGGTGATCGCCATGACGCCCCCTTTGCTTGCCGTGTAGTGGACCATGTTCGCCGCTCCGATCTGGGCACCCAGCCCGGTCAGGTTGACGATCCTGCCCCATCCGGCAGCTTCCATGTCCGGCACTACGGTCTGCGTGACGATGTAGAGGCCTTTCAGGTTGACCTCCAGGACGTGATCCCAGGCCGCATCGTCGATCTGCTCGAAGGGCGTAAACTCCTCCACGCCTGCGTTGTTCACGAGTACGGTGATAGGCCCGAAGGCCGCGCGAACCTGCGCCACGGCTTGCTCCACCGCCTCCCGGTTAGCGACATCCGCCTTCACGGCGATGGCTTCACCGCCCGCTTCGATGATGGCGTCGGCTACTGCGTTCACGTTCTCGATCCGGCGCCCGAGAACACCGACCTTCATCCCGTCCCGCGCAAGGCGATGGCACGTTGCTTCGCCAATTCCCGCGCCGCCGCCGGTGACCAGAGCTGTCCTCATGTGAGCTTCTCGCGCAGCGTGCAGCGTTCGATCAGGCCGATGGTCTCCTCGCCGTCCCAGCTGTACCGCGCGGTGCCCTGATGCAGGACTGAGGTATCGGCCATTTCGAATTTGTGGTGATCGAACATGGAAAGCAGGGTCTCGCCCATGATGCGCACATCTCCCTCGCTGGTGGACAGCAGCAGGCTGGCATCATCCTGCTCGATCAGCTGGCGCATCCATGGTGCCTCGCTGACGGTCGCCGCCAGTTTGCGACCGTCAGGTGTGATGACGAAGGCCTCGTTGAACACCACCGGCCCCTCCGGTCCCGGCGCCATCACGATGGCACCAAAAGCGCGGCCGGAGGGCCAGACGGCGGAGTGCTGGCAGTGCCCCATGGCGCTTCCCATGTGGCGCACACCCTGGCGCCGTACCCGCATTCCCGTGCCCTCGATCGGCTGTCGCTTGCCCTCGACCTCGATCCAGCCGGTGACCGTGCAGAGCTGCTCGTAGCGAACGCCGCCCATCAATGCTCCGGCGTCCCCTCGCGCCATCTGGCGGGCAGCCTCAGCGGTCATGCCGCCCATGAGCCATGGCGGGGCAACCATCTCGGCTTCCACATGAAAGGTCAGATGTGATGGAGCCGTGCTTTCGGGGCCAGCCATCTCCTGCGCAGTGCTTGACCGGACCGTTCGACCATCGAAGTCCAGAGTCCAGCGCCGGAACGGTTCGATGCACTCGAACCGCAGGCCTCCTGCGCGCCGGACGGCGGGTAGGCCCTGGCCGTTGAGCTCTATATTCCCCGGCTCCTGCGACCATACCCGCAGGGTCTGGCCGTCCTGCTGAACGTAGTTGAGCTGAACCCACGGCCTCTCCCAGGTCTCTCCGATGCTGTCGAAGGCTACGCGCGGCAGTGCGAAACGGCCACTCCTTTCGAGGATCCACAATGTCGCGGAATCGCGCATGGCAGGATCCACGGGCCTGCTGGAGCGAAACCATTCGAGGGCGGGATCGAGCTCGCCGGACAAATCCTGCACGAGCAAAGCGCTCAGGCCACCACTTCGGGACGAATGCCGAAGCCATGGCCGTAGCGCTCCACGTAAGGAGCGAACTGCGCGTTGATCTCGTCGCGGTCGAAGCCGAACTCTTCGGGAGAGTGCTTGTGGACGCCGTGCCGGGTCTGGTTGTTGTTCTCCAGCCACTCTTCGATGCGCCGGGCGTGCTCTGCAGAAACAGTGCGTCCCGCTGCGGCATAGATCTGTTCCACCGTGCGCAGCGGCGCGGCCATGAGCTCATGGTAGGAGACGTCGATGAAAGGCTCCTCGCCGATCTCCTGGCGGGCGCGCATGGCCTTCTCTACGGCGGCGTGTTGCAACTCGATCGCGCGTTTGCCCTGTGCGCGGCGCTGCTCCGGACTGACCGGATGCCCGCGCAGGCCCAGAAGGATCGATTGCACGCTCGCCAGCGAACCGAGCTGCTGCGCAAGGTCGCGGTGCGTCCAGATCAGCTTGGCGTCCGGGTACTGTGCGGCAAGCTCTCGCATCCATAGCATGTGGTCCGAGCCTTTCAGCGCCCAGTGCTTGCCAGTCTGCCCATGCTGCACATGCTGCAGGAAATCGTGATGAAAGCCGAGCGCGGGTGTGTGATCGCTTTCCAGCAGGTACCGCTTGTAAGTGGCGCCACCCCAGAAGCACCACATCTGCTGGCTGGTGCAGACCATGTTGAGGATGTCGCTCCCGCACTCCGCCAGCGCTCCTGCTCCCTCTTCGATCATGTAGGGATGCGTGACGAAGATGTCGGGGATCAGCCCGAACAGCTCTGTCATGCGCTTTTCCGCTTCCTGGCGGCGCTCGGCGGAGGGCGCGCCTTCGACAAGCGGGGGCGAGGGTTCACGGCAGATCCAGTGTTCGGGCGCCAGCGCGTCAGGGTCCAGACTGAGCAGGGTGTGCATCAGCGTCGATCCTGAGCGTGGAGGGCCGACGACGATCAGCGGCTTTTCGATCCGCTCCTGCGCGATGCCGGGGTGCGCCTTGCGATCCGCGACGAGCCGCAGCCGCGTGCACAGATAGTGGAGCAGGAAGTCTGCGCACAGTTCCCGCGCCCGACCCGTCATCGTTGCCCAGGTCTCATCGCGAAGGGACGCGGTGAAAGCCTCTAGCCCGGCATTGCGGGCGGGGCCGCCCAGATCGTCGAGGCCAGTGACGCGCCTCGCCTCGGCGATCAGGGCCTCTGCAGTGGGGGCCTGGTTCAGTTCGGCATGCAGGGTCATCAGGTCATCTCTCTTCGCCATCGCGTTCGTCATTGTGTTAGCGAGCGTGCGGCATTGTCAAGACACGTTGAGCGCAGCGCTCTCCAGGTGAATTGCCACCGTGTAGCGGGTGGCTTGCGTCTTTGTTCGTCATCGTGATAGCAAAGCCGCGCCAGGGCAAGTCAGCGATCCTGGAGCAATCATGAAGGGCCGCGCCGGCTCGGGAGATACAGGATGCAATCTACAAAGCCGATCCGGGTTGTGCAGTGGGCGACCGGAACCGTTGGCATGTTCGCGATGAAGGCTGTCATCGAACATCCGCAGCTCGAACTGGTCGGTGCCCGCGTTTATTCCGAAGCCAAGGTGGGGCGCGATGCCGGTGAGCTTTGTGGCCTCCCGGCGGTCGGGGTTACGGCAGTCAGCGGCATCGAGGCGGTGCTTGCTGCAGAGCCGGACTGCGTGCTCTACATGCCCGAAAGCACGAACGTGGATGAGGTGTGCCGCCTGCTGGAATCCGGCATCAACATCGTTACCACGCGCGCTGAGTTCTTCAATCCTGAGATGATGGAGACCGGGCTTCGTTCCCGCATCGAGGCTGCCTGTGCCCAGGGCCGCGCAAGTCTGCATGCCACAGGCTCCAGCCCCGGCTTCATAACCGAGGTGCTGCCGATCGCGGTTGCATCGCTATGTCGGCGGATCGATTTCATCGGAATCGAGGAATTTGCCAACTGCCGCGAGGGATGCTCCGAGGAGATGCTGACCGAGGTTATGGGCTTTGGCGAGACGCCCGAGCAGTTTGCGGCTCGGCGATGCCCCGAACACGCGGTGTTCGAGCATTCTCTGGCGCTTCTTGCATCGTCGCTGGGCCTGTCGGTGGACAGCTTCGAGTACAGTATGGAACCCGCTTACTGTCGGCACGAGACGGCATTGCACAAGTCTACGATTGCTGCCGGAAGCGTGGGCGGGCAGCGCATATCGATCACCGGACTGCACAACGGAAAGCCTCTGGTGCAGTTTCGGTCCAACTGGTTCGTGACCGAGGATCTGGAGCCTGCGTGGGATCTGCTGGGCAACGACGGTTGGCGCTTCCGGGTGGAAGGAGATGCGCCCGTCGATATGACGATCCGGCTTCCGATGCCGGTGGAGGAAGATGTGCGCGCCTCTGGCAAGTACACGGCGAACAGGCCGGTAAACGTCATTCCGGCGGTTGCCGCGGCACCGCCCGGAATCGTCACGACGGACAAGTTGCCGCAGATTGTCGGGCACCTGCGCCCCGCCTGAGAGCAAGGTTGACGCCAGCTTCGCGCGGAAGACTACGCGGTTGCGCCTGTGCTAACAACTTGACGAACGATCTTGCCGCGCGATAAGGGCGCAAAGCGCGGCTCTCCGCAGAATCGTGCTGCGGTTGGGGGGAAAATCATGAGAAGTGCATACCAGCTGCGATCAGCGACTATCGCGATTGCGTTTGCCAGCGTGCTGCTGCCGTTCGCGGCGGGCGCGCAGGAGGCCACCGAGGCCGCTCGGTCAGATCCTGCTGCCGCGACCGAGATCGTCGTCACGGCGCAGCGCAGGGCAGAGCGCTCGGTCGACGTGCCGATCAGTCTCACCACCTTGGGCGCGGACCAGCTCGCCACTGCGAACGCGCGTGAGTTGAGCGATATCGCGCGGGTCACACCCTCGCTGCGCTTCGACAAGGCCGCCGGCTTCACTCAGCCGACCATTCGCGGCATCGGCACTGCCGTGGTGACCTCGGGCGGCGGGTCCAACGTCGGCATCTATCTGGACGGCTTCTATTCGCCCAATCCGCTTTCGGCCAACACGCAGTTGCTCAATATCGAGAGCGTTCAGGTGTTGAAGGGGCCACAGGGCACACTGTTCGGTCGCAACACCACCGGTGGTGCCATCCTCATCCAGACGGGTGAGCCGAGCCACGAGACCTCGGGCCAGTTCAAGGCTTCCTATGGCCGCTTCAACGAAACGCAGATCCAGTTCTATGGCACCACGGGTGTCGTTTCGGGCGTCGCCTTCGATATCGAAGGGCTCTACAATCACGGGCAGGGGTTCCAGACCAATGTTCTTAACGGCGACGATAACATCGGCGAGTACAACAACTACTCCGTTCGCTCAGGGCTGAAGTTCGACATCGGCGATATCGGCTCACTGCTGCTGCGCTACATGCATGCAGAGCAGCATGATCCACGCCCCGTCATCTCCAACACTTATGTCGACCCCGTCCTCGGCGTGGGTGCGCCGTTCATCGCGCCGCCGGGTAGTTATGTGACCGATCCCGATCTTGTCGCGAGAAGCGGACCCGCGCTGTTCGTCTCCAAGTCGGACGTGTTCCAGGGCACGCTGAAGCTGGACCTGGGTTTCGCGGACTTCACATCCTACACGCAGTACCGGACGGAAAACGGCGACCAGTCGCAGGACCTCGATGCCACGGGCATTCCCCTGTTCCAGATCGGCATTCCGGTAAAGAACAAGACGTTCAGCCAGGAGCTTCTGCTCAACTCCAAGGCGGGCGGAGCCCTGCAGTGGACCGCCGGTCTGTTCTACTTCAGCAACAAGGACCGTTACCGGACCTTCGCGGACACGAACGGCATCTCTCGAGATCCGACCGGCCCGACCCGCCTGGGCGGTTCAAGCACCACTACGAAGAGCCTCGCCGCCTTCATCGATGCCACTTACGAGATTACCCCGCAGTTGTTCGTGACCGCCGGTGCGCGCTATGCCAAGGACAAGGTCACGGACGCCTACTACAACGTGGGCGCCGCTGAGTTCCCCGTTCCTTCCATCTCGAACGACAAGGTGACGCCGCGTTTCGTGCTTCGCTTCAAGCCGAGCGAGGAAACCAGCATCTACGCGTCGTACACGCAGGGCTACAAGGCCGCAGTCATCGACGTTGGCGGGTCCTGCCAGAATCCGCCTGACTTCGCGTGTAACCCCATCGAGCCGGAGAAGGTGAACGCATACGAGATCGGGGCGAAGTTCGACAATCGCACGGTGTCGCTCGAAGCCGCAGGCTTCTATTACGACTACAAGAACCTGCAGGTTTCCAGCTACCTTGCGGATGGACGCGCGAACATCACCAACGCCGCCAGCTCGGAGATCTACGGCGTCGAAGGGTCGCTGCGTCTGCGCGTGACCTCGCAGTTCGATCTGAATGCCGGGGCATCCTGGGTTCACGCCCGATACAAGGAGTTCAATAACGCGCCGGTCTATGCGCCGGGTGCGGGCGCGTTTCGCTTCGTCATTCCGTCCGGCATTACGCTCGAGAACACCACGATGCAGCGTACGCCCGAGTTCACGGGCAACGTCGGTGCGAGCTATCGCACGGATCTTGGCGGCGGCGAGCTGCAGCTTTCGAGCAACCTGTACTATACGTCGGAATTCTACTTCGGCCCGTCCGGCATCCAGTTCCCCCAGGAGGGATACGAGGTGCTGTCGGCGCGGGTTCAGTGGACCGACCCCAGCGACACGTACACGCTTGCTGTCTGGGGCGATAACCTGACCGACAATCGGTATGTTACGGCGGTACAGTACAACAGCTTCGGCCTCGGCGCGAACTGGAGCGCGCCGATCACATACGGCGTCGAGCTAAGCGCTCGCTTTTGATCAGGCCGCGTGCGCAGCGGATGCCTACTTCCNNCTGCGCACGTCTCCACCGACCTCACCGCGTGCAAGCGCCTGAACAGGAAGGCACATCCCGATGAACCCACCGCACCTCTCGTTGGACAGCCTGACGCTTACTGACACTGAGCCGATGGAGATGTTGAAAGCCGCAGCCGGGGCAGGCTTCGACACGGTGAGCTTATGGGTCCAGGCGCCGCCGCTGTTCCCCTCGGCGCTGCTATCGGCCGACAAGGAGCAGGAGTGCGCACGCGTCCTGGAAGACACTGGCCTTAACGTCGTGACGCTGGAGGTGTTCGACCTGCACTCGCTGGAGGCGATCGACAGCTATCGTGATGCGTTGGAACGTGGCGTCAGACTGGGCGCCAAGACCGCGCTGACGATCAACTACAGCAATCCGGATGCAGGTGCGGCTGCGGACCTCCTCGCGCGCTTTGCCGAAGTTGCGGGAGAGGTGGGGCTGGGCGTTAATCTGGAGCCAGTCGCGGGCGGCCACACCACTACGCTGTCCCAGGCCGAGCGACTGATCGTCGCCTCCGGTGCGGATGTGGGGATCACCTTTGACCCCTGGCACGTCATCGGCGGCGGCGGCTCGATAGACGATCTTTCCGCCATCGACCTGTCGCGTATCCGCTATGTGCAGCTGTGCGACGGGCCGATACCGATGCCGGAGGAGCAGGTCGGCATGGGCGCCGTTTGCGAGCGCACCTATCCGGGCGAGGGCCAGTTTCCGCTGCTCGGTATGCTGAACTTGCTTCCGAAGGATGTCCCCTACGGCGTCGAGTGCCCCAGCGTCAGCCGGGCACAGGCCGGTCGATCGGCGCTTGAGCAGGCGCGCGAGGTCAGGGCAGCAGCTTTGCGGGTGCTGCAAGCGCTTGGTTGAGGTGCGAACGGCAAGCCGCGCATGAACGCCGCGCGGGGTGGCCAAATACGGCGGCTACATACGAGGATCGATGAGGATCTTGCCTTCGTTGCCGCCCTCTCTCATGCTCGCGAGAGCCGCTGGCAGTGCGTCGAGCCCGATGACACGCTTGACCATGCTCGCGGGGTCTACCGCCCCCTGATCGAACTCGCGGATGGTGGCTTCGAAATCGGCAAGCGAGTAGCCGAGCGGAAACACCATCTTGAGTTCCTTGAAGGTGCACAGGATCGGCAGTAGCGGTTCCGCGCTGCCGCACATTCCCATGCTGACCACAGTTCCGGCGGGCCGCACGAGTTCGGCCGATCGCGCCAGTAATCCCGGCGCACCGGCGCATTCGACCACGACATCAGGAAGGTCGGCAAGGATGCGTTGAGCGGCTTCGGGACCGTCGTACTCTTCGGAGAGGAAATAGCTGGCACCGAATTGCAGCGCCAGATCGCGTCCGCGTGCCGAGCGCGAGAGGACGCCAATCTTTCGCGCGCCCCGAAGCACTGCATTATGAATGACGGCAAGTGCAAGAGGCCCTGCGCCAACGACGAGAACGTGGTCACCGCCGCAAACATTACCGGCGTCCAGACCATGACGCGCACAGGCGAGCGGCTCGACAAGGGCGGCCTCGTCGAGACCGACCATTCCGGACAGTCGAACAGCCGAAGCGTCTCGGACGGCCACGTAACCGCCCATTCCGCCCATCTGCGGCTTGCCGTTGCGGCACGATAGCAGCCTGCCGTCACGACACGCCTGGCAAGCCCCGCAAAAGCCGTTGGGCACGCAGGTTACGAGATCGCCCGTTCGCAAGCCCTGAACGCGTGAGCCAAGCTCAACAACTGTGCCGCAATACTCGTGGCCCAGGTGAGTGCCGGGCTCGTAGTCCCACCCGGCGCCCGATGTCATCGAAACGTCGCTGCCACAGATGCCGCAAAAGCCCACTTCCACCAGGACGTCTTCTGGTCCGGGCTGCGGCGTCGCCACCTCGTCAATGGTGATGGCTGACTGGCCTCCGTGATAGACCGCTACTCTCATCGGGTGCTGTCTCTCTTCAATTTGTGTCCGCCTTCAAAGAGCTGAGAGGCGGCCAGCAGTATCATGGTCCAGCATCGCCGCACTGATCCGTGCGGTGTAGGCCGTGTTTACGGCTTCCTTCTGGAACTCGGACGCGTTGATGATGAAGATGAAGTAGGCGCGGGCCAGGAATATCGCATACTGGGTCATCGCTTCCTCCTCCGTGGGCGGCTCGACACCCTGACTTGCGAGCGCGTCCAGATAGAAGCGGACAAGTTCGCGCTCCCACGAGCGACGGTCCTCGACATCCAGAGCGCAGACAAGGTGGTAAGCGACCTCGGACATCGCCGGTCCATGGCCGGGAAGGGAGTCGAAGAAGCCGGGAGTGCCATCGGCTGCGACGTAGAGGTTGCCCGGGTGCGTATCACCGTGAAGTACGCAATGGGGTAGCGAGGACGACACGGTGACGAGCTTCTCCAGCGCCTCGCCAAGCCAGGCGGCATCGTGAAAGCGCCGCGCCACGGCGGCGCCACGGGGTAGAGCGGTGTATCGGGTCCACACCTCGGGCTGGAGGAATGCACGCGCGTAATCGCGGGTGTCGCAGGCAACATCCTGGACCCAGTGCCAGTCGCCACCGGGTGCGAAGCTTTCTGATTGCCAGCTGCGCGCGTGAAAAGCCGCGAGGGTGGCGAGCCGCTGGCGTGTCTCGGTCAACCCGGCCGGGTGCTGCGCGTGGCAGAACCGCGCACCGCTAGAGACCAGGTCTTCCATGACGATAACGCCTTGCTTCTGGCCCTCGTCATAGGCTGCGAAGTAGCACGTGGGGCTGGGCAGGCGCAGTTCGGGCAGTATGTGCAGGTATCCGCCCACCTCCATCTGGTGCATGGACCACCAGTCACGGCTGTGCGGTTCGAAACCGCCCTTGAGCATCAGCCTGCCCGGCAGCTGGGCACCGTCGGTCTCCAGATCGATCCACACTTTGGTGCAAGTGCCGTGCATCACCTCGGCAATCGTCAGCTGGCGCACACGGACATCGGGAAAGCGCGTGCGCAGGGCGGATGTCAGCCATGCTGCATCGATCTGCCCCAGCGTCATCGGGAGACTTGCCTGCGTGCACTGCTCCTGCGCGCTGCTCATGCCGCGTGGGCCGCCGTATTCTCCGACGACGCGCGGGCGGCATGAAGAGCGGCGACGTAGCCCCAGACGAAAGAGGGGCCGACGCTGGCGCCTGCTCCCGGATAGGCTCTGCCCATGACGCTCGCTGTGGAGGTTCCGGTGGCATAGAGGCCGGGGATCGCGGAGCCATCCTCTCGCAGGACCCGCGCCTCGCAGTCGGTCACGACGCCGCCGTAGGTTCCGACATCGCCCGGGTACAGTCGGTAGGCGTAGAACGGGCCTTGCTCCAGTGTTCCCAGAGTGGGCGAGGGCTTATGGGCCTTGTCTCCGACGAACCGGTCGTAAGCACGGCCGCCGCGGTTGAAGTCCCGATCGATGCCTTCGCACGCGAAACCGTTGAAGCGGGCGACGGTGGCTTCGAGAGTTGCAGGCGGGACACCGCAGGCCTGGGCAAGCGCTGCCAGGCTGTCCGCTTTGACGAGGAAGCCCTCATCATACCAGGCAGCCGGCTTTTTGGTGCCCGGCAGCGAGCCTGCGACGATGTACTTGGACATGAAGCGGCTGTCGAAGATCATCCAGCTGGGCACAGCGGGCACTTCGTGGTCCCGCGCCAGCATCGCCTGGCAGAACGACATGTAGGACTGCGCTTCGTTCGTGTAGCGTTGGCCCGAGGCGTCCACGACGATGGCATGGGGCTTTGTCAGCTCGGTGACGACCAGGGCCACCCCCTGATTGCCGGGCGGGAGAGCGGCCTGGTTGCCCACCATCTCCTCCATCTGAGCGATGGCAGCTCCATGCCGCATCATCTCCTCGATCATCTCGCCAGTGTCGCCTTCGCAGGTGGCGGTCCACTCTGCGGAAGTGCCGGGCTGATAACGGTCACGCATGCGCTGGTTGTGGGCGAACCCGCCCGCATTGATGAGCACGCCCGATCGCGCGGCGATGGTTTTCGCGGTGCCGTCGATGTTCACCACAACGCCGCTGATGCGTCCCCGACTGTCGGCCATCAACCGCTCGACGCCTGCGTTGACGCGGACTTCCACGCCAAGCTCAAGCGCGCGCTTGAACATGCGTCCTTGCAGCGCCGCCCCATTGTTGGCCCATTTGCGGCCGGTGAGCTTTGCCGCTGCCATCCGCAGCGCGACCTTGGCCATGGCCCGCTTGCCCGCTCCGGTGGTCTTGTACAGGGGAAGATCCCACATTTCGCGTGGTTTTACCGGGACGGGCACGAAGTTAGGGCGAAGCAGCTTTCGCGCCTCGCCCAGTTCTGCGGTATCGAAGAGTTCGGCATAGACGGTGCGGCCTTCCGGTATGCCGCCCGGCAGATCGTCATAGTAGTCCGGCCAGCAGGGATGGCGGTTTAGCTGGAGGCCCTGCTCAACCAGGAAATCCACCATGCGCGGCGCCCGGGTGACATAGGCAAGCCGCCGCTCGCGACTGGCGCCGGGGGTGTCATTGTGATCGCCGACGACATGGTCGAGGTAGGTCATTGCCTTCTCGGTGCTGTCCTCGATCCCGTCCCTCTTCATGAAGCGATTGTTCGGGACCCACATGATACCGCCGGACTTGGCGGTGGTGCCGCCGACCAGCGGCGTTTTTTCGAGTATGAGCGCAGTCAGGCCCATGCTGCGTGCCGCGATGGCCGCGCACATCGAACCACCGCCACTTCCCACGATGACGAAGTCGAACGCTTCGTCGGCGCCTGCCGTTTCCATCTCCACCGCTCTCCCGTGCCGGGCATGTTCCCGGTCTGTGTAGCCGCAGGCTAACAGGCTGGAATGGCGACGAACAGAGGTGTTTGGGGAGTTTTGCCGTCAAAGGGCTTCGCCGGGCTCCGGATCGGCAGGCGCACCTGTCGCACTGTACAAGTCGATGATGGCAGAGGCGATCTGCGCCTCGCTGTCGATCAGGGATTGGCGGCTGCCGATCAGCTGACGTTGAGAGTCCAGCACATCGAACAGCGAGGCAAGGCCCTCACGGTACAATGCGTTGGACTGGTTGAACGCCGCCTCGCTCTGCTCGATCGCGTTACGCAGGTCGGCCGAACGATCGGAGTAGCTCTCAATGGCAACGAGCGCGTTCTCCACTTCGCGCAACGCGTCCAGCAGCGTTTGGCGGTACTCATCGAACCGCGCGTCTGCCTCGGCGCGTGCGGCCACGATCTCGGCGCGGCGCCTTCCCCCGTCGAAGAGCGGGATGTCGAGGAGCGCGCCAAGAGAGCCGAACACCTCGTCGAAAATCCCGCTGACGAGCCCGTCGCCGATCTCGATGCGCCCGGTGAGTGCGAGCGCCGGAAGCAGATCGGCCTGTTCCGCACCCATCATCGCGGCTGCCTCTGCAAGGTTGGCTTCGGCTACAAGCAGGTCTGGTCTTCGGCGTAGCAGATCGGCAGGCACGCCTGTAGGCGGACCGCCTGCAAACGCCGGTATCCGCGGCTCATCGGGCCTTGCGGGCAGGGGCTGCGGGCTGTCGCCAAGGAGCACCGAGAGCGCTCGTGCCGCCTCTGCTCGCTGCAGCAGCAGGACGCCGCGCTGGGCCTCTGTCTGCGCGAGGTCTGCGGCGGCGCGGCGCACATCCAGGTTGGCCGAAAGTCCCGCTTCGAACCGCAGTTGGACTATGCGCAATGTGCGTTGCTGCAACTCTGTCGACTCTTCCAACAGTACGAGGCGCGCTTCGGAGCGGCGCAGCTCGACGTATTGCTGCGCAACCGCTGCAGCGACCAGACGGCGTGCGTCTGCCAAGACGTAGCGCGCTGCGTCGGCCCGCGCGGCTGCCGCCTCAACTTCCCGCGACAATCGGCCGCCGATATCCGGATCGAACAGCACGCTGGTTCCGGCGCTGCCGCCCAAGGTGGTGCGATCCGACGTGCCTTCCAGCAGTTCGACTGCCCCGTCCGCACTGAGCGAAGGCAGCCGGTCCGATCGCTCTGCCAGCACTGCTGCGCGCGCCGCTTCCAGCCTGCTGCGGGCGGCAGCGATCGTCAGGTTCTGGTCGAGTGCGCGCCGGACGAGCGCCTCCAGCACGGGATCGTTGAAGCCGCGCCACCACGTCGCATTGTCTCCGGCGGGAGGGCGGAACGCTGTGACGAATTCCGGTGACAGCGCCACTGGCGGCGCGGACGGGGTGTAAGGCGCCGTGCCTGCGCAGGCGGAGAGGGCAACCGAACCGGCCAGGATGAGCAGGCGGCCGTCGCGCATCATGCTGTTGCCGCCATCGGCTTGCCGTTCTCATCAACGGCGTCGAGTTCCCGGCGCAGGCGGGTGAGGTCGACGCTGCGCGGCTTACCCCACCGGGCCACGACCGAATAGAGCACGGGCGTGAGGAACAACGTGAATATGCCGGCAAGCCCAAGGCCGCCGAAGATCACCCAGCCGATCGACTCCCGCGCCTCCGCCCCCGCTCCGCTTGCGATCACGAGTGGCACGGCACCGATCACGGTCGAGATCAGCGTCATCATGATCGGGCGAAGGCGCAGCGAGGCTGCTTCCTCGGCGGCTTCGCGCACCGACTTGCCTTCATGGCGAAGCTGGTCGGCGAATTCGACGATGAGGATCCCGTTTTTCGCCATCAGGCCGATCAGCATCACAAGGCCGATCTGCGAATAGATGTTGAGCGAAATGCCCGAGAGGAACAGCGAGAGGACTGCCGCTGCCAGCGCAAACGGGACCGTCAGGAGAATGACGAGCGGGCTGGTCAGGCTTTCGAACTGTGCCACCAGCACCAGGAACACGACGAGAAGGGCAAAGCCATACGTGAGCACCAGCGCATTCGACGTCTCTTCGAGCGTCTCTGCCTCTCCTTGCAGGACAAGCTCGCTCCCTTCGACGCCGATTTCCTGCGCAAGCCGCCTGATCTCGACCACCGCCTCGCCGATGGTTCCTGAGGTGATGTCCGCCTCAACTTCGATTGCCCGCCGCTGGGCGACGCGGTCGAGTTCGGCCGCGACGCCTTCTTCGCGAATGGTGACGATGGTCGACAGCGGAGCCAGTCCGCCGCTGCCGGTGCGCACGTACAGATTGTTCAGATCGGACGGGCTGGTGATCGAAGTTGTCTCAGCCGTCAGCAGGATCGGCAGCGCCCGGTCGCCGACGTTCAGATCCACGACCTCTTCGCCGCCGACCATAGCACGCAGTGTTCCGGACAGCTGGGTCAGGTCCACTCCGAGTTCGGCCGCTCGACGGCGGTCCACTTGAAGTGCGATCTGCGGCTGTGTGGGCTGATACGATATCTCCGCGTTCGCCAGCATGTCGGACCGGGTGTCAATCGCTTCGGCAAGGGCCTGCGCGCGCTCGTAGATCTCCGGGTAGTCCGTGCCTGTCAGTGCAACCTCTATGCGGTCGCCGCCACCGCCGATGTTCAGCGACCCTCGCCCGCGCGGGCTGACGCGGGAGCCGGGAATACGCTCAAGCGGGGCACGCAGGGCATCGACGATCTCACCCTGGCTGCGCTCCCTTTCGCCCCAGTCAGCCAGCTCTGCGATGACCTGGATCCGATTGGGATCGTACCGCCCCACGATCGAGAATGTTGACTGGATCTCACCGCTCTCCTGCAAGGGGCGCAGCGCTTCCTCGATTTCGTCCAGTTCGCCATCCATGAAGGCAAGACCCACGCCGTCCGGCCCCGTCGCATAGACCTCCAGCACGCCGCGATCACCCTCCGGCACGAGTTCGTTGCGAAGCGTGGGGTACAGCAGCCCCGCAGCCAGTGCCGCCCCGACCGATGCGAGGATCACGAGCTTGGGACGGTCCAGAGACCAGCGCACCGCATGCGCATAGCGCGTGTTGAGTGCAGACCCGAGCCGGGTCAGCCGGCTCTCCTGCTGATCGGTAATGGTCAGCGTCATCTTCGCGGCCAGGGCCGGTACTAGTGAGAGCGCGACAAAGGACGAGATCGCGACCGCCAGCGCCAGCACGAATCCGAACTCACGGAAGAGGCGCCCCGCATCGGATGGCAGGAAGGAGATCGGCACGAACACCGAGATCAGCACCGCTGTCGTCGCGATCACGGCGAAGAACACCTGTCGCGTGCCCAGCACGGCGGCAGCCTTGCGGCCAAAACCCTCGTTCTGCAGCCGCTGTGCATTCTCCAGCACCACGATGGCATCGTCCACGATCAGCCCGGTGGCCAGCACCAGCGCCAGCAGCGTCAGCAGGTTGATCGAGAATCCGGCCATCCAAATGCCCGCGAGCACACCGACAAGCGCGATCGGGATGGCCGTTGCCGGGATCAAGGTCGCGCGCCACGAGCGGAAGAACAGCAGGATTGTGACGATCACCACCACGATCGTGAAGCCCAGCGTGACGAGCACTTCCTCTACCGATACGCGGATGAAGTCCGCATCGTCGGAGATCACGGCTATGGTGATTTCGGGAAAGCGCCCGCTCACCCGCTCGACCGCGCTCTCGATGGCATTGGAGATCTCGATGGTGTTGGACCCGGCCTGCCGGATCACGCCTAAGCCAATGATGGAGCGGCCGTCCAGGCGGACGAAGCTGGTCGCATCGGCGGGCGCCAGGAACACCTCGGCCACATCACCGACGCGCGTGGTGCCGCGCACGATGACCTCGCGCACCAGCTCGGGCGTGGCGGCGGTGGCCTGCGCCCGCACCACGAGTTCCTGCGCGTCGGAGCGAAAGCTGCCGGCGGGTACGTCGTAGGGCGCCTGCTGCAATGCATCGGCGACGTCACCCACGGTGAGCCCGTAGCGGTTGAGCCGCACCGGATCGACGGCCACACGCATCTGCTGCACACGGGCTCCGAATTGCGCGATGCTCGCCACGCCCTGCGCGGTCAGCAGCTCGGGCACGATGTCGTTGTCGATGATCGTGGTCAGCTCGGCTTCGTCGTAGCGGCGGCTTGAAACGGCAAGCTGGATGATCGCCTGCGCATCTTCATCCGCCTTGACCACGCGGACTTGCTCCACACGCTCTGGCAAGTCGTCGGTGACGCGGCTCACCGCCTCGCGCACGTCGGCGGCTGCCGTGTCCAGATCGACGCCGGGCGAAAACTCCACGCGGACGCGGGCGTTGTTCTCCTCGCTCGACGCGCGGATACGGCGTACACCTGTAACCCGCGCCGCCGCATCTTCCAGAATGCTCGTCACTTCGGAGTCGATCGTCTGTGGCGAGGCACCCGGGAACGTCGCATTCACCGAGATGATCGGCCGGTCGACATTGGGAAGTTCGCGGATCTCTACGCCAAAGACTGCGGCAAGGCCCGCGATCACGATCAGAAGATTAAGGACGGCAATCAGCAGCGGCCGCTTGACGGCCAGCATCGCAAGGTCGTTGCGCTCGGTCACGAGGCGCCGTCACGTTGCGGCGGCTTCGGAGCGCGTACCGTCGCCTGTTGCGGCTCTGGCCGTCTAGGCGCAACCAGCGTCACGCGCTGCCCCTCCCGGACCTTCTGCACACCCTCGACGATGATCCGCTCCTGAGGCCGCAACTTGCCTGACAGCAGCACCATTCCGCTCCTCCGGGCCGCGATGGTGACCGGCACCCGCCGGGCTACGCCTGAGCGAACAGCCCACACGTAGGAGCCATCGCCGCCCCACACGACTGCGCTTTCCGGAACTGCTGGCCGTGTCTGGCCCGGTGCTGCGAACTTGGCGCGAAAGCTCATACCGGGTCTGTAGGCATCGTTGCGGTTGGGAATGACGGTCCGCACAGTGAAGCTGCGCGTCTCTGCCGTCACTGCGCTGTCCACCGCCTGGACGCGGGCCTGAATGGTCCGCTTCGGGCCTGAGTAGGGTGACAGCTCCACCGTTGCCCCGGGTTGCAGCTCATCGAAGACGGCTTCGGGCGCGGGGAAGTCAACGAAAAGAGTGGAGCGGTCGTCGATCGTGCCAATCAGAGTCGTCGGCGTGATGCGGTCGCCGCGATCGACTTGCGGAATGCCCATGAACCCGGAAAAGGGGGCACGAACCGTGCGGTCCGCCAGCGCGACCTGGGCTTGTTCCAGCTGAATCTTGGCCGATTGGAGCGCGGTCTCGCCTGCTTCGATCTGGCTGGCGGACAGAGCGCCGGTGTCCTCGATCCGGCGGTAGCGGCCCAGCAACTGGTCGGCCTCTGCCACGGCGACGCGCGCCAGCCTCACCGCCAGCCGCTCACGCCGGTCGTCCAGCTGAACCAGCGGGGCACCGCGTGCCACACGGTCTCCGGCGGAAAAGCGCACTGCGGTGATGAGGCCGGCCGCCTCCGGATACAGTTCGGCCGCGGTCACTGCGCGTGCGGTGCCGATGGCATCCACCTCACCCTGTTCAGGCAGCATCTGCACGGTCTGAGCAACCACGCGCGTTGGCGGCTGCGCAGCTTTCGTGTCTTCTTCGGAGCCGCAGGCGGACAGCGCCAATCCGGCGATCAGCGTCACGCACGCCAGCGTTCTTTTGATCATTCCCTTTCAATAGCGCTATTTAGCGGCGGGCCAACCGCCAAACTGGCAGCGCGGCAGCTTCCCGCACCACCCTTCAGGGCATGACGGATCGCAGACCTGGGAACTCTCGGAGGCGACCTCGGTCTACGCCTCTCTCCTTGTCAGCAGGGTTTCGGGTGTGGAGAGATGATCGACGGAGGGTCGCTGGCGGGAAAGGTGTCCTCCAGCCCCTCGTCAAGGATGTCATCCTGATGCTGCTTGCAGGAGTCCGCGTCACTTGGTGGTTCGCGATCCGGCTGCGGATCGAGCGGCTTCTTGTCCGTGGACATAAGGTCATCCTCCTGGAAGCGTTCGGCTCCCTGAAAGACGAACCGCTGGCGAACCGCGCGGTTGCAGAATAACGCGCGTGGCGAGACGGTCGATCTCGCCACGCAGGCGCCCTTACCAGACCTGCACGCGCTTCTCCGGGGGCAGATACAGCGCATCGCCCGGCTTCACGCCGAATGCGTCATACCAGCCGTCCAGGTTCCGTACGGTTTGCGCCCGGAACCGCGCAGGTGCGTGCACGTCGCCCTGAACGCGGGCACGCAAAGCCTTGTCGCGGAACTTGGCAGCCCACGTCTGCGCGAAGGAGAGGAAAAGCCGCTGGTCGCCAGTCATCCCGTCAATCACCGGAGCGGCCTTGCCCCCGAGAGACGCGTGATAGGCGTCGAGGGCAGCGGTCAGTCCTGCGACATCGGCGATGTTTTCACCCAGAGTTTGCTCGCCGTTGACGTAGAGACCCGGCAGGGCCTCGTAAGCATTGTACTGCTCGACCAGGGCCTCTCCCTTCGCTTCGAAGCGCGCCATATCCTCGGCAGACCACCAGTTGCGCAGCCGCCCCGTCGCATCGAAATCAGCACCCAGATTGTCGAAGCCGTGACTGATCTCGTGCCCGATCACCGCTCCGATGGCGCCGTAGTTCGCCGCCGCGTCGCGTGCGGGATCGTAGAAGGGAGCCTCCAGAATCGCCGCCGGGAAGTTCAGGGCATTCTGCAGCGGCAGGTTGAGGGCGTTCACCGTCTGCGGCGTCATCCACCATTCGCCGCGATCGACGGGTTGGCCGATCTTCGCAAGCTGGCGCTCGGTGTTCGCCAGTTCGGCCCGCTCCCGGTTGCCGACCGGATCGTCAGCGCGGACGGCGAGGTTGCCATAGTCGGACCAGCGCTCCGGATAGCCGACGCCCACGATCATGGTTGCGATCTTCTTGCGGGCCTCCGCCTTCGTCGTCGGGCTCATCCAGTCGAGCGCGGCCACACGGGTGTCGAATGCCTTCAGCATGCCGGACACCATTTGCTGGATGTCTGCCTTGGAAGAAGCCGGGAAGAACCGCTCGACATAAATGCGGCCAATCGGCCCGCCCAGCGCGTTGTTGACGGCATCGAGGGCCCGCTTCTCGCGTGGTCGCTGCTGCGGTGTGCCGCTCAGTGCCTTGCCCTTGAATGCGAAGCTTGCCTCATCGAACTCACGGGGCAGAACCGCTGTGACGTCATCCATCCGGTGGAAGCGAAGCCAGTCTTGCCAAGCCGCCAGCGGCTCGCTGGCTACCAGCGCCGACAGGCCGGTGATCGCTGCGGGCTGCCAGACGATGAACTCCTGCTGTTGGCCGAGCCGCGCTGCCGGCCAGAAGGCGGCCCAGTCCAGCCCCGGCGCCTTCACTGCAAAATCGGACGCCTTCCACGGCTTGTCGGCCCTGTGCGCATCCTGGCTGGTGACGAGATCGGCGTGTGCTTTTGCGATCTTTGTCTCCAGATCGATCACGCGGCTTGCACGCGCCTCTGGCTCGTCGAAGCCCGCCAGCCGGAACAGGCTCGTCACATAGGTGCGATAGGCCTCGCGAACCTCGCGCATGGCGGGCGCGTCGGAGAGGTAGTAGTCCCGGTCCGGCATCCCCAAGCCGCCTTGAAGAACGTAGGGCACGGTCTTGGTCGGCTCGTCCAGCGCCTGGGTGACAAACAGGCCGAAGAGATTGCCCGTCCAGAAATCGGTGGCGTTCAGCGGGTCGACATCCACGCGGGTCCGCGCGCCCAGCATGCGCGAAAGGTCCTGCTTGCTCTTCAGCGCTGCGATTTCGGCGAACGCGGGCTTCAGGGGCGCAATGCCCCGCTTCTCGATACCCGCCGTGTCCATGTAGGCCGCGTAGTAGTCGGCGATGCGGCGCTGGTCGCTGCCTGCGGGAGCCTTGGCCGCATCCGCGACAATCGCGGCGGTGCGGTCCTCGGCAATCTTCGAGACGGTCAGGAAAATGCCGACCGAGGAGCGATCGGCCGGAATTTCCGTGCGCGCGCGCCACGCGCCGTTGGCGTACTGTTCGAAATCGTCCCCCGGCTTGACGGTCGTGTCGAACGCAGTGGTATCGACGCCGGACGGCTGCTCCTGCGCGATGGCTGTCGTGGAGGCGAGGAGGGCTGCGAGGAGAGTCACGGGAAGGCGTGCAGCGCGATGCGTCATGGAAAGGCGGTCTCCGATATGTACCGCACAAGGCGGTACACCCAGCAGCAGCGATGATCCAGATCCAAGAGCAGCCCCTGTAGCCATGAGGAACTCGACGCTCGGTCCGCGAGTTCACCGACGAACGTGTTGTCTGGAGAAGGAGAGAAGTCATGCGGGCAGGACTGGCAGCAATTGCGATGGCCATGGCCGTAACGGGCTGCAATGACAGCGGGGACGTGGCCGAGGACAAGATGGAACGTGCGGCAGAGGCACAGGCGACCGCCGCCGGAAACGAGACGGTGGCCCTCGGCCTGACCGAGCTTCAACTGCTCGATGCAGACCTGATCGGTGCCGACAATGTCGAACTCGGTGACGTTGTGAGGATCGAACGCGACACGGCAGGTAATGTCGATCGCCTGCTGATCGAGATCGAAGACAGCAACCCGGACAGGTTCGTGCATGTTCCTGTCTCTGGCCTCAGAGCGGTTGCCCGTGGGAATGACACGGACTTGCAGACGTCGATGACCGTTGCAGAACTGCAGGCACTTCCCGAGGTGAAACTGGTGCCATGACCTGCGGGTGTTGATCACCCGCTTTGCCCCGTAAGCCGTTGGCTGCCCGTCCGCGCACTGCAGGGACTATCCCGTCCTCTGCAGGCCGCAGGCGGGCTGTTTACGTTCCCAGGTCTCCCAGGAGTGCGGCTACCCGTCCGGTCCGATTGTCTTCTTCGGTCTGTTCCTTGAGGAGCCAACGCCCGTCTTTGGCGGCCAGTCCGTGACCAGAGGGCGGCGTGGCTCTTGTGCTATGCGGCGTCAGAGCGATCGCGGCCGGGCCTGCATCGACCCTGCTGATACCGGCATCGCGAGCCAGCAAGCGGATCCGTGCCATCTCGACAAGATTTGCGGCGGCGGGAGGCAGGGCGCCAAACCGGTCGATGAGTTCTTCCTCAAGAGCATCCAGTTCCGCTTCCTCGCTCGTTCGCGCGAGCCGGACATAGAGGCTAAGCCGAACGTCCGGGTCAGGGATCCACTCGGCGGGCAGGGCGCCGCTCCTCCCGAGGTTGAGCTCTGGCACCCAAAGCCGGGCCTCCTCGCCACGCGCCTGCTTGAGTGCGGCCTCGAAAAGGTGCTGGTACAGATCGACTCCGATCAGCTTCATGTGCCCTGCCTGGGTGTCAGCCAAGGGGTCTCCGGCGCCGCGCTGGTCCAGGTCGGCAGCGCTGATCTCGAACCCCGCCCCCAGGCGGTCATACGTCGCGAGCGTGCGCAGCCGCTTCATCGTTCTTTCGGCAATGTCGCTGCCCTCGGTCAGGAGCATGAGCTGTCCGCGCCGAATGCCTCGGCCCACGCGGCCGCGAAGTTGGTGAAGCTGGGCCAGGCCGAAGCGGTCTGCGCGCCATACGATCATGGTATTGGCGCGGGGCACGTCGAGCCCGGCCTCGATGATGTTGGTCGCAAGCAGGACATCACCGTCGCCATCGGCAAAACGAACCATCGCCTCGTCGATCTCGGCGGCTGGCAGCTTGCCGTGTGCCTCAATCAGGTCGAGTTGGGGAACGACGCGCTTCAGACGTTCGGCAACTGGCGCCATATCCTCAATGCGCGGCACAACGACGAAGCTCTGCCCGCCGCGAGCGCGTTCCCGCAGCAAGGCGGTGCGGATCAGTCCGTCATCCGGATTGGCCAGGCTCGTGCGGATCGGCTGGCGCCGTGCAGGCGGCGTCGCGATCACCGAGATCTGCTGCAGCCCGATCATCGCGCGATGGAGAGTCCGGGGGATCGGTGTTGCGCTCATCGCCAGCAGGTGAATGTCGGGGCGCACGCGCAGCTTCTTTTTGTCAGCAGTGCCGAAGCGCTGTTCCTCGTCGATGACGACAAGGCCCAGCTTTGCATAGCTCACGTCCTTGGCCATCACCGCGCCCGTGCCGATGACGATGTCGAGCGTCCCTTCGGCGAGAGCAGCCTTCACTGCCTTCTTCTCTGCTGTGCTGGAAAGGCGTGAAAGCGAGCCGACCTTCACATCTGTCCCAGCGAAACGCCGCTTGAACGTCTCGAGATGCTGGCGGACCAACACTGTCGTCGGTGCTGCAATGACGACCTGATAGCCTGCCAATGCCGTGAGCGCCGCAGCGCGCAAAGCGACTTCTGTCTTGCCGTACCCGACGTCTCCGATCACCAGTCGATCCATGGGACTGCCGCTTGCAAGGTCGTCCCGGACGGCTTGTATGGCGCGCGCCTGATCGGCCGTTTCGTTGAACGGGAATTTCGCGACGAAGCGCTCGTACTGCGCGGGTCCAGGTTCGATCACGGGCGCCTCGATCCGGCGGCGCTCCTCTGCCAGCGCCATGAGTTCCCGGGCACCCGCGGCAAGGGCCTCATCGATTGAAGCGCGTCGCTTTTCCCAGCTGGAGCCATCGAGCTTGTCGAGCGTCACCGCCTCGGCATCCGCGCCATAGCGCCAGATGCGCCCAGCGTCCGTCAAGGGCACGAGGCGACGGTTACCGCCGGCATATTCGAGTGCGATGACCTCGGCCTCTTCGTCGCCGGGCGCCGGCTCAAGGCCGGTAACTTTGGCGACGCCGTGATCCTCATGCACGACGACGTCTCCGGCGCGGATATCGCCGCCGTTTCGCGCGAGCCCGGTGGTCAGGGGCTCCGGCGTTTCGCCAAGCACGGCGCGGCTGCCAAGAAGATCGGCCGCCGCAACCACCACGAGCGTTTCCGTCATGGCGCCGCGGTCGATAGGCGCTACCAGTGCGGCAAGCGTCTCTGGCGGGAGCTCATCCAGGGCTGCTAGGCTCTCGATGGTCTCAACTTGCGCTCCGAGCAGCTTTGCCACCCTCGCGCGCAGAAACCGGATGTCCCGCTCGCCACCGGCAATGATGAGGCGCTTGCCCTGGTCGAGCAGCGGTATCGCGAAGCGCTTGAGCGAACGCAGCGGAGCGCGCTGTTCCGAGAAGCGCGGAACCGGGCTCGTCTCGACCAGGTCGGCAGCGTTCCCCGTCCAGTGAGACAGGTCCTTCGCCCAAGCCTCTTCGCAGGCTGCATCGATCTTGCCGTCTCCGGCGGCTTCCGCAGCGAGGCGGAGGAAGCGTTCGCGACGCTTTTCCGCCTTGGCAGACCGGTAGACCCTCGCCGGGCGCAAGTGAGCGAGAATGGTTGTTCCTGCCCCGGTCTCCGGCTCTATGGCGCGGCCAATCTCGAGCGTTTCGCACGCCTCGTCGGTAAGCTGGGTGGCAGCGTCGTAGCGGCGGATACCCGCGATCTGCCCATTCGTGAGATCGATGCGGGCGGGCGATCCGGCGTCGGCGGGGAAGATGTCGATCACGTCTCCGCGCACCGCCACCTCTCCGGGCTCGTCGACACGGTCGTCAATGACATAGCCAAGCGCTTCCATTTGCCCTGCAAAGCTGTCGACGTCGATTGTGTCGCCCGTTCGCAGGAGTGGTGGTGCCGCGTCGAACGCAACGGGGTCCGCGTATAGCCGGGCGGCGGCCTCGCCGCTCATGATGGTGGCTAGATGCCTACGCTCCTGGACTTGGGACAGCCGTCGCAGCCGGCGCAGAGCGGACACCCGGCGGCCGATATTGGCGGGAGATGCTGGCGCGCGATCTCCGGGCAATGTGTCGCTGGAGGGCAGGAAAACGACCGGGAAGCTCGGGGCGAGCGCGCTGAGGGCGACCGCTATGGCTTCGGCCTGCTGCTCGTCGTCTGCAAGGTAGAGGAGGTCGCCCGTCTCGAGAGCGCGGAAAAGCTGGAGCGCGATCTCACCCGTCCCCCGCGTCGCGTCGCTCACTTGTTGCCGTCCACGAGGTGGGCCGGGGTCGCTGGCCAGTCTCCTTCCGGGAGCGGTGGCAGGTTTTCGAACCAGTCGCGGGAGCGCCTCAGTTCAAGACTGTCGCAGTTGAAGGCAATATCGTCGCGCGGCACGGCGCGGAGTTCCTCGCCGATGCCACCCACGCCGTGAGAGGAAATCACGACATAGCTTACACTTCCGTCTTCGCAGGTGACCAGAGCCTCTACTGCATGGCCGATTGGCTCTTCGTCCTTGGACGTCACCGGCATGCCGGCAACGCCCGTAGCAGTGAACAGCGTCGGATAAGCTGAGCGGCGGCTCGCTTCAGTGGCCGACTTGCCCCCGTCTTCGTAGGCGCGCTGCTTGCCCAACCAACGCCAGACCCCGACCAGATTGACGAGAGTGAGGAAGCTGTTCGTCGCCAGCAGATTCGTCTGGTCGGAGGTGAACCCGACAATGGACCAGGAAATCGAGCCGACCGTGAAAACGACGAAGCCCGAGCCTGTGACACGCGCGCCGAGATTGGCAGCCGTCATCATGGCGGCAATCATGGTGGCGACAGGGGCAATCCAGCCGGCGGCTTCTTCCAAGAAAGTTGCTCCATTTCAACGTGCAGGGGAAGCCATGAACGCGCGGCCGCCGCCTTGGTGGCGGCCGCTGGTGCAACTTTCGTGTGAGGACCGGTAATGCCGCTTACGAGCGGCGAGAAGGCGCGCCGTTTCCCTCCAGCTCGAGAGGCTCTTGGGTGCGCGAACCCACGCCCTGCATCAGGAAATCGAGCAGTCGCGCCGGCAGTCTTGATCTCTCGCCCGAGCATCGCTGGCGAGCAAGGCTGAGCATCTCTATGGTGAGGGCAAGATCCTGCGGAGTGTAGTCGTGCCGGATCACTCCTGCCTCCCGGGCGCGGTCTACGACGGTCGAGAGGAGAGCGTCGTAGCGGGGCCTTGTAGCCTCGGTGAAAGAGCGGAGGCGCTCACTGTCGATCGATAGCAATGCCGGCAGAAAGGCTGCCGCGCTGGCGCTGCGGGTTTCCAGGAAATCGAAGAACAGCGTACGGCTGTCCGCGCTGGTCTCGATCAGTTCGCTTGCGGCATCCAGATCGTGTTCGATGACAGCGATGATCAGCGACTCGCGATCCGCAAAGTGCCGGTACAGGGTCCCACGCCCCAACCCGGCTGCATCAATCACCTCCTGAAGTGGGACGGTGTGGCCCCGCTCTCTCATCACCTTGGCCGCCGCCGCGATCAACTTTTCCCGGCTATTCCGCGCATCCCATCGCATTCCATCTCTCCCCGCAAACCCGTTAGCGCAAAAGGGGGCGATAATAAACGGACAAAGCTTGTCCGATTGTCCTGCACAGGATAGAGGGGTGTTCGTCACCAATCCTGGTCGCTTCCATGGTGAGTTCTTGCTCAGAAAAATAACGTGGCTGTTAGTCGCAGCCGGCTCCCTGCTCCTGTCGGCCTGCGGGCGTGAGGAAGCTGCGGTAGCGCCCCCGCCTGTTCCCGTGGACATCGTCACGCTTAAGGCGGAGCCGGTGCCCAACCTTATTGAACTTCCTGGACGGATCGAGGCGGTTCGCACGGCCGAAGTGCGGGCTCGCACCGATGGCATCGTGCTGAGCCGTCACTACGAGGAAGGCGCCTTTGTCGCTGCCGGCACGCCGCTCTTCAGCATCGATCCGCGCGATTATCGCGCGCAAGTGCAGTCCGCGGAAGCCGCTCTTCAGCGGGCCGTTGCCGCCCGGGAGAACGCATCGTCGATTGTGATCCGCTATGGACCGCTGATCGACGAACGGGCGGTCAGCGCGCAGGAGTACGATGCCGCGCAGTCCGACCTGCGGCAGGCGAGCGCGCAAGTGGCGGAAGCTCGTGCGGCGCTGGAGCGTGCGCGCCTTCAGCTCAGCTATACGACCGTTCGCGCGCCTATCGCGGGCCGCGCCGGTGCTGCCGAAGTGACCGAAGGCGCGCTCGTCAGCGGCGCGGAGGGAACGCTCATGACCCGCGTCGATCAGGTTTCGCCGGTGTATGCGGTCTTCAGCGCGTCGAATGCCGCCGTGTTGAACACGATATCCGATATCCGCCAGGGCAAGCTCAAGGTTCCCGCGCTGGACGCGGTGGAGGCCAAGCTCGTCCTGGAGAACGGTGAGGTTTATGGTCCCATCGGCCACTTGGACTTTGCGAGCCCGGTCGTCTCTCCGGAAACGGGAAGCCAGATCATCCGGGCCAACTTCATCAATCCGGACGGGCTGCTGTCACCCGGCCAGTTCGTACGCGGGCGCATCGAAATGGGCATGCGCCAGGGTGGCGTTGTCATTCCGGCACGGGCCGTCCAGATGAAGGGCGACCAGCCTGTGGTCTCCGTCGTCGGCACGGACGGGACCGTAACTGCGCGAAACGTGGAACTTGGGGCCATGTTGGGCAGCAGGTGGGTGATCAGTTCCGGGCTGAAACCGGGTGAGCGGATCATCGCCAACGGATGGCAGAAAGTTCAGCCGGGCCAGAAGGTGACGCAGGCACCGGCCCGTCCCGCGACCCGCCAGACCGCCGCCGCGGCCGGGCAGGGCGGCTGAGCCGATGAACCGCTTTTTCGTCTATAGGCCAGTCTTCGGCTGGGTCATCGCTGCTTTCGTTGCTCTGGGCGGATTGATCTCGCTGATCAGCCTGCCGGTCGAGCAATATCCTTCAGTCGCTCCGCCAGCGCTCAACCTCAGTTACAATTACACCGGCGCGGACGCCGAGACGCTCGACAGGAACGTGACTTCGGTCATCGAGCGGGAGATGAATGGCCTCGACGGCTTTCTCTACATGTCGTCGAGCAGCCGCTCCAACGGAACGGGCCAGATCACCGTCACCTTCGAATCCGGCACGGACATCAATGTGGCGCGAAGCGAGGTGCAGGATCGCCTCAATCGCGCCGAACCGCGCCTTCCGGAGGCGGTTCGGCAGCTCGGCATCCAGATTACCGACAGTACTTCGGGCTTCCTGATGGTCTTGGCGGTACTCTCCACCGATGGTTCGATGACGCCGCTTCAGGTGGGCAACTACACCAGCAACAACATCGTCAACGAGCTGCGCCGCATTCCGGGCGTAGGCGATGTTCAGCTGTTCGGATCGCAGTACGCCATGCGCATCTGGCTCGATCCGGCGAAGCTTGCGGGTTACTCGCTCACGCCTGGCGAGGTTTTGGCCGCCGTTCAGGAGCAGAACAGTCAGACCGCTGGCGGTGGCCTGGGAGAGCAGCCGATCGCCCGCGAGACGGAGTTCACGGCGAAGATCGTTACTCAGAACCGTTTCTCCAAAGCCGCGCAGTTCGAAGAGATCATCGTCAAGTCCGACCAGGGCGGATCGACCGTGCGCCTAAGCGACGTCGCGCGCGTCGAGCTGGGCGCTGAAAGCTACACGTTCAAGGCGCGGCTGAACGGCGATGAAATCGCCGGGCTGGGCATCCAGCTCGCCTCTGGAGCCAACGCCGTCGAAACCGCCAACCTTGTGCGCGAGCGGATGGCGGAACTGCAGAGTGCGTTCCCGCCGGCGCTCAGCTGGAAAGTGGCATTCGACAGCACGCCCTTCATCAACGCCTCCATCGACAGCGTCATTCACACTCTGGTCGAGGCGATGGTGCTGGTGTTCCTCGTGATGTTCCTGTTTCTGCAGAACTGGCGAGCCACGCTGATCCCCGCCGTGGTCGTCCCGATCGCGCTGCTTGGCGCGTGCCTTGGGCTGTATCTGTTCGGCTATTCCATCAACACGCTCTCGCTTTTCGCGATGGTGGTCGCCATCGGCATTCTCGTCGACGATGCGATCGTGGTGGTCGAGAACGTGGAGCGCATCATGTCGGAAGAGGGTCTTCCGCCGCGCCTGGCCACGATCAAGGCGATGGGGCAGATCCGCGGCGCCATCATCGGCATCACGCTGGTGCTGATCGCCGTGTTCGTGCCGATGGCGTTCTTTCCCGGCTCGACCGGCGGAATCTATCGCCAGTTTTCCGTGACGCTCGCAGTTTCGATCTTCTTCTCGGCAGTGCTGGCGCTCACGCTCACCCCCGCCTTGTGCGCCACTTTACTGAAGGAGGAGGCCCACACGCCCGAGCACCGCGAGCCGCGGCCGGGCATTCGTGGCTGGCCGCAGCGCTTCTTCGCCTGGTTCAACGACCGTTTCGCTCGGACCACGACGCGCTATTCGCACACGGTCGGGCGGATGATGCGCGCACCGATGCGCTGGATGGCGGTGTTTGCCGTGATGGTCGTCATCACAGCTCTGCTGTTCACGCGGCTGCCGGGCGGCTTCCTGCCGCAGGAGGACCAAGGCTATTTCATGGTCAACTACGAGGCCCCGGTGGGAGCGACGATGGAGCGCACCGAGGCTGTGGTGACCGAGACAGAAGCCTTTCTCGCCAGCAAGCCTCAGGTTCGCAATGTCATGTCCCTGATCGGCTTCAACTTCTATGGGCAGAGCCAGAGCGCGGCGCTTTCGTTCGTCGACCTGAAGCCATGGGGTGAGCGGACATCCGAAGCCGATCAGGTGCAGACATTTGTCGGAGACCTGCAAAGGTTCGCGCATGGACTGACGGGCGCGACGGTGTTCGCCTTGTCTCCGCCACCCATACAGGCGCTGGGCAACGCCACCGGCTTTTCGATGAAGGTCGAAGATCGCAGCGGTGACAATCGGGAAGGTTTGATTGCCGCGCGTAACGCCATTCTGGCCCGTGCGGCCCAGGAGCCGTTGTTGGCGCAAGTCCGGGCGGACGGCCAGGGTGACGCACCCGAGTTGTTCGTGGATATCGACCGGGTGAAAGCGCGGGCGATGGGTCTGTCCATCAATGCCGTGAACCAGACGCTCGCGATCGCCTTCGGTTCTTCCTATGCCAACGACTTCACGCAGGACGGCAATACGCTGCGTGTCTACCTGCAGGCCGAGCCCAGCGCGCGCATGACGCCAGAGGACATCATGGCGCTGCAGGTCCGCAATGCGAACGGGCAGATGGTTCCATTTAGCGCGTTCGCACGCTCATCGTGGAGATCCGGCCCGATCCAGCTGGAACGCTACAACGGCTATCCTTCGCTTACGATTTCGGGTGCGGCTGCTCCGGGCGAGTCCTCTGGCGCCGCACTGGACGCGATGGAGCGGATCGCGCGCGAAGAACTGAAGGGCGGAGACTTCGCTTTCGAATGGACCGGCACCGCCTTCGAGGAAAAGCAGGCGGGCGGACAGATCGGACTGCTCCTTGGTCTCAGCGTCGTCGTTGTCTTCCTCCTGCTGGCGGCGCTCTACAACAGCTGGGGCATCCCGCTCTCGGTGCTGCTGGTGGTTCCGTTCGGCATTCTCGGAGCCGTCCTGTTCACTGCGCTTCGCGGCCTTTCCGCGGACGTCTATTTCAACATCGGCCTTATCACGATCATCGGCCTCGCCGCGAAGAATGCGATCCTGATCGTGGAGTTTGCGCTTGAGGACGAGGACAGTGGCAAGTCGCCGGACGAGGCGACGCTCGAAGCATCCCGCCAGCGCCTGCGTCCGATCCTGATGACCAGCCTCGCTTTCATTCTCGGCATGGTGCCGCTGGTCATCGCCTCCGGTGCCGGTGCTGCCAGCAGGCACGCGGTCGGCACCGGCGTGATGGGCGGGATGATCGCGGCGACCGCGCTGGGCATCTTCTTCACTCCGGTCTTCTACAGCCTGACGCGGCGCTATCTAAGCAAGCGCAAGGACCCCGAGGGCGAGGATGCGCGCTGGCTGGCGAACCATGAAGATGTGTCGGCAATCGAAGGAAACGCGCATGCGTAAGGCGGCAATCCTCGCTTGCATGGTGCTGGGCGGCTGCAACCTTGCGCCGGCGTTCGATCGTCCGCCGCCCCCGATAGCTCCTGCCTACCCCAAGACGAGCCCTCCCGAGGGACAGGCGGTGGCGCTTGCCAGCGAGCTGTCATGGCAGGCCTTCTTCCGCGACGCGCGCTTGCAGGAGCTGGTGCAGACCGCGCTTGAACGAAACCGCGATCTTGCTCAGGCGTACGCCCGAATAGAGCAGGCACGGGCGCAATATCGCATTCAGGCCGCTGATCGCCTGCCAACGGTAGACGCCAACACCAGCGGTACACGGGCGCGGCAGCCCCTCTCGGCTTTGGGAGCCAGCGGCGCGGCCCTGCCAGAGGGAGCGCCCGATGGCGTCACCTTCAACCAGTTCTCAGCGAACGTCGGCGTCAGCGCGTTTGAGCTCGACCTGTGGGGACGCGTGCGCAACCTGAGCGAGGCGCAGCGTCAACGCTGGCTGGCTTCGGTAGAAGGGGCGAGGGCGTTCCGCCTCTCCCTCATCGCGCAAGTGGCCGCGGCCTACTTCGATATCCGCGCGGGCGAAGAACGCATCCGCCTTGCCGAACGTAGCCTCGAAGGGCGCCGCGAAGGCGTGCGGATCGCCAACCTCCGGCTCGATGCGGGCGTTACCTCGACGGTCGATTACGACCAGAGCGTGCTGCTGCTCACGCAGGCCGAGACGGAACTGGCACAGATCCAACTGCAAACGGAGCAGTCGCGCAACCTGCTCGATGTCCTCACGGGCGGGCCTGTAACGGAACCCCTGCCGCCTCCGGCCTCGCTTTCGGCTCAGCTTGTACCGATTGCGCCGGGTCTTCCATCCGATCTGCTGACGCGCCGTCCCGATGTGCTCGAAGCCGAATACAATCTGCGTGCCGCCAATGCCGATATCGGCGCCGCGCGCGCTGCGTTCTTCCCCTCGATCTCTCTCACGGGATTGTTCGGCTTTGCCAGCAATAGCCTCGATGCCCTTTTCAACAGTGGCAACAGGTCGTGGAGCTTCGGCGGTGCGGGCGCCCTCCCCATCTTCGACTGGGGACGCCGTGAAGGCCAGCTGGAGGTCAATCGTGCGCGGGCCGAGGAACTGGCGGCCGCCTACCAGCGTACCGTGCAGGGCGCTTTCCGCGAGGTTGCCGATGCGCTCGTCGCGCGGCAGCGCCTGGCCGAGCAGATCGAGAGCCAGACGCGCACTCTGGAGGCGCAGCGGCGCCTGGCCCGCACAGCAGGGCTACGCTATGAAAACGGGATCGCGATCTACCTCGAAGTGCTCGACGCTGAGCGCAACCTGTTCGCAGCGGAACAGGCGCTGATCCAGTTGCGCGCGACGGAGCTTCAGAATGCGGTGACGCTCTACACCGCGCTGGGTGGCGGTTTGGAGCCTCCGGTCAGCCCGGCAGAGTAGCCCGCTGCAAACAGACAGACGCCCTGATCAAAAGCCACTAGAGTGCCGACATGAACGAAGTTGTGCAGCTTGGTCCGCTTGCCTTGGCGTCGGATCGCCTACTGGCTGTCGGCCTTATCATGGGCTTCGTCATGGCCCTGGAACGCATAATGGCACGCACGCGCGGAGACTATGCAGGGGTGGCGGCGCTGGCGGTCGGAGCAGGCATCGTTGCGGCGCGATTGGTCTACGTGGCTCAGCACCATGACGCCTATGCCAGCGATCCGTACTCCATCCTTGCGGTCTGGCAGGGCGGGTTTTCCGCGCCCGCCGGATTGCTGGCGGCTGCTATCGTCATAGCTTGGCGCCTCCGCCCGCGTCGCGCCATGGGGCAGGCGCTGGGGGCGCTGGCCGTAGCAGGGGTGTTGTGGTTCACAGGGTCTGCTTTGCTTAGGCCCGAGCCGCGACCGCTCCCCGGTCTGCCGCCGATGACGATGATCGATGGCCGGCCCTTCGACATGGAGAACATGGCAGGGCGGCCGATGGTCATCAATCTTTGGGCAACATGGTGCCCGCCCTGTCGTCGCGAGCTGCCGATGCTGGCTGACATCGCCAGCAGCAGCACCGTGCCTGTTATCCTCGTCAATCAGGGAGAGCCTGCCGAGGTGGTGCGCAACCACATGCTGGGCCGCGGCATTCCCACTGATGCCATCTTGCTGGATAGCGGCGCCGACCTCGCGCAGAGAGTCGCGGCGGGCGGCCTGCCGACCACTCTGTTCGTGGACGGGCAAGGGCGGATCGTCGAGACACACGTGGGCGAGATTTCCCGCGCTGGCCTGCTAACCGGCATCTCGGAGCTGGAGGCGCGGTAGCGTAGGACTACCGCACCTCCGATCCGAAAGCCCCTGCCGGAGCCAGGCGTTAGTTCGTGGGAAAGCCCCGCTGCTCCAGAAGCGCACGCACATCCGGGTCGCGGCCACGGAACGCGCGATAGGCCTCGGCACGATCTGTCTCATTACCGGTGGAAAGCAGGATCGTGGCGAAGCGCTCTGCCGTCTGCTTGTCCCAGGGGCCACCCGCTTCCTCAAATGCGGCGAAGGTATCGGCGTCCATCGTCTCTGACCACAGGTAGCTATAGTAGCCAGCGGAATAGCTGTCCGACGAGAACAGGTGGTTGAACTGCGGCAGGCGGTGCCGCATCACCAGCTCCTTCGGCATGCCGATCTCCGCCAGCGCCGTCTTCTCGAAAGCGTCCGGATCCACCACGCCATCAGCCAATGTGTGCAGCTTCATGTCCACGATGGCGGAGGAGAGGTATTCTGCCGTGGCGAACCCCTGGTTGAAGGTCTCGGCCGCCTTCACCTTGTCCAGCAAGGCCTGAGGCATCGGCTCGCCCGTCTTGTAATGACGCGCGAACTTGTCGAGCACTTCGCGGGTGAGGAGCCAGTGCTCGTTCACCTGGCTCGGGAACTCGACGAAATCGCGCGGCGTGCCTGCCAGATCCGGGTAGGTGACATCCTGTAGCATGGCATGGATCGCGTGGCCGAATTCGTGGAACAGCGTCTCCGCATCGTCGAGGCTGATGAGCACAGGCTCACCGGGCGCGCCCTTGGCGAAGTTGTTGTTGTTCGACGACAGAACCGTCTTGGCGGGCGGCAGGTCGCGCTGGCTGCGATAGGTGTTGGCCCATGCCCCTGAACGTTTACCGGTCCGGGCGAAATCGTCGCGATAGAATAGCCCCACTTCCTGGCCATTCCGGTCCGTGACGTGCCAGACGCGCATGTTCGGCTCGAACACCGGAACCGCGCCCGTGATCTCCTTGAAGTTGAGGCCGTAAAGCTGGTTTGCAGCCCAAAGCGAACCCTGGATGATGTTGTTCAGCTCAAAGTAGGGCTTCAGTTCCGCCTGATCGAGGTCGAAGCGGCTCTTGCGCACCTTCTCCTGATAATAGCGGTAGTCCCACGGTTCGATGCGAAGGGCGGCGCCCTCTTTGTCGGCGATGGCCTGCATATCGCGTACTTCCTCGGCCACGCGGGCGCGGGCCGCAGGCCACACGCGCATCATCAGGTCCGTAGCTGCGGCAGGCGTCTTCGCCATCGTGTCCTGCATCCGCCACTCGGCATGGTTCGCGAATCCGAGCAAGTGGGCACGGTCCGCGCGCAGCTTTACGATGCGTGCGATCGTGGCATTGGTATCGTTCGCATCGCCATTGTCGCCGCGATTGACGTAAGCACGCCAGACTTTCTCGCGAAGGTTCCTGTCGCTTGCGAAAGTCAGCACCGGATCGACGGCAGAGCGCGTGTTGACGATAGCCCAGCCTTGCTCTCCGCGCTGCTGCGCCGCTGCCTTGGCGACGGCCTTCACGCTATCGGGCACGCCTGCGAGCTGTGCCTCGTCGGTGACGAGGATCGCGGTGCCTTCGTCCGCCAGCAGCTTCTTGGAAAACTCGGAGAAGGACGCCGCGAGTTGCTGGTTGATGCGCGAAAGTTCAGCCTTCTGCTCAGCATCCAGCTTGGCGCCTTGCCGCACATAGGAGTCATACGTGCGGGTGACGAGACGCTTTTGCTGCGCATCGAGGCCGCTCCTGTCGCGCGCCTGATAGATCGCTTCGATGCGCTGGAAGAGCTTGGGGTTGAAGGTGATCTCGTCCTGAGCAGCCGCGAGCTTTGGCGACCACTCGCTGTCGAGCGCCTGATATGCAGGCGTGTTCATGTTGCTCTTCATGACGTAGAACAAGGTCAACACGCGCGACAGCCGTTCACCGGCGTTCTGCATCGGAACGAAAGTGTTCGCGAAGGTGGGAGCAGCGGGGTTCTGAGAAATCCTGTCATACTCCTGCCGCCGCTCATCCAGTGCCGTAGCCAGCGCGTGAGGGAAAAGCTCAGGCTTTACTTTATCCCAGGGCGGAACCCCTCCGTAGGGGCCGGTCCAGCGTGCCAGCAGCGGATTGGCGGTAAGCACCTGCGAAGCGGGAGTGGCAGGCTGGGCAAATGCGGATGAGGACATCAGGGAAACAAGAGCGGCGGCAATGAGGGGAGATTTCACTAACAACTCCAGATTTTTCAGCACGCTAACATAAGTCCTGAAACAGGAGAGTAAAGTCCGCCAGGGGCCGGTTCGCCTGGCGGAACAAGCACGATGCATGGTCCGCTCCGGCCCCCGGAAGCGGACCCTACGGCAATGACGGCGCAGCGAACGAGAAGAAGTGAGGCCGTTTGCCCTCTCCGCAGGGCACGGCCTCTCGCTCGATCGCCCGCCTCAATGCTCCTTGATGAGAATGTCGAACTCTTCGATGTAGTCGCTGAACGCTTCCCGTACTTGTCCGGTCGAGAGACCGTAGTCGGCAAGCGAGTACTCGTGCTTGCCGTGTTTGCCTTTGGGATTTTCGGCCATGTAGGTGTTCATTGCGTCCAGTGCGGCGGGGGTCAGTTCCTCGTCGAAGGCTTCGTAGATCTTGCGCACGGTGCCGATCGGATCGCGAACCGTGTCCACGTACTGGACGTCATGGATTGCATTGCGCCCATGCTTTTCGCGGAATGCCCTTTGCCGGTCGACCATGATCCGGAAGGTGTCCAGAAGATCGCGTCCGATTGCCTGAAGGTCGATATCGTCGGAATAGACCTGGCGGGAGTACTTGAGCAGACTACAACAAGAACCGACGACCTCAGCGGGATCGCGGTGCGTCATCACCAGCTGCGCATCGGGGTAGACCTCGGTCAGCGGATCCAGGAACAGCGGATGCCAAGGGTTCTTCAGCGTCCAGCGCCCACCGGTGTAGTGTTGTAACGCCTGCAGCGTGCGCTTGTGAAAACGGAAGGCCGGCAGGTAATCCGCTTCGTGCAGAAACCACTGCCTATAGGATGGAATCTCTGCGAGTGCTTCATAGACCTGAGAGCAGAAGCTGGGGGTCATGAGGAACTGGCACTCGGTCGGGCTGTCGGCAAACTCCATGTGGATCGCGGCAATCTGGGGCACGTGCTCCAGCGCCATCTCGCAGATCGCCTGCCTTTCCTCGTAACGCCGTCCGGCGTGCAGTTCTTCCGGGCGCGCAGGCGGAATGGGCTCGTAAATCTCCCAGCGCAGGAAGCTGCGCCGTGCCGGGTCCGAGGCAAGCAGATTGATCATCAGTGTCGTGCCGGTGCGAGGCAGGCCGAACACGAACATCGGCTTTTCGACAGGGCGGGACAGAAGTTCAGGATGCCGTGCCAGCCAGTCCTCGATCTGCATGCGCGATGACATGCACGTGACAAGGTCATTATAGGCCATCTGACGGCCTTGTTCGGTGAACTTGGCCTCGGTTTCGTAGGCGTGCAGCAGCTTTTCCAAGCCTTCCAGAACCGAACGGTCACCGATGTCGGTCAGGCCCGTCCTGGCTTGCGCGGCGGAAATGATGTCGTCCACAGTCATGCTTGTTCCTTCTTTATCGAAAGTCGGGTGCGTGTCCGCGTCCATCGCGGAATGAAGAGGAATTCGGCGCTGAAGAGCTACCGGACTGGGCGCTTCAGCAGCGTTCTGCGCGGTTCGCGCAGGATGACTTGCCTTGCTGCGGGTGTGACCGTCGCCACCCTTGCGGGCAACCTGCGCCTTCGCTCGACGCTCTGCTCGCCAATTGCGCCGTTGTGGATGGAGAGGTTCTTGCCCATAGTCGTCCGGCAAAGCCGGTTCTTCAGTTCGCGCGGGCCAATGCGCCCTGGCGACAGCAGATGCGGATATTCCGCCATGTTTGCTCCTCTCCCCTGCGCAGATCTCCATCCGCTTTTGAGGCTAGGTTGCATTCACAAATTCAAGCGTCCAATGAATACGCATCACTGCTGTAATGCGTGGAGTGCATATGCTGGAATTGCGCCGACTGCGTTATCTCGTCGTCCTGGCCAAGCGTCTTAGCTACTCTCGCGCGGCCGAGGATCTGGGCCTCTCCCAATCGGCCTTGAGCCGTGCGATCCAGTCGCTCGAACGAGAGCTGGACGTGCGGTTGTTCGATCGCGACCGTGCCGGCGTCATGCTGACGGAGCAGGGGCGCTGGATTGTCGAAAAGGCTGAGGCGCTACTGATAAGCGCAACGGACTTTGAGCATCAAGTGGGCTTTGTCGCCAGGGGTGAGGAGGGGCGGACCCGCTTCGGCCTGCCGGCGGTGCCTGCAGCTGTCCTGTTGCCCGCGCTCGCCCCACGGCTGCGCGAGATGCCCGAATTCGCCCACGAAGTGATCGTTGCCGAACCCGAACACTTATGGCTGCAACTCGCGATGGGTGAGATCGAGTTCATGGTCTGCGCAGAGTGGAGCTCGGTCTGGCCGATACCAGCAAGCATGCCGGTGAAACGGGAATCGCTCGGCCACTTCCCCGTCAGCCTGATCGTTCGTCAGGATCATCCGCTGTTGCGGGAAGGCAGTGGCAGGAGGGACTTCCCCCTCCTCGTCTCGAACAAGACAGAGGTCAGCAGCCAAACCGCGGCCACTGTCCGGGCGCGGCTTGCTGCGAGCATGCAATTCATCGGCGATCTGGCCGCAGCGCGTTCGCTCGTCAAGGAGACGGACGCCATTTGGCTGACCTGTTCCTACGTGGTGGCCGAAGACATCGTGAATGGCGTTCTGGCACAGTTGCCCTTGCCCGAAGAACTTGAAGAGCGCGCGACCGAAGTCTTTCGATATTCGCTTGTTCGCCGCACGTTGTCCCCAACTGTCGTGGAGATCGAAGGGGCATTCCGTAAACGCATCGAGGAAGTTGCGCAGGCTGTACCGTCACCTCAACCTTGATGGATATCGCTTATGCGTTGCATTCATCAATGCCGGTTTCCCTATTCATTGGACGAGCGGCGGTCACACGCTCAAGGAAAGGGAGGCCGATCGGAATGTCGCACCCGGAAAGGTGAACCAACGGCAGTGAACAGACTCGGGGACGACATGCGCAGGCCGTTCAAGCCCATGACGACATAGTCGCAAGGCGAAGGGGAGATGGCGATATGAGCAGGCTTTTCGGGAAACCCGTGCATCAATGTTATGTCTATCCGGACTTCGATCTGGCGTTGGCGCGCTTCGCAGCGGCGGGCATGGGGCCGTTCTTTGTGATGGGCGAAGAGACCAGCGGGATGAGCATCTTTCGCGGGGAGGAGCATCATCTCCGCATCAAGATCGGTTTTGTCTACACTGGCGATACCTGCTTCGAGATCATCACGCCCATTGGCGAGCAGAAGTCCACGTACGGCGAGTTCCTGGAACGCAATCCCACGGGTGGACTGCACCACATCGCCTACTACTCGGACGATTTCGACAAGACGCTGGCCATGCTCGCGGATGAAGGCACGCCCTTCACCATCGTCCAGGATCTGCGGGAGCCTGGAAGCGACTGGTCCATCGAGATTTATTGTGAGCCTGATGGCATCGACAACCCGGTGCTTTACCAGTTCCTCAGGCCCGGCCTCTTCGATGGCTGGTTCGATGCGATGCGTGAGGCGGCTGCCAACTGGGATGGTCGCGATCCGATCAGAGACGCGCGCCCGCTCATGGCCGCGGCCTTGGCAGAGGCACCCCGATGACATTGCGGCGCTCGTCGCGGTCTGCGCGAACAGGAATGGCCTGATCGTGCATCGGTGAGGGTCGCGGTACGCGGACTGCGATCGTCACTAATTTCATGAGGAGGAAATGTTGGACTTGGATCTTTCCGGGCGGGTGGCCATCGTCACAGCTGCAACGGCCAATATTGGGCGCGGCATCTCACTTGAACTTGCATCCGAAGGTGTGAAGCTGATCGCCGTGGGGCGCGACGAGGAGGCGGGGGCCAAGCTTGTGGAAGCAGCGCGTGAGCGCGGTGCAAGCTCCGCAACATTCGTCAAGGCGGACCTTCTCGACCGGTCGGCCCCGGCGCTGATCTTGTCCGAAGCAGAAAAGCAGGGGCCTGTTGAAGTCCTGGTGAACTGCCTGGGCGGCAATGTCGATCAGGGCCTGTTCGCGGACTCGGACCCTCAGAAGTGGGACGAGGACATCGATCTGAACTTCGGGACGGTGCTGCGAATGACGCATGCTGTTCTGCCGACGATGATCCAACGCAAGAGCGGGTCTATCGTGAACATCGGATCGACGGCGGGGCTGGTCGGCGACTACATGCTGCCGGTCTATTCCGCCATGAAAGGGGCCGTGCACAGCTTTACGGCTGTGTTGGCAAAAGAGGTCGGGCAGCACGGCGTGCGGGTCAATGCGGTGGCGCCCTACGCGACATTCGCCACTGATCCTGCCGCCTTCAGCAAGGGCAGCCGCTTCAATCCCGAGAACGACTTCTTCGCCAAGCATGCCTCGACCATCAACGAGGAGGATCAGGCGATCCGCCAACGTCGCACGTTCGTTGGGAAACCCTTCGCGACGCCTGAGGAAGTCTCCGGACTGGTGGCCTTCCTCGCTTCTGGGAGAGCAAGCTTTATCACCGGACAGATCTATCCGGTCGACGGCGGCTCGCTGCTATAACGTCGGTTCCTGAGGGACGAGGTGCCGCGGCTCTTCGAGAAAAGGTGTCTTCAGCAATGCGCGCCCGACGCAAGCGACGGTCTTAGCTAGGGTATAGGCTGAAGCTATGCCCGACGGCCCACATTGTCTTGGAAGTATATAGGTAGCCTGAGATAAGGCGGGGTGAGGATTCGGGCTTGGAGAGGACTGAGAACATGCAGATTGGCGTTGCTTATCCGACGACCGAGGTCGCCGGAGATCCCGATGCGATCCGCAAGTTCTGCCTTGCTGTCGAGGACATGGGCTACGCGCACCTCATGGCCTACGACCACGTCGTCAAGTGCCCCCACGAAGGCCGCGAGCCAAAGCTGACCGGACCTTACACAGACAAGGATACCTTCCACGATCCGTTTGTCTTGTTCGGATTTGCGGCTGCCATCACCAGCAAGCTGGAGTTTTCGACCGGCGTGCTGGTGCTGCCGCAGCGGCAGACGGCTCTGGTCGCCCAACAGGCGGCGGACGTCGATCTGCTCTCGCGCGAGCGGTTGCGGTTGGGCGTTGGCATCGGGTGGAATTACGTGGAGTTCGAGGCGCTTGGCCAGAACTTCAAGACACGTGCGCGGCGGGTCGAGGAGCAGATCGACTTTTTGCGCCAGCTCTGGGCGACGCCGGTACTGACCTTTGAGGGCCAGTTCGATCGCATCGACCGTGCCGGTATCAACCCGCGTCCGCGCCGGCAGATCCCCCTCTGGCTCGGCGGCCACAGCGAACCAGCCTACGAGCGCGGCGCCCGGCTGGGTGACGGGTTCATTTTCGCGGCGCCCGGTGAAGGCGCCCTGGAGCAGTGGAGCCGGGTACAGCATCACTTGCGCGAGCTCGGGAAGGACGAGGCTTCCTTCGGACGCGAGCTGTTGGCGCTGTTCGCGCGCGACAAGCAAGAGGCGGTCGACCACCTTCGGCGCTGGCGCGACGCGGGCGGCACGCACGGATGCGTTCCATCCATGAACAAGGGTTTGGGCGGCGATATCGACGCGCACATCGATTACGTCGCCGACGTCAAGCGCATGCTGGACGAAGGCTGATCTAAAGCGAGTTTCGGGACGAGCGATGCAAATCGGTCAGGCGCTGTGCTCATCGGCGAAGGTCCGATAGCCTGACTTCACCCGGTCAGAACGACAGCGCGAATATCGGAGCGCACTGAGGAGAGAGCAATGCCAGCCTATATCATCGTCTATCGCGAAAGCCCGGTTCGGGATCAGGGCGCGATCGAGGAATACTCTCGCAGGAACCGCGACAGCGCCGCCGCCTTCCAGCAGCAGTTCGGCATCCGCCCCTTGGTGGTCTACGGCGCATCGGAAGCTGTAGAGGGAGAGAACCCGGACGGCATCGTCGTACTCCAGTTCCCGACCGTCGAAGATGCCCGCGCCTGGTACGACAGCCCGGCCTATCAAGAGGCCCTGGCCTACCGCAAGGAAGCCGCCGACTGGCGCGTGGTGATCGTCGAGGGGTTACCCGGATGAGCATCTGAGGACGTCGCAGCTCAGACGCGAAGGGCATGCGCCGACGGTGCCGGGGCATGCTCTAACGCTTCAGGGCAAGATGTTTCGAAGCAGGGTGGATGTCAAAGCCCAGTATCCGCCGGCCCCGATGTTTAGTGTACCGCCTCGCAGCAATACCAACGGTCCATCGGCGCACGCGATGCTGGTAATCTCGACATAAACCTTGTCGCTTGCGCAGATTGTTCGCCCATGAGCGCCACCCGCAGGGCCTCGGCTTATTGAACTTGACAGCTGTGGCCACACCGATGATCCCATGCCGATGGGAGAAGACGCGGTAAAGGAGGCACAAACCTCCACCATGGGTGTTTGAGGGCGATGCCGCCAACCGTTCAGCCGGCCGTTCCAGTTCCTGGCGGCCTTTCACCACCACGTCACCACGCTTCATCGGACGATCGCCGGCTGGGGCGCATCAGCACCGCACTGGAACGGGCATGGCAGCGAGGATGGCTCTCCCGACCCGTCCTTGAGCCGGACGCCATGATCTCGGTTGCCCGGAAACGCACCGGCTTGAACGTCTTTGGCGACGAGGCTGGCTGGCGCGAACGTCTCGACTGCCTTGTCCATGCGCTCCACGGGGAGGCACGGCTGTCGCCGCTCGGGACAGTCATCGCTTACGGCCAGCTCGTTTCGGCACTTGCGGATCGCGCGCGCATGCATGCCCTGTGGGAGCGCCATCCAGAGATCCTTTCGCAGCCGTTTGCGGCCCCGATCATCGTGCTCGGGCAGATGCGGTCAGGCAGCACGCGTATGCAGAGGTTGCTCGCCTGCGATCCCCGGCTTACTCACATGCGCTTCTTCGAGAGCTGGAATCCACTGCCTCTCAAGCCGCGCATGCGCCGGGTCGATGACCGGCTGCTGCGGGCCTGGGTCGGTCTTCGGATGGCCCGATGGCTCAATCCGCAGTTCGATACGCTTCATCCGACTGGCACCACGCAAGCGGACGAGGAGATTGGACTTCACAACATCTCGATCTTCGGTTCCGCGTTCGAAGCCCAGTGGCGTATTCCCAGCTTCGCCGCAGCGTGCGAAGCCATGGACACCCGGCCGATCTACGCCGAGTTCAGGCGCCTGCTGCAAACCGTCGCCTGGCTCCGGCGCGAGCGCACCCATCGTCCCTGGGTGCTCAAGCTTCCCCAGCTGACACAGGATCTCGATGCGGTGCTCGCCACGTTCCCGGATGCGCGCCTGGTGTGCCTGGATCGTCCTGCCAGCGCGCTTGTTGCATCCTCATCGTCCCTCGTGCGCAATCAGATGCAACTGCAGTCAAACAGCGTGGACCCTGGGTGGATCGGGAGGGAGTGGCTGCGCAAGGTGGCGCTCCGGCAACGGCGCACAGCCCAAGCAAGGGCAAGAAGCGAGGTTCCACAAGTGGACATCGCCTTCGACGAAATCGGAGCCGACTGGCGCGCTGCCATGACCAGGGTCTACCGGGCATTGGACATGCCGCTCCTTCCCGACGTGGAACGGAGAATGGCGCGTTATCTGGCGGACACAGACCAGCGCAAGCTGGCGCAGCACCGCTACACGCTTGAGGAGTTCGGCCTCAGCCACAGAGATGTCGAGCTTGTAGATCGCCCGCGTGTGGCCCCGCACGGTGCGACGGTGCTGCCATAAGGTGCAGGTTCGTGCGGAACCGGCCACGCGGTTTGCTCCAAGGCAGCGAACGGCACATCCCGCAGCCTGCCTCCTGATCTTCAATTCTCCTCTAGCGTCAGCCCCAGCGCCTCCTGATCAGCGGTAGCAGCCGCCAGTTCCGAGCGAGCAGCGGCGATCCGCGCCTGGGCATCGATCAGCCGTACCTGCGCATCGGTGGCGGTTTCCTCGCGCTGGTTGACGAGGAAGAAGTCGCTTGAGCCCAGCGCAAATCGCCGACGCTCCCCCTCGGCCAGGCGTTCCGCCAGTTGCTGCTCTTGCGCTGCGGCTTGCGCCAGCCGCTCGGCTGCATCGACGGCTATGGTGATGCCTTCGACTTCCACCGCGATCTGGTCACGAAGGAACCGCGCCCGTGCGTTCAGGGCGTCGATTTCCGCTCGTGCTTCGTCGATCTTGCCCTTTGCAGTCCGGTTCTGCAGCGGCACCGAAAACCTGAAGCCGACCACCGTCTCAAAGGGCGTCCGGCTCCTGCCGCCGAGCCCTTCGTCCCCTATGTCTTTGCCGACCTCAGCCCGCAGATCCAGCTTGGGGAGCAGGTCGTTCCGGGCAAGCGCGAGCTTGGCCATCGATTGATCGATACGGGCGAGCATCGTCTGCAGATCGGGCCGGGCCATGGCCGCTGGCCCCAGGATCTCCACTGGCGGACCGGCAAGTGCCGCATCGGCGTCTTTTGGAAGACGACGCGGGCTGACGACCACAGGCTGGCCCGATGCGTCACGGTAATACAGCGACAGGCTGTTGGCCGCGCTTTCAAACTCCTGCTCAGCTCGAAGAACCAGAGCGCGCCGTCGCACGAGGTTCTGTTCGTTCTCGGTCAGCAGTATCTCAGGCTTGGCGCCAAGCTCGACCTGTCGGCTGATGCCTGCGCGCCGGCTCTCAGCCAGTTCGAGGAGGCCGCGATAGGCCCGCAGGCGCAGCCCGGCGGCCACCCACGTCTGATAGGCGTCCATGGCCCGGCGTTGAACGCCGATTGCCGTCGCCTGTGCCTCGAAGCGGGCGATGTCGAGGTCGGCGGCGGCAAGAGTGCGCCGGGTCCGCCTTTCGTCCACAAGCCTGTCGCGCAGCAACGAGTACAAGCCGCCGACTTTAAGTTCGCCCAGACGGTTGGTGTAGTACTCATCCTCGTAGATCGGAAACGACCCACGCGAGACTCGGTACCCGCCATACAGGTAGCCGCCATTCTCGGTGAGAGGCTGCCTCACCTTGGCGTCGAGTGCGCTGCCGTCGTAATAACCGAGCGCACGGGTGCGGCCATCGACATCAAATACGGTGTCGAACGCACCCTCGGCGGAGAGCGCGCGGCCCTCGGCCTGCCGGATGCGAGCCAGTGCCTCCACGATCTGAGGCGCGGAGGCGGCAGAGACGCGCAGAACCTCCGTCAAGGTCAGCGGCTCGGCGCTTTGGGGGTCCGCCGCCGCGTATGGTCGGCCCGACGTGACGACGGGGCCATATTGGGCGAAGGCTGGCGCTGCCGGGAGCAGGCTTGCAGCCGCAAGCATCAGCAGAGCGCCTCTCGGGGCGGGAAGGGTGCTCACTTGGCCTTGCCGGCCTTGAGCGCCGCCTCACGATCGTCCTTCTGGACCGCTCCTTCCTTTTGCGCGCCCGGCGCCGAGCTCTCGCCAAAATCCAGCGGAAAGTCGTTGAGCAGGCGCCACAGCTCGTAACCGGCGGACACTGTCTGACCCTGCACCCAGCCACGCACCTTGCTTCCGAGCCGCACGAAACGGCGATCCGGCCACCCGGTGCCACCCGGCACGGGCTCAACCAGCACGCGGAACATCCCGGTCGGCGTTGCGGCGGGATCGATCATCCGCACTCGCCCGTCGAACAGGCCCTGGGCGATAGCAGGCCAGCCGCTGAACTGGATCGCGGGCCAACTTTCAAACTCCAGCCGCACCGGGCTGCCGGGCCGTACCAGCGGAATGTCGCGACCGTCGATGTACAGCTCGACTGCCCGTTCGACACGCTCCGGCGCAACCACGGCCAGCACAGTGCCTGCCGAGACCAGACCGCCGGCGGCCGTGGCGTTGAGCTGCTGTATTCTCCCGTCACGCGGAGCACGCACCACTTGCGCAGACTGGCGGTTCAACTGAACATCGATCCGGTTGAGTTTCGCCCTGGACTCCGCAAGCTTCGCCGCCGTCTCTGCGACCTTGATCTGCGCCTGCTCGAAGTCGCGGCGGGCGGCCAGCCCCTCTGCGAGAAGTTGGCCGGTACGGGCCACGTCGATTTCCGCCACCGCCTGCGCCTGACGCACCGCGGCGATCTCCGCTTCTACCTGGTCGCGCTCGGCAGCCAGGCGTGCAAGGAGATTGGGATCGACGTCCACCACTCGGGCGATCGGGTCATTGCGCTCGACCGCCTGACCGTCTTGAACGTACCACTGCTCCACGCGCCCCGGCACCAAAGCGGTGACGGCCTGGGCCTGATCGTCCGGGTCCAGCGCGATGACCTCTCCCTGGCCTTGCGCGGTCTGCACCCAAGGTGTGAGAAGCAGGAGTGCGATGCCCGCCGCCACGCCCGCCGCCACAAGCCAGGCCAGCGTCTGAGCAGCGCGCGGGGGCCGAAGACTGCGCAGGGTGTGGAAGTGCGACAGGTGCTCAGGCCGGCTTGGCATGGCCCGCCTCCCGTCCGTCGAGCAGTTCCTGCAGCTCCTTCAGGCTTCCCAGTCGGCGCTGGCTTTGTCGGCCAAGCCAGAACCAGCCATCAAGTTCGATGGCTTCCGGACGGCCAGTGCACAGAAGCACCGTGGTCCCCGCTTCACGCAAGCCATCGAGCACGCGGCGCAGACGCTCTACACGCATCACGTCGAACAGGGGCGACAGCATCAGGACGCGCGGGCGGCTGAGCAGGGCATTGGCCAGCTTCAGTTCCATCACCTCGGCAATGGTGAGCGGCCAGCCCGATGACGCCAGGGTCGTGTCCAATCCGGCCGGCAGGGTGGCGACCCGCTGGCCCAGACCAACCAGGTCCAGCACATCCAGCATGACGTCCGCAGAGGCGCCCGGCGCGGCGAGGGCGAGGTACTCGCGGATCGTCACCTCGACGATTGTGGGCCGATCGAGCACGGTGATGGCCGAGCGCAGCAGATACATGTCAAGGGACCCGAGGTCCGCTCCCCCCACAGACACCAGGCCCCGGTCGGGCGCGACGTGCCGCTTGAGCAGCATCGTCAGCATGCGCTCCACCCCGGGCTCCGCAGCGGCCACGAGACGCTCGCCCGAGCGCAGTTCGAAATCGAAGCACGCATCATGCATCCGCACGTCGCGCAGGCGGACCGCGCCATCCTTGGGCCCTTGCCCGGTCGTCACGACCGGCTCCTGCGGGATGGCAAATAGCAGTGAGAGCTCCTCACACGATGCAGTCAGGTCATACAGCGTGTCGAGGTACCAGCCGAGTTGGGATATGCCATAGAACACGCCCGACAGGATCAGCTCTGCCGCGACGAGTTGCCCGATCGACAACTGCCCCGACAGGATCAGATTGCCTCCCAGTGCCAGCAGCGCGGCGCTGGCCACGGCATAGATCAGCAGGAACGAGAGCGTCTGGGCGAAGCTGTAGCGGAAGTACCGACAATGCGCGTCAACGTAGCCTTCGGTCATCGCCTCGGAGCGATCCATGGCAAAGCTGAGGTGTCGGCTCGACTTGTAAAAGCCGTTGGAACTGCCGACGCTTTCGAGCCAGCGGGCCGTATCATGCTTGGCGTGGCTGAGCGCTACTGCGCCGGTGATGGCTCCACGTCGCCAGACCAGCCAGACCATGAGCAGCAGCAGAAGCAGGATGGCATTGAAGGCCAGGAAGAACGGGTGGTAGAAGCTCGTAATGGCCAGCGCGACCGCGCTCTGGAGCAGGATCGTGAAGGCCCCGATAACCAGGCTCGGCACTGCCTTTTGCACGACGGTCAGGTCGAAGTACCGGTTGAACAGGTCGGTGCGTCGTTCGTCGCCGAAGAACGGGTTCTGCGCGTAAACGGCCCGGACGGTGATCTCTGCCACGACCCGGGCGAACACCCGTCGTTCGAAAAGAGCCATGACCCAGACGCGCAGCGCGCTCAGTCCCGCGACGATCAGCAGGAGGATGAGGAGGACGGCGGCGAGGGTCCATAGCTGGGTTGGCGCAGCCGTATAAGCCACGCTGTTGATGAGGACTTGCACTGAGATGGGAGTCGCCAGCGCCAGCAACGTAATCGCGACCGTATAGACCAGGCCCAGCCTGACATAGGCTGCGTCCGGCCCGACGATTTCTGCCAGCCACACTGTTGCATCTCGAAAACCCGCTCGTCGTGCGGCCACACCCGTCTCCTGCCGTGCAGCCCTTAATAGTGCCTGCCCTTGGGATGACAACCGAAGCCGCCTTGCCCGTAAGAACAGTCGTAAACCGGCAACCTGGCAGAAACGAAAGAGGCGGCGGAGCCAAGCTCCGCCGCCTCCGTCACAAACAGGAGCTTTCGATCAGAGACGATCGCCGTCCATGACTTTCGCCCAAGCGCGGACGAAGTGGTCGGTGAACATCTGATCTGCATCGTCCGAAGCATAGACTTCGGCCACCGCGCGCAGTTCGGAGTTCGAGCCGAACACCAGGTCTACGGGCGTCGCCGTCCACTTCACGGCGCCGGTCTTCCGGTCCTTGCCCTCGTACAGGCCCGGTCCCCGGTTCGACTTCGACCAGGCGGTATCCATCGACAGCAGGTTGACGAAGAAGTCGTTGGACAGCGTACCCGGACGGTCGGTCAGGACGCCGTGCCTTGCTTTTCCGGAGTTGGCATCGAGCGCGCGCATGCCGCCCACCAGCACCGCCATCTCCGGAACTGTCAGCCCGAGCAGGTCCGCCTTGTCGACCAGCGATTCAGCGGGTCCGAAGTCCGCCTTCGCCGGATTGTAGTAGTTGCGGAACCCGTCTGCCTTCGGCTCCAGGTAGGAGAAGGACGTCACGTCGGTCTGCGCCTGCGTGGCATCGACGCGCCCCGCAGTGAACGGCACCGTCACCTTCCGACCGGCACGCTGTGCTGCCTGCTCGACAGCCGCGTTGCCACCCAGAACGATGAGATCGGCCAGCGACACCTTCTTGCCGTCGCTGCGACCCTTGTTGAAACCGTTCTGGATGCGCGTGTAGGCTGCCAGTACCTTCTTCAGTTCAGCCGGGTCGTTGACGGCCCAGTTGCGCTGTGGATCGAGGCTTAGGCGTGCGCCGTTGGCGCCGCCGCGCATGTCCGTCTGGCGCCAGGTCGATGCCGAGGCCCAGGCGGCCCGAACCATCTCGCTGGTCGAGAGCCCGGCGCCCAGCAGCTGCGACTTCAGCTGTGCCACGTCACCCGCATCGATCATCGCGTAATCGGCCTGGGGAAGCGGATCCTGCCAGAGGAAGCTCTGGCTAGGCGCGTCGTTGCCGAGATAACGGGCCTGGCCGCCAAGATCGCGGTGCGTGAGCTTGAACCATGCGCGGGCGAAGGCGTTGGCGAACTCTTGCGGGTCCTCGCGCCAGCGCGTCGTGATCTTGCGAAAGCCCGGATCCTCACGAAGCGCGATGTCGGTGGTGAACATCATCGGCGCGTGGGTCTTGCCCTTGACGTGAGCGTCAGGGACGAGGCTCGCTGCCGAGGCGTCGGTGGGCCGCCACTGCCAGCCGCCGGCCGGGCTCTTGTGCTTCTCCCACTCGAACCCGTAGAGGTTGTCCAGGAACTGCGTGGTGAAGGCGATCGGATTGGCCGACCACGCGCCTTCCAGGCCGCTGGTGATCGTGTCTTCCGAGTGGCCCTTGCCGCACTTGTTGGCCCAGCCAAGCCCCTGCTGTTCGATGGACGAAACGCCAGGGTCGCCCGCGACGCATTCCTCGACCTTGTGAGCGCCGTGCGCCTTGCCGAAGGTGTGGCCTCCAGCGATCAGGGCAGCGGTCTCTTCATCGTCCATGGCCATTGCGCTGAAGGCGCGGCGAATGTCGGCTGCAGCGGCGAGCGGGTCGGGGTTGCCGTTGGGGCCCTCCGGGTTGACGTAGATGAGACCCATCTGCGTGGCCGCCAGCGGGCCCTTCAGGTTGCCCTTGCCGTCGCGGCGCTGATCGCCGAGCATCTTGGCTTCAGGTCCCCAGAACACGACGTCCGGCTGCCAGGCATCGACGCGGCCGCCCGCAAAGCCGAGCGTCTTGAAGCCCATGTCCTCCATGGAGACGTTGCCGGTCAGGACCATCAGGTCGCCCCACGAGAGCTTGCGGCCGTACTTCTGCTTGATCGGCCAGACCAGCCGGCGGGCCTTGTCGAGGCTGACGTTGTCGGGCCAGCTGTTGAGCGGCTCGAAGCGCTGTTCGCCGCCATCTGCACCGCCGCGACCGTCCCAGGTGCGGTAAGTTCCGGCGCCGTGCCACGCCATCCGGATGAAGAAGGGACCGTAGTGCCCGTAGTCAGCCGGCCACCAGGGCTGCGAGGTGGTGAGCACCTTTCGGATATCAGCCTTCACCGCTTCGATGTCGAGCGTGGCGAACTCCTTCGCATAATCGAAGTCCGCGCCGTACGGATTGGCCTGGGTTTCATGCTGGCGCAGGGCCGTCAGGTCGAGAGTGCGGGGCCACCAGTCGTTCGTCGCGCCAGGCTTGTCGATCGGGACCGATGCCTCTTCCGCCTTCAACGGCGGCTTGGGCTCTGACGGGCCTTGGGCATAGGCGACTGATGAAAGGCCGACGGCGGCTATCGCCATCAGCGATACTGCTGACTTTAACATGGGTGCTTCCTCCTGTTTCGATATGCGAGCGTATGCGGCGCAGAGATTGCGCCAATGAGCTGTGTCAATTTGGCGTCTTCAGATAGGCAATGAGCGCGGCGCGATCTTCAGGCCGCGGCAGTCCCATGAAGGTGAGGCACATGCCGGGGTGCGTTTCTCTTGGGGCCTTCAGGAAGGCGTCGAGATGCGCCTCATCCCAGACAAGCGTCTTGCCCTTCATGGTCTGGGAGTAAGCAAAGCCCTTCACACTGGCGGCTTTGCGTCCGACAATGCCTTGCAGGTGCGGACCTGACATCTGCCGCGCTTCCGCGCTAAGCGTGTGACAGGCCGCGCAGCGAATGAAATGCTTCTTGCCCTCCTGCGCGAGAGCCGGGGAGGCTGACCGAGCTGTTCCCGCCAGGCTGACGAGGCTGGCAAAGGCTATCAATGCAATTACGAAATAGCCTCTCATCCCGCCCAGTCTCCCCGAAGATCGTTACCTCTCGAGGTTCTATGGAGAAGCCAGTCATCGGGGAAACCGATAAAGATGATTTTATTGATCGATATCGGCGATCAGACGTGGCGAGGGCCTGGACCGCCTCTGGCAGCTGACGGGCCCAGGCGATCTGTCAGAGAGAGTCGCGGATGATCGCGATCGTCAAAGGCGCACCACCCGTGGCAATTGCTATCAGGCGGTCCACGTTCGGATGCGCGCCAGGGCGGTCGCGTGCGTCTGCGGTATGCTCGCCGAACACCGCCAATCCGTGCTCAGCCGCTTCCGCATCAAGCACTGGGAAGACCTGCCCGAGGTACTGGTACACCGCGAGCGAACCTTGCTTGCCCGGCTGGTTTTCTATGCTGCCAACGACAGTTCCGTCAGCGTCGACAAGGTCGATCCGCCGCACTCCGTCCACAGGGGGCAACTGCTCAAGATTGTCTTTGAAGGTCGGGCAGGGTTGGATCATCGCAGCATTTCTCGTTCGAGTTTCACGAGGCGCGCGCCTAACACCTTCAATGATCATCCGCCACCAGGACGGGCAGAACAGGCCGGTGTATCGGCGAGCCCGGCTGCATTGACTTCTTACACCTGCAAGCCCATCTCCAATCCAAGATGAACCTCCACAAATGCCTGTTCCGCTCAGACTGGGGCCAACTGCTCGCAGGTTCCTAGCCCCGAGTCCCGGACCGATGTGCCCGGACTCGGGGCCTCGGGTCGACGGCGAAAGCGCCGTCAGGACTTCGACTTCGGAGCGCTATTATGAGCAGACAGAGCAAAAAACCGCAGATCCATATGATCGATGCAGAGGCTGACGCCTTGGCTGACCTGGCGATGGGCAATCGCGAGCGGCACCCTCTCACGACCGAACTGCTGCTGGACGAGATCCTGCGGGCAAAGACGTATCCGCCGCACAAAGTGCCGCAAGATGTGGTCACGATGGGCTCGACAGTCGAGTTCGTCGACGATGCACGCGGCGTATCGCGTACGGTGCAACTCGTCTATCCGCGAGAGGCGGACACCGCTGCCAATCGCATTTCCATCCTGACTCCGCTGGGTGCCGGTCTGATCGGAATGCGCACCGGCGCGTCGATCATGTGGCCCGACCGCAGCGGCGCGGAACGGAGCCTGACAATCGTCAAAGTCGCGCAGGCAAGTCCATGTGAGGCCGCAGGCGACCGGCAGGCTGCAGGCGTTTGATGTTGCCATGAAACGGCTATTTTCCTGGTCTGCGAGACCGCAACTGGCGTTCGATGTCGGCACGGCAAACATCAGGGTGATCTCAGCGGCGGATGGCGTGCTTCTCGATGAGCCGTCAGTCTGCTGTTTCGATCACCGGGCAACGCCTTCGACGCTGATCGCCGCCGGTGCGGAAGCACAGCTGATGCTGGACCGCACGCCCCAGGGGCTGAAGGTTCAACGGCCGCTCTATCGGGGCGTTCTCCAGGATCTCGAAGCCGCCTGCGCCCTGCTCACGTATGCACGCCGCCAGGTGGTGGGCAGGAGCAGGCTGCGGGCAGGCCCGACTCTGATCGGGATCCCCGCAGACGCGACCGAGGTTGAGCGCCGTGCGCTTCTCACCGCTGCCGAGGAGGGCGGTTTCGGGCGGGTGCGTCTTGTGAGCGAGCCGATGGCGGCTGCGATCGGAGCGGGTCTGCCCATCGCAGAGGCGCGTGCGTCGATGCTGATCGAGTGCGGTGCGGGCACCACCGAAGTCGTCGTCATATCGCTCGGCGGCGTTGCCGTGCGCAAGACCGTCCGGGTAGGAGGGGACGCGCTCGATCGCGCGATCTCCGATCATGTGCACATGGAGCACCGGGTCACAATCGGCGCGCAAACCGCGCGGCGCGTCAAGCTGGAGCTGTCTGCGACCGGTACCGACGATGCCGCTTCCCTCGTCAGCTTGAAGGGGCGGCGCCTGGGAAGCGGTCTGCCGACCGTCCTGACGCTGCCTTCCTCCGACTTTGATCCAGTCGTCCGCAAACATGCGCGCCCCATCATAGAGGCGGTAAAGGACTGCCTCGCGCAAACGCCACCAGAGCTAAGTCACGACGTGTGCGAGTTCGGCGTGACGCTCACCGGCGGGAGCGCCTACCTGCCGTGGCTCGGCGCCATGATCACCGATCTCAGTGGTCTGGAAGTCAGAGTGGCGGAACATGCCGAGCATTGCGTTGCGCGGGGTTTGCAGCAGATGCTGCACTGAGAGCTAGTCAGGCTTCCACACGCGTCCGGGCTATACGCAAGTTCTTGACGAGCCACTGACCGTCGAGACGCACGTATGTCTCATGATAGTGGCCATGGCCCCGCAGATCGCGGCGACCGGGCTAGTCCCGACGGCTGCCGTCCCTTTAGGCGACCAGTTCGGTGACAGTCCGGTTCGTCTCCATCGAAAGCTGGCCCCAGCGCTCCACCTGAACACCCAGCGCCTGCTGAACGGAAAGGCCGAGCCGAGCGATGGAATCGCCCTTGCCGGCGAGGTGATAGCCTGTGCGTACCGCACCGCCTGCATTGCCAGCGATCATCGTCGGTATGCCCTCGACCGCGTGCGATTTGGCGATTGAGCAGTCCGAGTGCGCCAGTACCAGGCAATTGTCGAGCAGGGTGCCATCGCCCTCTGGTATGGCATCCAGAGCATCCAGGAACTCCTTCCACGCAACCATGCTTTCGGTGGCGAAGTAGGAGTGTTCCTTCTGATAGCCGAGGCTGGCGTCCACCGGCTCTTCATGCGTCAGCGTGTGATGAGTAGTGGTCTCCCCCTCACGTCGCAGGTTTGAGGCGGTGTCGGAGAACAGCACGTTGAAGACGCGCGTCTGATTGACCTGAAGTGCCTTTGCCAGAAGATCGGCCATGATCCGGTGCGTTGTCATGACCTGGCCCATCTCGGACCCTGCGCCGTCGCCCTCGGGAGACGCAGGCCGGGTGAAGCCCTCGACCGGGGCAGGGGGCTGTAGTTGCAGGTCAAGCTGCTGCTCGATCTGGCGAACGGAAGTGAAGTACTCGTCCAGCCGTTGCCGGTCGCTTGCGCCCACTGTGCGCATCAGCTTCTGCCGGTCGTCGGTGATTGCCGAGAGCACGCTGCGCCGGGCCATGATGCGGGTGTCTGGCTGGAAGTCCAGAGTGTTCGGATCCTGGAAGCCTTCGCCAAAGATGCGCCGATACAGCATCGCCGGAGAAGTCTCGCTGGGATTGGGTGATCCTGCCGCATGGTAGGAGTATGACTTCTTGAGGCCACAGGTCGAAACCTCCAGCGACCGGAAGCGCGTGTCCTTGCCGATCGCCTGCCCGATCAGCACGTCCAGAGTGGGCGCCTTCACGTCCTCATTGGGCACGGGAATGCCCGTCCGCAGGCCGAGGCAGCCCGTGATGTGCGGCTTGTTTGCCACGCCGTCCAGCTTCACGTCAAAGCCGCTGAACAGGGCCAACTTGTCACGGTAGGGCTCAAGCGGCGCGAGATCGGCCGGCATCAGGTATTCCGACCCGACGCTGGCAGGGATCCACTTTTCCGGAATGAAACCGCAACCCCAGACCCATGTCCCGAAGCGAACAGGGATCCGCTGCCCGGTAGCGGCCAGCGCCTTGCCGTTGTTGTCCAGAAAGCAGTCGAGCAGCGGCAGGGAAACGCCCACTGCAGCACCGCCGATGGCGCCGCGCAGGACGGTCCGGCGAGATAACCAGCTCATAGCTTGCCTCCTTGTGATTTGCCGCCACTCGCGCCGAAGGCGAGGGTTCCGGCGGGTGCAGGACGAGTGACGGTGAAGAAGTTCGCGCTGGTCGCGATACGGCGCATCAGAGCCGGGATGCGGTAGCCATCGTCCTCGAAGCCGGAGATCAGCCAGTCGAGGTAGTAGCGCTCCTTCCAGGTAATATCGCGCCCGACCGCAGACTTGTACATGCGCTCGGCCACGCAGCGCGGCGTCTCCGGATGGTCGTGAAGCGCCGAGGCAAGCCCGTTCGTGCTGTCGAAGTCGGTCCCGTCGAGAGAGCCGCTCGTGTCGATCAGCGCGCCATTCTCATGGCGACGGAAGGTGCCCAGGCCGTCGTAGTTTTCCAGCGTTAGACCCAGCGGGTCCATGACCTTGTGGCAGCCGGCACAGGATGGCTCGGTGGCATGCTGGAAGATCCGGTCGCGAGCCGTCACGTTCGGTTTGTGCGCGGTGGCTTCGATAGCGGTGAAGTTGACGTTTGCCGGTGGGTCCGGAACGTCCTGGCAGAGGAAGACCTGCCGCACCGCATAGCCCCGCAAGGTAGGAGAGGTCCGCCCTGGGTGCGAGTGAAGGGCCAGGAAGGACACGTGCGACTGGATGCCGGCGCGGTTTGCGGAAGGTGAAAAGGTCACGGGCACCCATTCGCCCCGCTGCGGCACCGGCGTGCGGTACACGATGCCCAGATTGCGGGTCAGGAACGTGTTGCGGGTGGTAAACAGGTCCCGATAGTCCCCCTCATCGGTGATCAGGTGCTCGATCACGGTGCGCAGGGTCTGCTCCTGTGCGTCCTGCGCCAGATCGGAGTTGTAGGCGGGATAGATCTCCGGATCCTTGGAGAGGTCGCCAAAACGATCGAATTGCATCATGTCGGCGAAGAAGGCACGGACTGCACCTTCGAACCGGGTCGATGCCATCAGGCGGGACACCTGACGGTCCACACCCGCGCGACTGTCGAGTTCGCCGCTTTCGGCCGCTCGCAGCAGTTCATCGTCAGGCGCGGAGTTGGTCAGGAAGAAGCTGAGCCGCGATGCCTTGGAATACGGATCGAGCTGCGGGTGAGCGCCATCCGCGGCGGGCGCCATGCGCTCGACCCGGAACAGGAACTCCGGCGAGACGAGCATGGTGTAGAGGCTCAGTTCAAGGCCCTGGTAGAAGTTTCCGAGCTGCCGTCCCGCCTTGCGCGCAAGATCGACATACTTGTCGGCCTCTTCATCGGAAAGTGCACGGCGGAAGAGAAGCCGCCCTTTCTGCGTAAGGAACGACCGGGCACAGTTCGGGTCGAAGACTTGCGGATTCTTCGGCCCGCACTTCAGGAACTGGGCGCGGCGCTCACCAAGTACCGTGCTGGCAATGGTCTGCGCGGAGGCATCGTATTGCTCGATGGCGAATGGCGACATGCCGGCTTGCCCCGTGCCAACCGCAATCATGCCTTCGGCGCGCACGGGCCGTTCGAAGCGCCCAACGATGGGGACATCGGGCGCAAAGGCATCAGCTATGCTCGCACGGTACTGTTCTTCCGTCAGGCGCCGCACCATCGGCGGGCCTCCGACCGGCTCAGGCTCCGAGGGCTCGAAGAATTGCGCACCGGCCAGGAAAACCAGCGCCAGCACCAAGGCGCCGATCGCTAAGGCTCGCTTGTGCCGCAACAGAGCGCCGCGAAGGCGGTTCGAAGACAGAACGCGGTCAGTCATTGCGCACCAGCTTGTCGTTCGATCCCCGCGTCTCGACATCGACTACAAAGGCGGGCCGGGCCTCGAAGCGATATTGCGTGGAGATGGAGGTGAAGGCGCTTGAGGCGGGGTCCGGATGGCCGTCAGCCAATCGATGCAGCGATTGCCATATGCCTGGGCAGGTATGCCCCAGGACGCGCGCGGCGCCGTTTGAGGAGCCCAGGATCCGTCCTGGAGGAGAGGGCTTCCCCGCAGCATCCTTGGCATTGCGAAACCCGAACTGGTAATCATAAAGCTCGACGACAGGGGTATAGCCCGCGAGATAGCCCTTGAGGACTCCTTGCGGAGTGAGCGTGGCCTTGATCTGCGCATCGCGCAGCGGACGCTCCAGGTACATTCCGTTCACCACATGATGGAAGCGGACGTCGACCGGATCGGTTGTGAGCATCCCATCGACAATCCGGCCCCGCGTGGACGCGCGAAACCTGGGGTCCTGATCCATCGCATAGGTCGCATATTCGAGAGCCTTGCGCGTGGGGCTGAGCTGAATGGGATCGGCGTTGGCGAAGATGCCCACTTCCACGTCGTCGTCGTTACGCAGATCGTCGACGTCTGCCAGCTTGAACAGAATACCCCAGGAGCCGGTGTACATCTCGACCGCGAAGCCATTGGACTGGCCGGCGCTCTGGTATGAACGGTTGCAGCCGACAGCCCGCCAGAACTGATTGTCCACGCCTTTCGCGCCATCGCGTCCGACAAAGTCCAGACGGCCGCTCCGCGCATCGGCGGGCGAGCGGGATATCTTCCCGTCCAGATCAATGCCGTCGGCCCTTGCATCCGGGTGGGCCAGAACCTGAGCATGGACGTCGGTCGGTGCGAGTTCGGGGTGCAGGCAGTAGTTCTTGCCGTCCGGCGTCGCAGAAAGGCGCTTGCCGCCATCCTCCAGGCGTTTGCCATAGGCTTCATCATCTTCGCCCGGCCGCCTCTTGCCTTCGGGAGTGGCGGCGAAGGCCTGCGATACGTCCCACGACATGCCGTTGGGACAGGCCTTGGTGTCCTGGGTATCCGGACCGAGCGCATAGGCGAAATCGGTGACTACGAACCCGGCCTCACCGTCGCGCACGAATGACCCGCCTTCGGCGGATAACCTCTGCGCCGGCCAGAGCGCATAAGCCAGAGTTCCGGCCGCGGCCAGCGCCGTTACGCCCAGAAGGACGCCTCGTTTTCGCGCAGTCGGGCGCAGTGGCAACATGGCTCTCCGTCACTTCACGGAATCGTCTGTTGCGATTCCTTACACCTCTGTAAGTAACAGGGTTGATAGAAATCGCAACAGGCCATATCAGCATGGCGTCACCCGCAGGCTTGATCAGGAAAGCAAACTCAATTCATGGCACGCCCGTTGTCGGTCACCGATGATCAGATCCTCGACGCGACACAGGCAGTGCTGACCGAACTGGGTGCGCATGGCCTGACGATGTCCGAAATTGCGCGCCGGGTGGGGGTCTCACGCGCGGCCATCAGTCAGCGCCTCGGTTCCCTTGACGATATCAAGCGCCTTCTGATGGACCGCATGGCTGCTCAGTACGAGGCGCGGCTCGCGCAGATCTCACCGGAACCCGGCGCTGCGGGGCTGATCGCGATCACAGAGCTGATCGGCGGAATGATCAAGGAGCGGGAGCGGTTCTCCAATTTCATGTTCCGCTATAACGTGAACATCCACGACCCGATCCTGCTCAGTCTTGAAGAGCGGCGAGGGCAGGCGCTGCGGCAGATGATTGCCAGGGCCATGCCCGAGACCGCCTTGCCCAAGCCTGCCGCTGTCGACGCCTTTATGGCGCACATGACGGGATCGATGATCAACTGGCAGGCCAGCCAGCATCCTAATGCGGCGGCGTTTCTGAGGGAGAGAACCGTGAACTGGATCCGCCTGGCTGGCATCCCCTTCGATGAGAGGCCTTTCGACGAGGCGAAAACCGACGAGGGGAAGCAGTGACTACCGATACGCCGCCGCTGCCCGCGAAATCCCGGTTCGGGGCCTGGGCACGACGGCTGGGATGGCTCCTGTTGGTCCTGCTTGCGGCCGGGGCAGCGTTGGCTGCCTATGTCTTTCGACCCGTTGCGGTCGCCGCTCCCGCCCCTTTGCAGGCACATAAGGCCAGCGCAGCAGCCGGAGCCTATCTCGCCAAAGTGGGCAACTGCGCTGCCTGCCACACGACGCCGGGCGGCGCAGCCTACGCAGGTGGCGTCAAGTTCGTGACGCCATTCGGGACGCTGTTTTCGACCAACATCACTCCGGACAAAGACCACGGGATCGGGACCTGGACCTACGAACAGTTCCATGCCGCCATGAAGCATGGTGTTCGGCCAGACGGGACGCATCTCTATCCGGCGTTTCCCTATACTTCCTTCGCCAAGATGAGCGATCCGGACATCGCCTCTCTTTATCTCTACTTGCGCTCGGTTGCGCCTGTCGCACAGCCCGCTCGTGAGAATGAGATGGACTTTCCTTTTGGCAATCGGGCCTTGCTCCATTTCTGGAAGACCCTGTTCCACGACGACGCTCCCTACACGCCCGACAACACGCGCTCTGCCCAGTCGAACCGTGGCGGTTATCTCGTCGAGGCGGTCGCGCACTGCGGGGCGTGCCATACCCCCAGGAACATGCTGGGAGCGCCGGACGAGAGCCGAAACCTGCGCGGCGGCGTCTATGTCGATCAGGTGGCAAGCGGCGCGTACAGGCGCTGGTCTGCGCCGGATCTGACGTCGGGCGTGCATGGGCTGAAGGAATGGAGCGCCAAGGACATCCAGTCCTACCTGCTCACGGGCAAGAACCCGCGCGCGGTCGTTCATGGCCCGATGACGGAAGTCTACGAGTCCACCGCTCACCTCACAAAGTCGGATGCGGAGGCAATCGCAACTTACTTGCGAGATGTCGCGCCCGGTCCGGCGAGGACTGACTGGTCCGCGTTTCGTTCAAGGATGAAAGAGGGCGAAGTCGTCTACACCGTGCATTGCGGCACCTGCCATCTGCCCGATGGCAAGGGAGACCGCATCCTCGGCGTTCCGCTTGCGCGCAATGCGCTGGTCCAGGCCGAAGATCCGTCTTCGCTTATCAATGTGATCCTCTACGGCCCTGATCTGCCGGACCCGCCGTTCGCCTCGGGCAGAACGACCATGAAGCCTTTTGGCAAGCGGCTGTCGGACGAGGACGTAGCCGCGCTGGCGACCTACCTTCGCAGCAGTTTCGGGAATAACGCGCCTCAGGTCTCTCCCGAGCAAGTGGCGAGGCAACGGTGATGGCGATCATGCTATAAGACCACATTTGGTAAAAAGGTCTTACCAAAAACCTCAGGGGTGCTATTCAGTCTCGAACGAACGAGCGAGAGGATAACATGCTGGGAATAGTGACGCGACTGATCGGCGGCGCAAGTGTGCTGGTGCTTGCAGCTGCTGGCACCTCTCACGCGGGCTCATCATCCGGGCACGCGCCGGTGCGCATTGATGCACGTAGCTATCCCCCGGTCAGAACCATCGACGAACGCTTTCAGTCTTACCAGATCGGGTTCTCGCACCTGACCGGTGGAGAGACCTGGAAGTCTTACGATCAGCTTGAGAAAGACAAGGCCAGTCAGAAAACGGGAGCAGCGCGCGATTTTTCCGCAGTGCGCGAAGCCAGAGCGCCTACGGATCTGACCTCCGAGAAGTTCCGCAGGCTTACGAGCGCGCTGGCCCCCTTGTACATTCGTTACAGCGGCACGACGGCGAACTCGGTTTACTTCCACGACAGTGACAGCCCTGCGCCCGAGCAGGCGCCCGAGGGCTTTACCGTCGTGCTTTCGCGCCCGGCGTGGAAAGGCGCGGTCGATTTCGCCGAGGCCGTCGACGCCAAGATCGTGACATCGTTCGCGAACAGCCCTGGGGTGCGGGACGGCGCCCATGCATGGACTCCGCTGATGGCAAAGCCATGGCTCGATTACACCCGCTCGATCGGCGGCGAGATCTATGCAGCCGAATTGTTCAACGAGCCCAATGCGCCAGAACCTCCACGCATTCTGAAGGGGCACACGCCCGAAGAGTTCGCCCGCGACTATGCGGCATTCAGCAGATTCATGAAGCAGGCTGCGCCCGACGTAAAGCTCGCCGGTCCGGGGACTGCTACGCTGGGCATACCCGGCGTGGGCTCTATCAGCACCAGCAGCGCGCAGTACTTCGCCGCCAATCCCATGCCCAAAGTGGACATCGTCTCCTACCACTTCTACCCGGCCCTCGCGCAGCGCTGCGCACCGCCAACTTCGCCGCAAGGGGTGAGTGCGGACCAGGCGCTCTCGGAAGATTGGCTCTCGCGCCCGGACGCGGAACTGCAGCGACACAAGGAGCTACGGGATCGCTATGCGCCCGGAGCGCCTATCTGGTTGACCGAGACGGGTGGCGCTGCTTGCGGTGGCCTAACCTGGCAGCCGACCTTCCTCGACGTGTTCCGCTACGTCGACTTCCACGCACGCATGGCAAAACAGGGGCTGGATGCAGCATTCACCCACGCCCTCATCAGCGGCAGCAATGGCATCATCGACGAAAAGACGCTGGATCCGAACGCCAGCTATTGGGCTGCGGTGCTCTGGCGCAGGCTGATGGGCACGCAGGTTCTGGATGCGGGCGAGCAGCAGGAGGGTCTGCATCTTTATGCGCACTGTATGCGCGGCGTGAACGGCGGCGTCTCGCTGATCGCGCTTAATCTGAAGCAGCAAAGCCGCACTCTCGCCACGCCAGTCGGTGCGGAGGTGTATGCGCTGACCTCGCCGGAACTGCAGAGCAGGACCGTGCTGTTGAACGGGAAGCCGCTGGCTCTGACGGCGGACGACCAGCTGCCTTCGCTGGAGCCGAGGCGCGGCAAAAGCAGGTCTGTGACTCTGGCGCCGCTCAGCGTCAACTTCGTCGCGATGCCGAAGGCGGCAAACCCGTCCTGCGCAGCACACTGAGTTCAAGTCATAATCGGCACTCACCGCCCAAAGTGGCGGGATTCCGAATGAGATGTGGAGATGGCATGTCAGGCAAAGTGAAATACAATCTCGCCGCTGCGCTTTTGCTGCTGGGTGCAGCGACATACCCGGCGGCTGCGCAGCCCCAGCAAAGCGCCCGGCCCGAGGCACGTCCCGCAACAGTGGCCGTCGACTTCTCCAAGTCACGCGGCGAACTGATCAGGACGGAGCGCTACAACAACGTAAGCCGCCCCACGACTTTTGCGGAACAGCGGGACGCAGACGTGGAATTCCTGAACGAGCAGGGGCTGCACGGACAGGTCTATCGCGTCTGGATCGATGCGCACATCATCCATGATGAGGCGACTGGCACATACAACTATGAGCCGGTGCTGGACTACCTGGGCGATCTCAGCCGGCTGTCGGACAACCTGCTGGTGGTAATGGACACGCGTGTCGCTGTGCGGGATCGTGGAGCGACGCCCGCGCAGATCAAGCCGGTGGTCAAGACGATCATGCGCGAGTTGAAGCAGCGCTTTCCGAATATCCGTTACATCGAGGCTTTCAACGAGCCGGACCATAATCTGGCCAAAGCTCTGAAGCCCGAGCAACTCTACGCCTACTACGTGCCGTACTATGAGGCCGTGAACGAGATCAATCGAGAGCTAAAGCCCAAGATTCCGCTGGAAATCGGCGGTCCGGGCCTGATGATGTACAACGAGCCGTGGCTGCGTGCTTTTCTCAGCGATTACAAGGCAGACAAGTCTCCCGAGAAGCGGATCGACTTCATCTCCTACCATGCATATGGCGAATTTCCCGAAGGCAATGCGGACACGAACGGCCCGCGCGCCTACCATTTCTACAAGGGTAACCCCAGCGAAGTGGCCAACCAGCGGCAGCGCCTTGAGCAGGAGTTCGCCCGCTATGGTCTGGACCGCAAGACGCCCAGGCTGATCACCGAACTGGGCATCTATCCGGGGCCTTCGTTCGACAATAAGGACGACCCCAAGCCGGACTATCTGATCGGCGCAGCAGGCGTTCCATCGCTCATCTACTGGTTCCTTGATCAGCCCGGCACTTATCCGTTCAACTGGGTGGTGAGGCACAAGACCGAGGAGCGCAAGGACCAGCTTGTCACGCGTGTCGGGGAGGGTGTTCCGCCTCCGACAGATACATTCACGCCCTACGGCAACACGCTGAAAATGATGTCGAAGCTCAAGAAGGAGCGGGTTGCTGCGACGTCTGATGCGTTGACCGATGGCCAGGGGGTGTATTCCATCGCCACGAAAGACGGCACCGGCGCCGCGATCATGGTGTGGAATTATCAGCATACAAACGCGCAGAACTATCGCGTGAACATCAACATGCGCGATCTGCCTGCCAGCCTTGCGGGCAAGCCCGTGCGGCAGCAGATGTTCCGTATCGATGCGAAGACGAGCAACTACTGGGCCGATCCGGCGACGGCGAACCTGCAGAAAGTGAGTGAGACTGTCGTTCAGCCCAAGGCGCTCCAGAACCTGACGATCGATCTTCCCGCCAACGCGCTTCACCTGGTCGTGCTTGAGCCCGCGCAATCCGGAGCGGCCGCAAAGTAGGCTGCGGCTCGCTTGGGGGCGATCCAGATGAAGGTTTTGGATTTGAGGGCATGGCTGGTAGCGCTGGCCTGCGCCTGGCTTGTAGCGATGCCGGCTTTTGCCGATCCGGTCGTTATCCGCTTCGATCGAGCGGATGAGCAGGCGCGCTATGCAGCAGCGCGCCTGTCCTCAACCTTGCGCTCGCAAGGGCATCGGGTCGTCGCGAGACCGGAGGGCGAGGGTGACTTCACCGTTTCCCTTGCCGTCACGCCGGGTGCCCTGAAGCGCGAGGCTTTCCGCGTCGCGGCATACAAGCGCGCCATCGCGGTTTCCGGCGGGGACGGTGCTGGCTTGATCTACGGGGCACTGTCGCTGGCTGAGCAGATCGGCAATGGTACGGCGCTCGATCGGCTTTCGTCCGCCGAAGAGGCGCCGGCGCTGCCCTTCCGTGCGATCAAGTTCAACCTGCCGTGGGACTCCTATCGGTCTAGCTCTGCTCTGGACCTTCATTACGAGACGGTGAGGGACACCCGTTACTGGGAAGCCTTTCTCGACATGATGGTGCAGAACCGGTTCAATGCGCTGACGCTGTGGAACCTGCATCCGTTCCCGTACATGATCCGGGCAAAGAACTTCCCTGAGGCAAGCCGCTTCTCCGATGCGGAACTTGCCGAGTGGCGCAAGCTTTACAAGGCCATCTTCCACATGGCCAAGGTTCGGGGCATTGAAACGTACGTCGTTAACTGGAACGTGCTGGTCAGCCCCGAGTTCGCGAAGGCGCATAAGCTGAAAGGCAATAACTTCTGGCCCAATTACAAAGGGACGGGGGAGACCAGCGAACTGGTGAAGCGCTACACGCGTGAGAGCGTGACGCAGGTGTTGAATGAGTATCCTGACCTAACCGGCCTTGGCTTCACGCTTGCCGAGCAGATGGGAGGAATGACGCCGCAGGAACGTCAGGCCTGGATCGACGAGACCTTTATCGCCGGCATGCGGGCAGCGAAGCGGCCGGCAAAAATGATCTTTCGCGCGCCGCTTTCGTCCGATCTTGGCCAGGGTGGCTCCACGAGTGTCGAAACCGAGCGGCTCACCCGCAGGGCAATTGAGGGTCTGGACGATTTCCCCGACCCTGTCTGGCTGGAGATCAAGTTCAACTGGTCGCATGCCCATTCCAGCACCACGCTCGTAAAGACACATGGAGGGCCGCTGAACGACGCGTACTTCGATCCGCCACCGGCGAATTACAAAGTGGCTTGGATGGCCCGCAACGAGGACTTTTACGCCCTACGCTGGGGCGTCCCCGGCTTCATCCGCGAGCACATTCGCAAGAACGCCAATGCAGCCTACGTAGGCGGCTACTTCGTCGGGTCTGAAAACTACATTCCCGCGAAGGATTACTTCACCGTCGACGGTGCCGATGTCAGTTGGCGCTATGCGTTCGAGCGTCAGTGGCTGTTCTACAAGCTGTGGGGGCGCCTCCTCTATGCCCCTGACACGTCCGACGATCTGTTCCGACAGGACTTTGTCCGCCGCTATGGAGAACAGGCGCGGCCCCTGCTCGATGCATATGCGCTTGCATCCTCCACGCAGTTGCACTTCGCGACGGCAACGGACTTCACCTGGGACTTCACGCTCTACGGTGAGGGCATGATGGTCCTGGGGCGCAACGGGCTGGAGCCCCAGTCCGTCGACCGCCTCATCCAGCAAAAGCCCCTTCTGGCGAACTGGTTGTCGGTAAAGGACTATGTTGCCTTGCTGAGAATGGGCGCGACAGCACAGACTGGGCAGGTGACGCCGCTGGACCTGGCCAACCGTCTTGAGGATGAGAATGCACGTGCGCTCCAATTGGTGCAGGCAATCGACGCCTCCGACGACACTTCGCTGATGTACGAAGTGGCCGATGTGAAGACATGGGCCAACCTGGGGCTCTACTACGCTGCCAAGTTGCGGGGCGCAGTGGATCTGGAGATGTACCGACAGTCTGGCGATCCCGCGAAGAAGGCCGCGGCAATCGCACATCTCCAGCGGTCACTCACCCACTGGGACACGGTCGCAGCGATCACAAGGCCGATTTACAAGGACATGCCGCTGGCGCACTACAATCCGCCCGACAACCAGCGCACCGACGACAACCTGTTTCATTGGGCCTTGTTGCGACCAGCCATCGCCCGCGACATCACGCTGGCACAACAGGCCAGCTACGTTCCCGATCCTTGAGCGCGATGCGGTAAACTATTTTGTCCAAGCGCGCCGCTTTTCGCTTGCGGAGAGATGGCTTTGCGCCGATTTCGGCTTTCGCAGCGAACTACGTGAGGTGAATGTCGTGACATTGCGCATGCCCGAGCCCGATGCCGGTGTCATCGGCAGACGCGCCGAGATCGCGCGGGCCTTGCGCGCGATCGTGCCTGGCGAAGGCGTGATTGACCATCCTGACGAGCTTCGCCCTTACGAGAGTGATGGGCTGACGGCATACCGGCAGGCGCCGATGCTGGTCGTCTTGCCCGAAACGACGGAGCAGGTCTCCGCTGTCCTCGCCTGGTGCCATGCCCATGGTGTGAAGGTTGTGCCGCGCGGCTCGGGAACGTCGCTGTCCGGGGGCGCTTTGCCGCTCGCCGACGCGGTGTTGCTGGGGATGGGCAAGTTCAAGCGCGTCCTCGACATCTCTTATGAGGATCGCATCGCGGTCGTGCAGCCTGGGGTGACCAATCTGGCGATCACGCGCGCAGTGGAGGAACGCGGCTTCTACTACGCGCCGGACCCCTCAAGCCAGATTGCCTGCTCGATTGGCGGCAACGTGGCCGAAAACTCGGGCGGCGTGCACTGCCTGAAGTATGGTCTGACGACCAACAACGTGCTCGGCATCGAAATGGTGCTGATGGACGGCGAAGTGCTCCGCCTGGGAGGCCGGCACCTCGATCCGGCGGGGCTGGACCTGCTGGGTTTGATGGTCGGCTCGGAAGGCCTGCTCGGCGTCGTCACAGAGGTCACCGTTCGCATCCTGCCGAAGCCGGAAACGGCCCGCGCGTTGCTGATCGGCTTTTCCACCGTCGTCGGTGCTGGCGAATGCGTGGCCGAGGTGATCGGCAGTGGCATCATTCCGGCGGGCATGGAGATGATGGACCGCCCGGCGATCCACGCTGCCGAAGCGTTCGTTCAGGTCGGCTATCCGCTCGACGTCGATGCCTTGCTCATCGTCGAACTCGACGGGCCGTCGGCCGAGTGCGATCACCTGATCGAGGAGGTAGAGCGCATTGCGCAAAAGCACGGCGCCGTCTCGACGCGGATCAGCCGCAGCGAGGAAGAGCGCGCCGCCTTCTGGGCAGGCCGAAAGGCCGCGTTTCCGGCGGTAGGACGGTTGGCGCCTGACTATTACTGCATGGACGGGACTATCCCGCGCCGGCGCCTCCCTGAGGTGCTGGACAGGATGCGGCAGCTGTCGGAGCATTATGGGCTTGGCGTCGCCAATGTCTTCCACGCCGGGGACGGCAATCTGCATCCTCTGATCCTGTACGATGCCAACAAGCCCGGAGAACTGGACCGGGCGGAGGCCTTCGGAAACGACATCCTGCGCCTGTGCGTCGAGATGGGTGGCGTGCTGACGGGCGAACACGGCGTGGGCGTGGAGAAGCGCGACCTCATGCCGGAAATGTACTCCGAGGTGGATCTGGCACACCAGCAGCGGATCAAGTGCGCGTTCGACCCTGAACAGCTGCTCAACCCCGGCAAGGTGTTCCCGACCTTGCACCGCTGTGCCGAACTGGGGCGCATGCATGTCCACGCCGGAAATCTGCCGTTCCCCGAACTGCCGCGGTTCTGAAGCGATGACGATCACGATGCAGCCCTCCACGGCAGAGGATGTGCGCGAATGCGTGCTGAACACGCTTGAGGCGAAGGATACGGTCGAGATCCGCGGCGGGGGCACCAAGGCAGGGTTCGGTAAGCCCGTTCAGCCGGCGCGTATCCTGGACATGCGGGGGCTGTCCGGGATCGTCGACTATGACCCGCCGGAGCTGGTTCTCACGGTCCTGCCCGGCACGCCTTTGACCGACGTGCGAGCGGCGCTGAACGAGCTGGGGCAGGCTCTCGCCTTCGATCCGTTCGACCATGGCCCAGTTTACGGCATGGACGAAGGAGCGGCTACGATAGGCGGCGTCGTGGCAGCCGGTGTGGCCGGATCGCAGCGTCTCACCAGCGGGAGCGCGCGCGATCACCTCCTGGGCTTCAAAGCGGTCTCTGGTCGTGGCGAAGCCTTCGTGGGCGGGGCCAAAGTGGTGAAGAACGTCACTGGGTATGATCTGCCGAAGATCATGGCGGGCAGCTGGGGGCGGCTTGCGGTCCTGACCGAGTTGACATTGAAAGTCTTGCCCAAGCCCCCTGAGCGACTGACCCTCGCGCTGCGGGACTTGCCGGATGATCGCGCAGTTGCCGTCATGGCGCGCGCGCTCGGCTCACCGGCAGAAGTAGCGGCGGCGGCACACGTCATCGGCGATCCGGAAGTCGGCACGGTCACGCTGCTTCGCCTGCAAGGTGTACGGCCCTCGGTCGCGGCTCGCGCTCTTCAGCTCGAAGCGCTGCTGGGCCTCGAGGGGGAGGTCCAGCGCCTGCCGGAGCCTCTCGCCGCGCGGCTGTGGAAAGAGGTTACGAACGTGACCGCGCTCGGCACCGGCCCTTTATGGCGTATCAGCGTTCCGCCCACGGCCGGACCGGCCATCGCGCGGCGGGTGCGCGAAATGGGTGGCCGGTACCTGCTCGACTGGGGCGGCGGACTGGTCTGCGCCGTGGTCGAGGGTGAAAGCGCGACGCTTCGCACCGCCGCGCGCGAGGCTGGCGGCCATGCCACTCTGGTGCGCGCTGACCCGGCGTTGCGTGCCGAAACACCTGCCTTCCACCCCGCGCCTGTGGGCGTCGCAGCTCTGGAGGAGCGGGTGCGCCGTTCCTTCGACCCCCAAGGTATTTTCGAGACCGGACGTTTCTGATGCAAACCGCCTTCAAGCCTGAGCAACTTGCAGACCCGGCCATGGCCAGTTCCGAGGCTGTCATCCGCAAGTGCGTGCACTGCGGGTTCTGCACGGCGACCTGTCCCACTTATGTCCTTCTGGGTGACGAGCTCGACAGCCCCCGGGGGCGCATCTACCTCATCAAGGACATGCTCGAGAACGAGCGTGAGCCGACCCCGCAAATGGTCAAGCACGTCGACCGTTGCCTGTCGTGCCTGTCCTGCATGACAACCTGCCCCTCCGGCGTGAATTACATGCACCTGGTCGATCACGCCCGCGCATACATAGAGCAGAACTATCGTCGGCCCCTGCGTGAGCGCCTGTATCGAAACCTGCTTGCCTATGTGCTCCCGCACCCGGATCGCTTCCGGCTTGCGCTCCGCCTCTCGAAATTCGGACGCCCATTCCAAAGCTGGATGGCCAAGGCTGACGCGCTGAAGCCGCTGTCGGCCATGCTTGCACTGGCGCCGGAGCAGACGCCTCGCGAAGCGCGCGGAGAGGCTCCCGTTGCGCGCGGCGAGAGCAGGGGCCGAGTGGCGCTCCTTGGCGGGTGCGCGGAGCCGGTCCTCAAGCCCGAGATTCGGGAAGCCACAGTCCGGCTGCTGACCAGACTGGGCTACGAGGTTGTCACGGCAAGCGGAGAGGGCTGCTGCGGATCGCTCGTCCATCATTTGGGACGCGAGGCGCAGGCGCTGGAATCCGCGCGGCGCAATGTCGATGCCTGGATCGCGGAGGTTGAGCGCGGCGGGCTGGCGGCTATTCTCGTCACCGCGTCGGGTTGCGGCACGACGATCAAGGACTACGGCTTCATGCTGCGCGAGGATGCGCGCTACGCGGACAAGGCAGCGGCTGTCTCTGCTCTCGCCATGGACATTTCCGAGTTTCTCGCCGGAGCGGACCTTCCCACGGCGGAGGCAAAGGGCATCACCGTTGCGTATCACGCCGCCTGCTCTCTGCAGCACGGTCAGAAGATCGCGGACGCCCCCAAGCGGCTGCTTGCCGCTGCGGGATTCGAGGTTCGCACGCCCGCAGACGCGCATCTGTGCTGCGGTTCGGCAGGCACCTACAATATCCTGCAGCCGGAGATCGCCGGCGAACTCGGCGCGCGCAAGGTCGCTACGCTGGAGCGCCTGGCTTCGGACGTCATCGTCACCGGTAATATCGGCTGTGCGACGCAGATCGGTACGCGGACCGGCACTCCGGTGGTCCACACTGTCGAACTGCTCGACTGGGCCTACGGCGGACCCCAGCCGCAGGCGCTTTGTCCTAGCGCCCGAAGCTAAACCGCTTCTGTCGCCAGGGGAATAACCGGCTTGCTGCGGCTCCGGTCCGGGCCAGTCATAAAGAAGCTGAACGCACCCAACAGTGTCGTCACGGCCACTAAGAGAAGAAAGGGCGAGTAGCTGTCGCTTACTGCCAGCGTATAGCTCAGGATCACCGCGCCCAGGGCGCCGCCGCCGTCGAGGCCCGCCTTCACAAATCCTAGGATTAGGCTGTAGTTCTTCAGGTCGAAATGGCGCGAGATCATGTAGGAGGCCAGATCGCCTTCGGCGCCTTGCGCGATGCCGATAATCAGGACTGCGAAGGCAAGAAGCCACACCAGGCTGATAGGCGCGGCAAGTATGACATAGCCGATTGCCGGGAGGCTCAGCCCGAAAAGCGCCAGAATGTGCGCGCTGACACGGTCAAGAGCGAGGCCGAACAGTAGCCGGCCCATGATCACTCCCACCGCGTAGAGGGACACCATCCAAGTCGCCAGCGTATCCGGCACGCCATTGGCCAGCACGATCAGCTTGATCTGCGACGCAGCGAACACCTGCGGCACGTTGATGAGGAACATGCCGCCGACCAGGAGGAGGAAGGTCCGGTTTTTCACCAGCGTGCTCAGTTCTTCCCGGCTGAGCTTGGGCGGGACTGGCTTTGGCTCCGCCCCGGCCTTGCCCGAGCGGGACCGCCGCCCCAGCATCACCGTAAAAGTCACGCCACCCAAGGCAGAAACTATGCCCAGCGCGACAAGGGCTGACCGCCAACCGTAATCTGTGATGAGCATGCCCAGCAGCGGCGCCGCGACCGCTCCCGTAATGGGTGGCCCCATCATCAGGAGCGACAGTGCGGTACCCCGCGCCTTGTCAAACCTTTCGACGATGATCCGGGAGAAAACGAGCGACGTGGACAGCACTCCGAAGATGTGTTGCACCAGCCAGATCGCGAAGAACTCGTATATGTTGCCCGTCATCGCGCTGAGGCCGAAGAAGCCGAGCGACATGGACACGAAGCCGACGATAGCGGCAATACGTGCGCCCACCCGATCAGCGAAACGCCCCATGAAGGGGGTCAGCAGCATCGTCACGAACGGCAAGGACCCGACGAGGGCGAACTGCGCCTTTGACCAGCCGAACTCCTTGATGAGTTCGGGCGCGAACAGGCTCATGGTGTAGTGGCTGAGTGCCGACCCTGTAGATATGCCGATGAATGTGGCGAGTACGGAGCGCCAGTTCAGGCGGAACTCGGTCAAGTACGTCAAGTTCGTCTCTCACCTTGTCGGCGAGGTCCTCGCCTGTTCTTTTGCTGGAGCAGCCTTATCGCAGCTGAAAGGCCCGGGCCAGACGTCGAGAGGCATATGGACAAAAAAACTTACCAATCGTACGGAACGGGTCATCGCAGCACGCAGTGGCTTAGAAGACGCCGCTGTGCCGTTCGCTTCGGAAGGGAATGAGCAGAAATGATGCAGGCCGAGGGCACGCCCTGGTGGGAGCAGCCGTACCGCATCGTGCAGACGAACCTGCGCCTGATCGACGCCGGTCTCGATCCTCTGGCGCTGGCGAGGCAGGTTCGCGAATTCGGCGCGACTGCGCTTACCTTCAACGTCGGCGGCATCTTTGCCTTTTACCCGACCGAGCTACCCCTGCAGGCCCGCAATCCTCTGCTCACGCGCGATCTCACCGGAGATATGCTGAAGGCCGCCAGGGCCGAAGGGCTGCGGATGATCGGGCGCTTCGACCTCTCGAAGGGCACCCGCGTCGCCTATGAGGCGCATCCGGAATGGTTCGTGCACAATGAAGCGGGCGAACCGCAGGAGTACAACGGCACCTATCAGGCGTGCGTGAATGGGGGCTGGGCGCATGACTACGCCCACCGCATTCTGGACGAGGCACTGAAGCGCTATGATCTGGACGGCGTGTTCTTCAACATGACCGGCTATCAGCCCGTGGATTACAGCGGCCGTTATCGCGGGATCTGCCATTGCCGCAATTGCCAGACGGGCTTTCAGGAGATGTTCGGGCGCGCTCTTCCCACTCGCGAAGAGTTCAGCGACCCGGCTTTTGCCGATTATCTGGAGTTCAAGAAGCGGACCAGCAGGGCGGCGTCGCAGAAGCTCTACGACACCGTCAAGCGTCTGCGGCCTGAGACGGGGGTGATGGGCAATGGCCACGGAAGCTACGACTTCATGCGCCTGGAAATACAGCGCGCGGTAAGCCGTCCGGCGCCCGAGTGGCCCCACCAACCCGGAGAGCTTACGCGCTGGGCCGCATCGATAGGAAGGGGGAAGCCTTACTCCTGCGCATCGACCAACTTCCTCGACTATCAGTGGCGGTATGCATCGGAAACGCCGCACAATCATCTGCTCCGCTTGGGGCAGCAGATCGCCGGCGGGGCGCAGATCGACTACTACCTGTTCGGCACTTTCGATCAGGAGAACACCGAGCCGCTGGAGCCGGTCCGCCAATTCATGCACTGGCACGCGCGCAACGGGCAGCACCTGACCGGAACCGTCTCCGGCGCCAAAGTCGCACTCTATCACTCGCGGGCGGCTGATCTGCATGCGGGCGCGACGGCCACCGGCAAGTTGCGCACGAACGCATTTCGCGGTGCCTATCGTCTTCTGCTGGAAGCGCGCATCCCCTTCGATTTCGTAAGCGATCAGGTCATGGGCGATGCCGACATCGCCGCAAAGCTGGCGCAATATGACGCGATCCTGCTCCCCAGCACGACTTGCCTCAGCGATGCCGAAGCAGCCGTTCTGGATGCCTTCGTGGCGCAAGGCGGCACGCTGATCGCAACTGGCGAGACCGGCCTTTATGACGAGCATGGCGGCAAGCGCGACGAGTTCGCGCTAAGGAGCTTGCCGGTGACGCGGGTGAGCCATGCTGCCAGCACCCTTGAGACTTACGTGCGCATCGGCGAGGACGAACTGGACTTTCCGCACACTCGTCTCCTGCACCTGGACGGGTGGTACTGGCATGCGGATCGCCGCGACGCCGCGGGGTGCATGCTCACCTTGCTGCCGCAGCCGAAGTATGGCCCGCCGGAACTCTGCTTCGATGAGCTCGAACCCGATAGCAATCCGGGCGTGGTCAGCCAGAGCTTTGGCGCGGGGCGGACGCACTACCTGCCCTGGCTTCCGGAGTGGCTCTATTTCCGCGACGGATTGCCCGAACATCGCGAGCTTGTCGCGCAGCTTGTCGGCGCGGCATCGCAACCGCCGGTGAAGCTTCTTGGTGCGGGTCCGGTGGAGATAACTCTGCGCGTCAAGGACCGGGGCGCTGGCGAGCGCGTGGTTCACGTGGTGAACTATGCCGGTCAGCGGCAAAGCGCCTACGAGGAGCCGCCTGCGCTGCATGGCTTGCGACTGGGTATCCACCGCGCAGCCGGTGAAGTCCGGCTTCTGGTGGATGGCAGTACGCTGACCTTGTCCGGGTGTGATGGTGAGGGCTACAGCTGGGTCGATCTGCCGCCGGTAAAGTATTTCGAAGCGGTCGTCCTGCCCGCAGCCACGGCGTGAGCGGAGAAAGGGCGATGAACGGGCACACGGTCGTCACCACGCTCCCTTATCAGGCGGGGCATTGGGCGCGCCTTGAAAAGGCATTGGAGGGAGCGACGGTTCTGCGCTTCGCCAACCCGCAGAGCGACGGCTTCGCAGAGGCCTTGTCCCGCGCGGATGTGGCGCTTCTTGCTGCCGATCCCGAAGAATGGGTCCTTCGCGAGGCGTCCTTGCGCTGGATCCACATCGATCATGCCGGATTGAACCGGGCCGCGCGGCCTGAAGCCATGCGCCACGGTTTGACCGTGACCGGTTCGGCCGGACGCTCGGCGCCGGTGCTTGCCGAACATGCCATGTTCTTCGCACTGGCCCTGGCTTACCGCTATCCCGCGTTTCTCGATGCGCAGCGGGCGCATCAGTGGGGCGTGGCGGGGCAGAACGATCTGCGGGGACTTTACGGCCGCACCATGGGCATCGTGGGCATGGGCAACACGGGGCAGGAACTCGCCACACGGGCGAAGGCATTCGGAATGCGGGTGCTCGGCTATCGGAGGCGGGCCACTGAAGCGCCGGCAGGCGTGGACGAAATGTACAGCGCCGATGCGGACCAGACTCTCGACGATCTCCTCGAGCGGAGCGACTTCGTTGTTCTTGCCCTCGGCTTGTCGGACAGGACGCATCATCTGATCGGCGCACGCGAGCTCGATCTGATTGGGCCCAAAGGCTACCTTATCAACATGGCGAGAGGTCCGGTCATCGACGAGGCCGCGTTGACGCAGGCTCTGTACGAAGAGCGGATCGCCGGCGCCGGTCTGGACACGTTCGAGATCGAACCTTTACCTGCCGACAGCAGATTGTGGGACGCACCCAACGTCCTCATCACACCTCATGTTACGCCTCAGGTTCCTGATAGAACGGCGCGTTCTCTCGACATAATCTGTGAGAACATCCGGCGGTTCCAGGCGGGCGAGCCGATGCTCAACACGTTGACCCGAGAGGATGTCTACACGCCGCCGCGCTAGCGAGCGGCAGCTTTGGGCGCCCGCTCGCGCCCCTTGGCAGGGGCCAGCAGTTCATGCCGCGCCAGCCTGCGCGTCGCGCTCATCAGCCGTTGTTCCTCTTCATGGATCTCGCGCTGCGTCCGCATCGTTGAGACCATGTGCTGGCGGGCAGCACGTTCCGCCTCGTCCGGATCGCCTGCCATGATCGCGTCGAACACGGCGCGATGTTCGGCCAGCTGCGCCTCGGGCGCCCGCCGATGTTCGAAAAGATTCTGGCGGTTCAGGTGGACGTGGGAGCGCAGAATGTCCTCCAGGCTGCGCATCACCTGCAGCACCATGACGTTGTGAGAGGCGGCATAGATCGCGAAGTGAAAGTCGCCGTCCGCCCCGGCGATCGCTGCCACATCTCCGGCTTCGTGCGCCGCTTCCATGGCGCGAAAGTGCCGCTCGATGGTCGCCCGGTCCACCGATGAGGCTCTCTGCGCCGCCAGCCGCGCCGCCTCGGCTTCGACGGCCGCGCGAAACTCCATGCAGTCGAAGCGACCCTGCGGATTATCGAACAGGAGCAGCAGCGGGTCGCGCAGCGACTTGCCGATGGACTTGCTGATGTAGCACGCCCCGTTCGCATCCGTCTCAAGCAGTCCCCGCTCGATGAGCTTTTCCAGCCCCTCGCGCAGGGAAGGCCGTGAAACGTCGAGCTTCACGGCCAGTTCGCGCTCAGGCAGAAGCCGCTCGCCGGGTGGCAGCGCTCCTTCCAGGATGAGTTCCTGTATGTGGTCGGCGACCGCATCCGCCAGCTTGGCGGGTCTGATTGAAGTAAGCGGCACGGCGACCTCCTGGAGTTGACAGGCCCGAGCGGCGCGCGCCGGTTGTCTAACCCGCGCACTACCGTGCTGTAAGATGACCCTTACCCCAAGTTACTCGGCCAGCTCGCATTCTGCCAGTGCCTCGATCGCGCGAACCATGCCAGAGTGATCCCATGCCTTGCCGCCGCGCGCGACGCACGCGCTGAACAATTGCTGGGCCATTGCCGTGTTCGGCAGTGCCATCCCGAGCGACCGTGCGCTGGAGAGTGCAAGGTTGAGATCCTTCTGATGCAGTTCGATGCGAAAGCCTGGCTCGAACGTGCGCTTGATCATGCGCTCGGCGTGCACTTCCAGCACGCGGGAGGAGGCGAAGCCGCCCAGCAGTGCCTCGCGCACCTTGGCCGGATCGGCCCCGGCCTTGGCGGCAAAGACCAGAGCCTCGCTTACGGCCTCGATGTTCAGGGCGACGATGATCTGGTTGGCGACCTTGGCCACCTGCCCATCGCCGACGCCGCCGACGTGCGTGATATTCTTGCCCATCAGTTCCAGGAGCGGCAGCGCCTTGGCGAAGGCCTCGGGTGAGCCGCCGCACATGATAGTGAGGGCCGCGTTCTTGGCTCCGACCTCGCCGCCCGATACGGGCGCATCGACGTAATCGCAGCCGAGCTCAAGGATGCGAGAGGCGAACGCCCGCGTGGCGATCGGGTCGATGGAGCTCATGTCGATCACGAGCGTGCCCGGCTTCAGTCCCTCGGCGACACCGCCGGTGCCCAAGAGTACCCGCTCCACGTCAGGGGTATCGGGCACCATCAGAATGACGACTTCGGCGTTCTCTGCGACTTCACGCGGCGTCTGACACACTTTGGCGCCGGCCTTCGTGAACTCCTGTGGAAGCGGCGTGCGGTGCTGCACCACGCCGAGCCGGTGCCCTGCAGCTTGCAGGTGACCGGCCATGGGCCGCCCCATGATGCCAAGACCGATGAAGCCGATATTCATGACGTTCTCCTGAAGATTAGAGTTTCGCGTTCTTGGGAAGCGCGAGGATGGCGCGGAAATCGTTGACGTTGGTTCGCGTGGGTCCGGTGACGACAAGGTCGCCCAACGCCTTGAAGAAGCTCCCGCTGTCGTGTCGTTCCAGACAGTCCAGAGGGTTCAGTCCCAGGGTCCGCGCCTTGTCCAACGTTCCTGGCGAGACAATCGCGCCGGCAGCGCCGAGATTGATGCCGTCCTCGCCATCCGTATCGGCTGCCAGGGCCCAGACATCCGCAGCACCCTTCAGCTCACAGGCGAGCGCTAGCGCGAACTCGGTGTTGCGCCCGCCGCGCCCGCCGCCGGAAGATCCGAGGGTGACGGTTGTCTCACCGCCGGAGATGAAGACGGTGGGGCTCGCCACAGGTGCGATGCCTCGAGCCATGGCCTGAGCGACCTTCCGGCTCTCACCCTCGATATCGTCGCCCAGGATCACGGGGGTGATTCCGTGCTGCCGTGCGAGCTCCGCTGCCGCCTGCAGAGAGGCCGCAGGTTTGGCGACCAGAATGACCTTTCCGTGAGTGGGCGCTGGAGAGGCTTTCGGCCTTGCCCGAAGGAGGTTGGCGACGCGCGCGGGCAGGGCGGGTCCCAATCTTGTCACGATTGCATCCCAGGGCAGTTCCTCAGCCGCCGGGTCGACGACGGTCGGCCCTGACGCAATGGCCGCGGTATCGTCTCCCGGTATGTCGCTGATCGCCAGCGTCAGGACACGCGCGGGACGGGCGGCGGCTGCAAGCTTGCCTCCCTTGACCGCCGAGAGCCTGCGACGAACGGCGTTCATGGTGCGGATATCCAAACCTGAGGCCAGGAGCAGCCGATTGGTAACCTGTTTGTCCGCCAGGGTCAGTCCCGAAACAGGCAGGCACATCGTCGATGATCCGCCCCCTGATATGAGAGCCAGGACGAGGTCATCGGCTGCGAGGCCTTCGACAGCAGCGAGAACTTCGCGCGCGGCGACGACGGAGTTCTCGTCCGGCACTGGATGCGCGGCTTCGAGTACCCGGATGCGCTCGCACGGAACGGCTGATCCGTAAGGAACCGCAACGACGCCGGAGAGCGGGACGTCGGGCCATGCTCTCTCAACAGCAAGCGCCATCGCCGCGGCGGCTTTACCGGCGCCGACGACGACACAGCGCCCCCCTGGCGGCTCGGGCAGGTGCGCGGGCAACACCTTGAGAGGGTCTGCCGAAGCTACAGCGGCATCGAACATCAAGCGGAGCAGAGTCCGCGCAGCCCTGTCGCGCGGCTCATGCTCGTTATCCGATGAAGTCCGCCATTCGTCTGTCAGCATGTTTTCCAGGGCTCTCACAGGCCCGGCGGGCCTTCGTCACTGCTGGCGTGAATGCAGGAACATGATTCCGCCAGCAGTGACAATTGAGCGTCTGGATAACTTTTCTTACCATGATGCGCAATGGTCTGCGCTGAACTGCAACCGGTCAGGTAAGCTCAGGGAACAAGCGAACTTGCCTCGATACGGCGGCCGTTGAACTCCGCGAAGCCGTGCGTCAGCGGCTCGCCCGAGGCATCGGGGCCGAAGATCAGCTTGGCCGGAAGTTCACCCGTGAGTGGTCCGAAGGTCATCTTCAGGTCCATCCGTCCAGGCTGCGGCCCGGAAAGCTGAAGTTTTGCGGTGTACGTAGACCGGCCCATGGGGTTGGCTGCCAGCCTCTCGGTGCCAGAGTAGACGCTGCGCCCATCGTCACTGAAGTCGAAGTAGCTCTTCTCGATCACGCCGGCCGGCGTGCGGCGATACGTGATGTACCCCGAGCGCTTCCCGTAGACCTTCACGTCGATATCGCGCGCCGCTTTCGCATAGTCCTTGATCACCGAGAGATCCGTAGACCCGTACGGAATGCGATCGGGTGTGATCTTGCCAGGGACCGGCGCCGCCGGGCGATAATCAGGCAGTGTGACGATCTGGATCCGCTCCGATCCTCCTGTTCGCCTTCCTTCCTGCCACATCGCCTTCTGGCCTCCGGGATGCCAGGACATCGGTGAACGGTAGACCCAGTCCTTGTCCGTGCTGAGGTTGTGGCCCTGGTAGTTGTCCTGGGTTTTGGACGCTTCGATGTCGATCAGGGCGGGCCCGATGTTGCCCGGACGCGCGCGCCGTACTCCGGTGACAGAGTAAGTGTAGGCAAGCATGCTCAGCCCCATGTTCATGCTGTCCGGATAAGGCCGCGGCACGAGCCCCAGTATCGCGGGGTCTGTCTGCTCCGAAAAGCGCGTGGTCATGGTGATGCCAAGCCGCTCGTCTGGCGAGAAGATCGTCGTTTCGGTGTATCCCGGCGTGTCGGTGATGGCCTGACGTTCCGGAGCAAGAAGGCTCTGGACGACAGAGTCCGGGATGTCGCGGCGCGTGGCGCCGACCACCGACAGAGCCGTTCCGCCATGGACGAACTGCTTTACCTCGCCGCCCAGCACAGGCTTGGGCAGTACGCCGTCCGGGTGCGCGGGATCGGGCTGGAAGGGATCAAGGGTGCTGATGATCTGCGGCTTGGCGATGATGTAAGTCGCACCCGACTTTTGCAGCTCCCCAGTCAAGACCACGGCCGAGTAGTTCGACAGCAGAGTAGTCCAGGCTATGTGGCGATTGTCCGGCGCGACGATCATCTCCGACCAACGGTGCGAAACATGATCGCCGCCGGCGACTTCGGCGGGATACTGCACCGGAATGAGTTTCGGATCGGTGCATTGCTCAAGGACCGTCGCACATTCCAGAACGAAGTCGCCCAGGAAGATGCGCTTGTTGTCCGGGAAGACCATGAAGCGAATGCCGTTGTCCTTCGCGCGCTCGGGTATCTGGCCCGAAAAGAACGGACGGAAATCGGTGCCGTCATCATCCATGGTCGCCAATTTGACTTGGCGGCGATCTTCCACTCCCTTGTCGGCATACGAGACCAGCACGCTGCCGGAAGGCGTGTAAGTGCCGGTTCTAAGGTCGAGATTGGGATCGAAGGGGACGGTCGAGACGGCAAAGCGATCTATCGCTGGCCCGGTCATGGCGGGGCCGCCACCGCCTGTCTGCGCGCAACCCGCGACCGAGCCAAGAAGCGAGAGGAGAATGGCCACTCTTCTGGTGGGCGATGGCGTCATGGGTGTCTCTCCAGAGCTGAAAGGGATCAGTGTGTCTGCGCGTGCAGGGTATCGCTGATGCGACGAGAGCGGGCGCAGAAGCGCATGCTTGTCGACAAAGCGTGAGCGTCAAATGCAGTGTCGCACGTGTGTTCAAGGTGAGGGACCAGGAACACACGTGCGACCACTTCATCGCGTCGGGACAGACGCGGTTGGCGCAAGTGAACCCACGAGATGCACGGTCGCGGGTCCAGTTGCGATCTTTGCCTCATCAGCGCGAGCCGAAGGCCACCCTCAGGTTGACGCCAAACTCGCGTGGAGCCGTGACGTTGATCTGGCGATAAGGCGAGGTAACAGCGCCGGCCGACGTAATCGACCGCACGGTGGTGGTGACGAGAGTATTGCCGACCGACAGGATCTCACGTTCACGCGTGACGTTCTTGCCGAAGAAAGCCAGTTCCCATGCTCCGTTCTTGTCGCGAATGCCGGCGTAGAGATTGAGCAGACCGTACGCATCCACGTTGTCGAGCGTATTGTCGGGGTCGTTCTGCGTCTTGCCGAAGAACGAGTAGAGGCCCCGCACGAAACCATCGGTGTTGCCGCTTACGTCAAATGCGTACTCCGACTGAACATTGGCGCTGAACTTGGGCGCCTGGGTCGCCCGGCGATCAATGCCGCTGCACTGGGAGATCGTCTGGCCCGGACCGACTGCAGCCTGCAACTGGGCGAGTGTTGGCGTGCCCGGGCTCAGGTCGGGAATTCCGTCCCCGTTGAGGTCGTTGCAAGCGATCGTACCGTTCTTGATCCGGCCATCCGCATAGCTGGCATTGAGGCCAAGGCTCCAACGATCCATGATCTGATAGGAAGCTTCGGCTTCGACGCCCTTCACTTCGACCGGGACCGGCGAGACGAAGTTGAATGTGGCGACCGACCGAGCAGCTACGCCGTTCGACTCATTGGTGCTGATGTAGAAGATCGGCGGGCCGCGGAACGGATAATTCTCGAAGTCCTGGTAGAACGCACTGAGGTTGAAACGGCCGCGGCCGCCATGGAACGACGTCTTCACGCCGACCTCGTATGACTTGGAACGCTCAGGCGGCAGGTTCAGGAACGACTGTTCACGCTCGCTCTGAACGGTCGAGAAGTTGCCGACCACACGCGGGCCTGGCCGCCATGACGAGCCGGTCAGTGCGTAGACCATGATGTCCGGAGTGACCCGATAGCTGATCGAGCCGGTGTAGATGGTCGCGTTCTCGTCTTCCTCTACACCCACTCCGAGAGCATTGCAGCGCAGGTTCGCGTACTCGGCACAAGTGACGCTGCCGGTGGCCGAACTTTGCAGGGTCGGCAGTGAATCGGACTTGTAGTCGATGTACCGGAGGCCGCCCGAGATCTCGAGCCGGTCGTCAAGCAAGTGCGCGGTCAGGTTACCGAACACGGACTTTTCAGTCGCCTCGCCGCGGCGAAGGATCGCAACGCGAGCAACCGTGAGAACGTTGGCAGGAACCGCGTTCGGGTTGAGCAGGACGGGCGTTTCGACCGTCAGATTGCTCGGGTTCTCGTTATGGTCGTAGAACCCGCCGATCACGTAATCGAAAATGCCGCCGATGCGCTCGTCCGACGACAAGCGAAGTTCATGCGAGCGCCGCTCGGACATGCTGTGAGTGCACTGGTTGTAGGCACCCGTGGTGAAGGTCGCGAACTGGGACTTCACTTCATTCTGGCACACCGGATCGAAGCCAGTGGGGTCTCCTGCCGAGCGGCGCACGACGTTTACGCGCGGGCTGGAGAAGAAGTTCGCATTGTCCTGCGAGGCGATAATTCCGTTGTCCTGGTCATTCCAGGAACCCACGTAGTTCAGCTTCTGACCGGCGAAGCGGACTTCGCCGTTGACGATGAACACCTCCTGGTCCTGACGGTCGTACGATCCCTGCTCGTCGATGGCCCGGCGATCAAACGCACCGATCAGCGGCGCGGTCGACGCGGGGGCGGCGGGGTTGATCAGGGATTCCGAGATGACCTGCTCGAAACGATGCCCCTTGCTGTGCAGCCGCTGGTACATGACATCGAGCGAGGCCCAGTTCACTGGTTCAAAGCGAACGCTACCGCGCCAGCCTTCGCTGCGGCGGTAGGCGCCGCCGTCCACCAGATCAGGGTACAGATCTTCTGCCACTGTGCGAACACGAGACGCATCGTTGCGATCGACAACGCCGGCCAAGCGCACCGCGAGGACGTCGGGCACCAAGGGCAGGTTCAGCGCACCTTCCAGCTTGCGAGCGTCGATGCTGCTGTACGTGCCGTTGATGTATCCGCCTATTTCGGTGAGGTCAGGGCGGCGGGTTGTGACCGCAATCGCGCCGGACGGCGATGCGCGTCCGCGAAGCGTACCTTGCGGACCGCGCTGCAGTTCTAGCTGCCCGAAGTCGAACGTGGTCTGGAAAAGGAAAGCCGACGAGATCGGCGCGTCGTTCAAGTAGAATTCGACGGACGGATTGTTGCCGCTCGCTTCAGGGGCAAAGGCAATGCCGCGGACAGTCGCCTGGTTCGAGAAGGCCGACGAACTCTGCAATTGCAGTCCCGGAACGACGTTCTGAATATCCGTAAAGCTGCGCAGGTTTAGTTTGTCGACCTGTTCAGCTGTGACGACGTTAACGGTCTGGGGAACATCCTGCACAGATTCAGCACGACGACGGGCAGAAACTATGATTTCATTGGTCGGTGCAAGGTCTCCGGACTGATAGCGGTCTTCTACTACCGATGCTTGGTCTGCGCTTGCTTGCGCATGAGCTGTCGCGGCGGTGAGCGAAAGCACGCTGACCCCCGTCAGCACCAACGAGTTGATGATTTTCATGACACTCCCCCCAAGATTCGTATTGGTCTGCCACTCTCTTACCAAAGTGTAAGACCAATGCAACTAAAGAGGTCATTGCTCTCTTGCACTGCCCTTTGATGCACGACAGAGCTGGGAAGCCAGCTTAGCAAGCCCCGCCTACAGCAGCGTACTGGCCGCCTGGTCTAACATCAACCTGACCGCCCCGACCAGCGCGACGGACGCGGATGAGGGAGTGCGCGAACGCTTGGAGACAAGACAGATATTCGTGTCGGCGACCGCTGGACCCGTAAGCGGAAGCTGGACCAGTCGTCCCGCGCGCAGATCGTCGGCGACAAACGCAGGCGAGGACATCCAGACGCAATCGGTTTGCAGCACGGTCTCTCGCAAAACATGGAAGTTATCGTTCACGAACGATCCGCCTAACGCCTGGAATCCCCCGCTCGTCGGCTCCACGGCGCTGGCGACCGGATAGTCCTCAAGCTGCGCGGTGGTCACCTGCGGAGCCTTGGCAAGAGGATGGCTGGAACGGACCATCACTCCCAGCTCAAGGGCGCCGATCCGCTCGACTTCGGTCCCGGACACCCGCCCCATGTTCCAGTTGTTGCCGATGATCAGCTCAATTCGATCCGCAAGCAGATCGGACACCAACCGAACAGGGGTATCCGTCATGGCAACCATCTGAATACCGGGGAACCGGGCAAGAAGTGTGCTCGCCAGGCGCGGCAGAAACAGGCTCGACAGGAGCGGGCCAAGGCCGAACGCGATCCTTTCGACTTCGCCATCCGGATAATGCCTGAGGCTGCGCTCAAGATCGCCGACAGCTGCCAGTACCTTGGTCGCCTGATCGATAACGAGGAGGCCTGCAGGCGTGGGACGAACGCCGCCCCGTCCACGGTCGAACAGGCGGAGGCCGTGCCTCAGTTCAAAAGCAGCAATCGAGCGGCTGAGCGCAGGCTGTGTGATCCCCTCCTCCTCAGCCGCGCGCGAGAAGCTCTGGTTCCGGGCAACCGCCAAGATATGACGCAATCTTGTCAGATCCATTCCATTACTCGCAGGCATGAGCAGGTAACTCTCTATGCATTAGACAGCATTCTTCCCGGAGGGCTATGTTCATCTGAGTTGCGGGAGAGAATGCGATGAAAAAACGGCTCGGACTGATGCTGGCCGCTACTATGCTGGGTATCGCGTCACCTGCGATTGCGCAGCAGACGCGCGATGTTCTTCCCATTCCCGCACCGCCCTTCACCGGCAAGATCGCGCAGAATGTGCTCGACTCCACCCCCACTCCCCTGCGCCGTGTGACTGCGCCAGCGGGCGCGCCCAATGTCTTCGTCATGATGTCCGACGATGTTGGTTTCTCGATGGCGAGCGCTTTTGGTGGTCCGGTGCCAACGCCGAACATGGAACGACTGGCAGCGGTCGGCCAGCGGTATAACCGCTTTCACACAACCGGCATCTGCTCACCCAGCCGGGCTGCGCTGCTGACGGGGCGCAATCATCACAATGCCGGCGTCGGGTTCCTCTCGGACATGCCCACTGGCTTTCCCGGGTATGGCGGAACGATCCTGCCGCAAACCGCAACGATAGCACAAGTCCTGCGGCTGAACGGCTACAACACGGCAATGTTCGGTAAGCACCACAACGTGCCCGGTAATGAGCGGAGTGAGGCTGGACCGTTCGACAACTGGCCCACGGGACTGGGTTTTGAATACTTCTATGGCTTCCCGCATGGCGACACGGACCAGTTCGAGCCCAACCTCTATCGCGGCATAGCCATGGTCGCGCCTGAGGAAGGCAATGGAGAGCTGCTTGACCACCGCTTGGCGAGCGACGTCATCCGCTGGGTTCACAACCAGAAAGCGGGCGCGCCGGACAAGCCGTTCTTCGTGTATCTCTCGCCCGGTTCCACTCACGCCCCGCACCAGGCACCGGCAGAGTGGATCGCTCGCTTCAAAGGCAAGTTTGACCAAGGATGGGACAAGGTCAGGGAGCAGATCTGGCGCCGCCAGCTGGCGATGGGCATCATCCCGCGAGGCACGAAGCTGACCGCGCGACCGGCGGAGATCCCGGCGTGGGACTCGCTCACGCCCGGCCAGAAACGGTTTGCCGCCCGGACCATGGAAGTCGCTGCCGCCCAGCTGGCCTACCAGGATGAACAGCTCGGCCGGGTGATCGAAGAGCTGCGCCGGATGGGCCAGCTCGATAACACCCTTGTAGCTGTCATCAACGGCGATAACGGCGCCAGTGGCGAGGCCGGCCCCAAAGGTACCATCAACGAACTTCGCTCGATGGCCGTCCACGATGAGGACGAAGCCTGGATGCAGGCGAACATCGACCGGCTTGGCGGTCCGATGACCTACCAGAGTTATCCGGTCGGCTGGGCACTCGCCATGAACACACCTTTGCGCTGGGTGAAGCAGTACGGTTCGATGCTGGGCGGCGTGCGCAACGGCATGATTCTGTCGTGGAGCGGTCATGTTGCCAGACCCGGCTCGATCTGCGGCGAGTTCAGCCATGTCATCGACATTGTGCCGACCGTGCTGGAGGCAGCGAAGCTCCCGGCGCCGCGCCTGGTGAATGGGATCGAGCAGAAGCCGGTGGACGGGATAAGCCTTCTGGATGGCTTGTCCGGCGCCTGCGATGCGAACAAGCCGCGCACCCAGTATTTCGAGATGACTGGAAAGGCCGGCCTGTACCACAATGGCTGGTTCCTCAGTGGCGACGATGGTCGACCATCCTGGGAAAACCTGCCGTCCAACACGCATCCCCAAATCAAGTGGACGCTCTATGATCTGCGCGAGGACTGGTCACAGTCGACCGACGTCGCGGCGCAGCACCCTGCACAACTACAAGCAATGCTTGGCCTGTGGGAGCGCGAGGCCGAGCGTTACAACGTGTACCCACTGGATCATCGCATGGGAGCTGGCCGGATCGATCGTAAGGCGATTGCGGCATTGATGGGAGGGGGTCGCAAGAGGTTTGACTTCTGGGGTAAGGACGTCAGCATCCCGGCGATGGGGCAACCGATCCTGTTCGGGCGCTCGTTTACGCTCGATGCCGATCTGGTGCTGGACAAGGCGGACTCTTCAGGCGCTATCGTGGCGCTGGCAAGCCGGTTCGGCGGCTGGAGTCTCTACCTCGACCAGGGGCGGCCGGCATTCACCTGGGCGCGGTCGACCGATCCGAACGAGATCCGCACCGTGAAAGCCGACAAGGCACTCCCGCGTGGGAAAACCCAGCTCACCATGCGCTTCGCCGTTGCGCAACCGGGCGGTCCTGCGGAGGTGGTCTTGAGTTCGTCAGGGCGTGAGTTTGGGCGCGTGAGCTTGCCCGCCAGCGTGCTTACCCCGGCAGGTGGTGGCGAGATGCTCGACATCGGCAGGGACCTTGGCGTACCGGTGACGGAATACGTCACGCCGCGCGGCCGGATCGAAGGCGACATACCCCATGTCAGCGTCACCTTTGACTGACGTTCCTGCTCCCGATGGAGGGCAGCCCGGTATGGTGTTCGTGCCGGGCGGAACCTTCCAGATGGGATCGGAGGCTTTTTACCCCGAAGAGGCGCCTGTGCGCCGGGTGCAAGTCGATCCGTTCTGGATCGACGAGACGCCAGTCACCAACGCGCAGTTCCGCCGCTTTGTGGAGGAGACTGGCCATGTCACTTTCGCCGAGATCGCACCCGACGCCAAGAAGTACGCGGGCATGCTGCCAGGAATGGATCGAGCGGGCTCCCTCGTCTTTGAGCCGCCGTCGTGGCCGGTCGACCTGCACTCGCTATCGTGGTGGCGGTTCTGCTTCGGCGCGGACTGGTGCCACCCCGAGGGTGAAGGAAGCTCGATCGAGGGGCTGGACGATCATCCCGTCGTCCACGTCAGCCATTCGGATGCCGTGGCTTACGCGACATGGGCGGGCAAGCAGCTACCGACCGAGGCCGAGTTCGAGTTCGCCGCGCGTGGCGGGCTCGACAGCGCCGACTACGCCTGGGGCGATGAACTGGCGCCCGACGGCGCGATGCTGGCGAACTATTGGCAGGGCGCGTTCCCGCATGGAAACACGCTGGCGGATGGCTGGCTGCGCACCTCGCCGGTCAAGTTCTACCCTCCGAACGGGTACGGTGCTTACGACCTCATCGGCAACGTCTGGGAGTGGACAGACGACTGGTTTGCGTCGCCAAAGACTGGGAGCAAGAAGAAGGGACAGTGCTGCGTGCCGACCAATCCGCGCGGTGGATCGCGGGGTGGCAGCATGGACAAGAAGGGACCGGCACCGATGACCCCGCGGAAGGTGCTGAAGGGCGGATCGCACTTGTGCGCGGAGAGTTACTGCCGCCGCTATCGCCCCGCTGCCCGCTACCCCCAGCCCATCGACACCACCACCGGGCATGTAGGATTCCGCTGCATCGTCCGCGCGGCAGCGGGATAATCCGCACTTCTTCCTATCCTGATGCTCTTAGGGCGCGCTTAAGGCGGCCTTAGCGCGCCCTTAAGCGCCTCTCGTCCGGTGCTTGTCCGCTTAAGCCGGCTCCCTATCGGCAGCGAAAGGCTGTGTCCCACTCGGCACCGCGTTCTTGCGGGACTGGTCTATCCGCACCAGCGGATATGCCAATTCCTCCAGCCAGTGCGCATCGTGGCCCGGCAACCCGTACTTGTACGGTCTGCCATCCGGGATGTGCAGGGTTCCAAAGGCCCAGTCCCAAACGGAGAGCATGACGCCGAAGTTGCGGTAGGAAGCTCCATCCCTCCCAAAGCCGTGGTGCGTGTGATGAATCCCGGGTGAGACGATGATGTGCTCGGCGGCACGGAACGCGCGACCGAATATGGGGTGGCGGCGCACCGCGTCGTCCCACCTGAAATCGCTGTGTGTGACGACGTTCCAGGCGGCGTTGAGAGCCATCGTGAGACCGGCCGCTTCGCCCATGCCGAGATAGATTGCCAGGCTCATCGTCCAGGCATTCGGAATGATGACGTACCAGAAGATGTTGAGCCGCATCCACACGCTGACGTTCATGTAGGTGGCCGAGTGGTGAGTGCGATGGATCATCCAGAGCAGCGAGCGGTTCCTGACGCCCTGATGCGCCCACCGGTGCACCCAGTAGAAACAGAATTCGGACGCTAGCATCACGAGGGGCAGCGCCAACCACAAGGGAATGTCCGAAAGTGCCTCGCTATATCGAGGGAGAAGGGCACCCCACACCAGCGCGATCACGACGGCCATGCTGGGTCCGATCAGAAATCTTCCAACCGCCATGTTGAGGCCGATGAGTGGGAATTCGCCCTTGCGCTTGTAGACGCCTCTATGCCGACCTGCAGCCACTTCGGCGAGCAGCACCACGATCGCTCCCAGGGTTACGAACCCCATGTAGGCCCGGATATCCATTATTCTTCTCCCGTTCGCGCGGGAGTTTACCGATGATGTCGAAACGCTGTCTAATGCATTTGATCTGCGCATCGGATACCTTGCGCGCATGCATAGTCTCACCCGATTGAATCACATCCTTGCAGTTGCCCGAACCGGGAGTTTCTCGCTCGCGGCAGAGGAAGTCCACATCTCGCAACCAGCGCTCAGCCGGAGTAACCAGGCGTTCGAGGAAGAGTACGATCTGCGCCTGTTCGACCGCGGAAGGGGAGGGGTTACGCTCACCCGCGCAGGCAAGTTGGCCGTGGAACATGCGCGGCAACTGATTGCCTCGGCCAAGGATTTCGATCGCGACATGCGCCGTTTCGGATGGGGAGAGGCGGGCCAGACCGGCGTGGGCATGGGTCCGCTGATGGCCAGCCTCCTGCTGCCAAAACTGGGCGCGGCCATGCTGCGGCGTAACCCTCATCTCACCGTCCTGACGCGGACGGGCTCACCCGACCGGATGCTGGATGCCTTGCTGGAAGGAACGATCGAGCTGATCGTGGGGAATGTCTGGCAACTCAGCCTCGTCCCCGGAGTGACCGAGGAGCATCTGGGCGTGCTGCCTTTAGCCATTGCTGTGCGCAGAGGGCACCCCCTGACGGAGCGGACCGCCCTGCTGCAGCGGGACCTGGACGCATATCCCTCAGCACGCTCTTTCGATCACCAGACTGGAAGCACGGCGAACAGCGCGGGCGCGTTCGTCAGCGACAACTTCAACATCCTGCGCGACGTGGTGCTGGAGACCGATTGCACATGGCTGGTCACTCCGGCACTGATCCGCGGCGAACTACATCGGGGCGATCTGGTGCAACTCGAAATCTCTGACCTGGCGATTGTTGAGACGCGCACCAGCCTGATCTACCTGCGGGAACGGACTCGTTCCCCCGCCTCGCTGACTATTGCAGAGACGATCAGAGCGACGGTTCAGGAACTCTCCGCCCGCTGATCGAGCATTCAGGGCCGGCTGAGATCAGTCATCAGGAATGCAAGATCTTCCTGTGAGGGTTGCCACGCGCTCGCAAGCAGACCGCCGCTTCCGAAGACACGCTGCGCGATGTCCCGGCTCCCGTACTGTTGCCAGAGGCGCCGCAGTTCAGGAACGAGAGGATCGTCGGCCGATCGCTGGTGTTGCCGCACATGGCGCAACCATGCCGCCAGGGCAGTCAGGATCGCGGGGCAGGAGCGGCCCCGCCGCGCCTGCTCGGCCAGAGTATCGAGCCAGCGCTGCGGGATCTTCTGGCTTCCATCCATCGCAATCTGCTCAAGCCGATGATTCAGCGCCGGATTTGCAAAGCGCTCCATGAGCGAGGATGCGTATCGCTCCAAGTCCTGTTCCGGCCCGGCGCTGACCGTCGGCGCCGCTTCCTCGCGCATGAGGCGCTCAACCAGTGTACGCACCTCCGCGTCCGCTATCGCCTGGTGAACGAACACATGGCCGCGTTCCAGACCGAGGTAAGCAAGCGCAGAATGGCTGCCATTGAGCATGCGAAGCTTGGCTGTCTCGTAGGGCTCGACGTCGGCAACCAGTTGCGCGCCAACCCGATCCCACGCAGGTCTTCCGGCAGCGAAATCATCTTCGATCACCCACTGGGTAAAGGCTTCCGTGAAGACTGCTGCTTCGTCGTCCATCCCGAGCTGTGCGGCCAAGGCGCTCCGGTCCTCGGCAGTCGTGGCGGGGACGATGCGATCGACCATGGAGGAGGGGCAGCGGCACTCGGCTTCGAACCACGGCAGCAAATGCTTCGCTCGTGCGGTCAGATACTCGCTCATCAGGCGATGAAGCTGCTGCCCGTTCTGCGCAAGATTGTCGCAGCTCAACAGCGTGAATCCTTGCACACCGCTTTCCCGGCGCACGTCCATGGCCTCTGCGAGGACGGGGTAGAAGCTACCCTGCGCTGCCAGATCGAGATCAAGCGAGCCGTTGGGAGCCCGGCAGTAGCCCTTCTCGGTCACGGTAAAGCTGACAATCCGCGTCTCGCCAGCGGCTAGCAAGCTGGACAAAGCCGCGGAGCCCGTACCGGCCACCAGCACTTCGCGAACGGCGCCCATCAGGCGAGTCCGGGATCCCTTCGCCGATCGTTCCGTCACCGTGAAGAGGCCCTGCTGTGGGTTCATCTGGGCAGCGACACTTGGAGAGCGGAGGGACACGCCCGTGATCGCCCAGTCTTTGTCACCCGTATCCATGGCGAGGTCCGTGTACCAAGCCTGGTGCGCGCGGTGAAATGCGCCAATGCCGAAGTGGACGATACCGCCTTGCTGATGATCCCGTTCGTAGGAGAAGCGGGATATGTCAGAGGGGAGTCGGCCTGCCGTGTCGGGAGACAGCCTCACAGCTTGTAGGCTTTTTTCGGCAGGTTGTAGGCCAGATCAACCGCAAGCTCAGCGGCCTCGTCTTCTTCGAGCCTATGTTGGGCGACGAGCTTTGCCAGGAAGGCGCAATCGACGCGTCTTGCCACGTCGTGTCGGGCAGGGATCGACAGGAACGCGCGGGTATCATCGTTGAAACCGACCGTGTTGTAGAATCCGGCCGTCTCAGTCACTTGTTCGCGGTAGCGGCGCATGCCCTCCGGACTGTCATGGAACCACCATGCAGGCCCCAGGCGAAGCGCCGGATAGTGGCCCGCCAACGGAGCCAGTTCGCGCGAGTAAGCCGTCTCATCGAGCGTAAAAAGGATGATCGTGAGGTCCCGCTCATTCCCGTAGCGGGCGAGGAGCGGCTGAAGAGCGCGGACATATTCCGTCTGCATCGGGATGTCGGCGCCCTTGTCCCGTCCGAAACGCGAGAACAGCGGCGTGTTGTGATTGCGGAAAGAGCCCGGATGGATCTGCATGACCAGTCCATCGTCAAGGCTCATACGCGCCATCTCCGTCAGCATCTGCGCCCGGAACAATTCGGCATCGGCACCACTGGCTTGACCACCAGCAACCCGCGCGAAGAGCGCTTCGGCTTCGTTTATCGAGAGATCGACGGTCCGGGGGGTGGGATGACCGTGATCGCTGGACGTGGCTCCATGCGCGGCGAAAAATGCGCGCCGCTTGCGATGGGCGGAGAGATACCCCTCCCATTTGCGGCAATCGTGGCCGGTGAGTTCGCTCAGACGGTCCAGGTTGTGCTGAAAGCCCTCGAACTCCGGATCGACGACAGGATCCGGCCGATATGCGGTGAGGACCCGGCCGGACCAGTCGCTGCCGGCGATCGTGCGATGATGCTCGAGCGTGTCGAGCGGGCTTTCCGTCGTTGTCAGGACTTCAATCCGATACCGGTCGAACAGGGCGCGCGGACGAAAGCCCGGCTGTGCCAGAGCTTCGTTGATGGTATCGTACGCAAAGTCCGAGGTTTCGGCGGTAAGCCGCTGCTTTAGTTCGAATACTTGTGAGAGAACCCAGTCGAACCACAGGCGTGAAGGCGTGCCGCGAAACAGGTGGTAATGGCTCGCGAGCATCCGCCATGCTTCTCGCGGATCGGCTTCGGGGTTGCCGATGCCAAGATGCTCAAGCGGGATACCTTGCGAATAAAGCATCCGGAACAGGTAGTGATCCGGCTTGAGCAGCAGTTCGGTCGCGTTCCCGAACGGCTCGTCATCAGCAAACCAGGCTGGGTCTGTGTGGCCGTGCGGACTGATGATCGGCAGTGTCGCAACCTCTTCATAAAGGCGGCGCGCGATCGATCGCGTGGCGGCATCGACCGGAAAGAGCCGGTCATCGTGAAGATTGAGAGCAGGGATCGGTCGGACCTTCTCGCGGTTAGAAGCCGGTTTTGCGCTGGAAGCGCTCGCGCGTCTTGGCGACGGAACGGCGCGCTTCGGCCACCGCGTCCTCCTCGACCGCGAACAGCAGGTGCTGAAGGACCGCGTCCAGATGCGCGCGCATGGCCGCCCGTGCTGCCGTGGGGTCCCTCTGCCGAAGCGCCTCGACGATCGCGTTATGCTCTTCGACGACCGGGCGGACGTTGGCGATCCGTGCCTTTTCCTGCAGCAGCTTGCATTCGGGTGAGGTCGAACGGAGAGTCCACAGGTCGAGGATCGTACGTTCTACGGCGGCGTTCCTGCTTGCCCGGGCTATGACGAGGTGGAACTGCAGATCGGCGTCTTCCTTGCCGTCCGATTGGCGGTTTTCCCGCTGAATTTCCTCTACAAGCGTTTCGAGCTGAGCGACTTCCTCGTCGGTGATGTGGCTGGCGGCAAGCGCCGCAGCCTCGCCCTCGAACAGGAGGCGCGCTTCCAGAAGCTCGAAGGGGCTGACGCTGAACTCCGGCGCGTCGCTCTCACCGGGAAGGCGGATTACGAATGTGCCGGCGCCCAGGCGCACCTCGATAAGGCCAAGAACCTCCAGCGCGAGCATCGCTTCACGCACCACCGGCCGGCTGACCCCCATGCGCAGGGCGAGGTCACGCTCGGCAGGCATCTTGTCCCCAACGGCGTAAACGCCGGCATGTAGGTCATCCAGCAGTGCGCGAACGATGTTCTTGTAAAGCCGGGTTTCACCCTCGCCGGCTGAACTGAACTCCTGGACGTTGCGCTTCGCTTGGTCGGTAAGAGACATGTACATGCAGCTTTCTATTGCGGTCCTACCACTTTCTTGCAAGTGGTAATGCATCTATGCCAGGGGTCCTGGCTCACCTAGATCAAACGAGACTCGAAGCATGAAAATCGCGGCGGCGAAAGTGATAGTTTGCAGCCCAGGCCGCAACTTCGTGACCCTGAAGATCGAGACCGATCAGGGCGTGTACGGCATCGGTGACGGCACTCTCAACGGGCGCGAACTGTCGGTGGTCTCGTACCTGGAAGACCATGTCATACCTTGCCTTATCGGCATGGACCCGCGCCGGATCGAGGATATCTGGCAGTATCTGTATCGTGGGGCCTACTGGCGCCGAGGACCAGTCACCATGCGCGCCATCGCGGCAGTGGACATGGCGCTGTGGGACATCAAGGCCAAGATGGCGGGCATGCCGCTCTACGACCTGCTCGGCGGCAAGAGCCGGGACCGGGTACTCGTCTATGGACATGCCAACGGATCTGATGTCGACGAGACTGTGGAGGCGGTCGGCCAATATATCGACATGGGCTACAAGGCGATCCGCGCGCAGACCGGAGTACCGGGCATCAAGGATGCATACGGCGTCGGACGCGGGAAGCTGTACTATGAGCCGGCCGATGCTGCGCTGCCCACTGTCACGGGATGGGACACGCGCAAGGCACTCAACTACGTGCCCAAGATGTTCGAGAAGCTGCGCGAAACCTATGGCTTCGACTACCACCTCCTGCACGACGGCCATCACCGCTACACGCCGCAGGAGGCGGCGAACCTGGGCAAGATGCTGGAGCCGTACCAGCTCTTCTGGCTGGAGGACTGCACCCCCGCCGAGAACCAGGAGGCGTTCAGGCTGGTGCGTCAGCACACCGTCACCCCGCTCGCGGTCGGAGAGATCTTCAACACGATCTGGGACGCCAAGGATCTGATCCAGAACCAGCTGATCGATTACATCCGGGCCACCGTCGTCGGAGCAGGGGGGCTGACCCACTTGCGCCGGATTGCCGATCTCGCGAGCCTCTATCAGGTCCGCACCGGCTGCCACGGTGCAACCGACCTCTCGCCGGTCACGATGGGTTGTGCGCTCCATTTCGATACCTGGGTGCCGAACTTCGGCATCCAGGAGTACATGCGTCATACCGAAGAGACCGATGCCGTGTTCCCGCACGACTATCGCTTCGAAGATGGCCACCTGATTTGTGGTGAAACGCCGGGGCACGGTGTCGACATCGACGAGGATCTGGCCGCCAGGTATCCGTACAAGCGCGCTTATCTTCCTGTCGCACGGCTGGAAGACGGCACGATGTGGAACTGGTAAGCTGACCGACATGGCACGGGTCGTTTGCGTTGGGGAAGTCATGGTCGAGCTGTCCGCTGATCCCGGCGGCGGCTGGCAGCTGGGTTTCGGTGGCGATACTGCCAACACGGCCGTGCATCTTGCGCGGTCCGGGCATGACGTCGCCTATCTTACCGCTGTGGGGCGTGACCCTTTCAGTCAGCAGGTGTGCACCAAGCTGAAGGCCGAGGGCGTGGATACCAGCCTGATCCTCGACCATCCGACGCGGAACGTGGGCCTCTATGCCATCAGCACGGACGAAGCGGGCGAACGGACCTTCAGCTACTGGCGAGATGCCTCCGCCGCCAAGGCTTTGTTCGACCTTGAGGACGTGCAGGCCGTACTGGCGCAGGCGGAGCGCGCCGATCTCCTGAGCTTTTCCCTGGTGTCCCTTGCCGTGCTGCCCGCAGCCGGACGGCGGCAACTGCTCGACCTTGCCCGGCGTGTGCGAGACAACGGCGGACGCGTCGCGTTCGATGGAAACTACCGCTCGCGTCTATGGGAGACGACCGAAACGGCGATCGAAGCGCGCGATGAGGCCATCGCCGTCGCAAGTATCGGACTCCCGACCTTCAGCGACGAAGCGGAGCTCTCCGGGGCCATCGATGCCAAGGCTGTCCACGCGCATTGGCAGCGACTTGGCTGCGGCGAGGTCGTCGTGAAGCTTGGATCCGATGGCTGCCTGCTGCCGGACGGGCAACACTCTCCGGTGCCGGCACGACTGCAGCCGGTGGACACGAGCGGCGCTGGTGACGCGTTCAAGGGCGGCTATCTCGCGGCTCGGCTGCGCGGCAGCGATCCGGCCGAGGCTGCCAAGGCAGGGCACGCGCTGGCGGCCTGGACCGTCATGCGGCGCGGCGCCATTCCTGCGCGCGATCCTTCCGCTCCCTATCGTACCTGACGCCGGGCGCAGAGCGGCGGATCTGGCGGCGGGCGATCAGGCGGGCCTGCCTTTCCTTGGTCCGCCGAACCCGCGCAGGAGCCACCAAAGGGCAGCCGCAGCGAGAAGATCCAGCGCAGCCAGAGCCACGAAAAGTGGGCTATAGCCGTAGACGTCAGCGCTCTGGCCGATGACGAAGGTGAACAGCATGCCGCCGATCCATGCGGATGTACCCGCCATGCCACTACCCGTCGCAACGGCGCGCGGGTCGAAGACGTCGGAGCATAAGGTGATGAGGGCGCCGTTCAGCATCTGATGGGCAAAGCCGCCAACGCAGAAGAGCGCGATAGCCAATCCCGGCGATCCGGCAAGACCGATGCACGCAGGACCGATCATGCACACTGCGCCAATCGTCATCGTGATCTTGCGCGAAGCGATAAGGTCGACGCCACGCCGCATCAGCACCGGCGGCAGCAAGCCGGCCGCCAGCGAGCCGAAGTCTGCTGCGAGAAAGGGGAGCCAGGCCCACATGGCGATGCTCTGCAGGTCGAGGCCCCAGACCGAGACCAGATAGAGCGGGATGAAGAAGTTGAACGTCTGCCAGGCCGGCTCGGCGAGGAAGCGCGGAATAGCGATGGCGTAGAAGCCGCGCGACCGCAGAACGGCTCCCCGCGTTGCAGGACGCTGACCGAGCTCCCCGCTCACCTGCCCGTCGCGGATCATCTTGAGTTCCGAACCGGCAAGCCGTGAGTGTGCCTCCGGAGAGCGATAGCCAAACCACCACAGAAAAGCCCAGACGAGGCTCAGGCCGCCCGTTACCAGAAATGCCGATTGCCACCCCCAGTTGAGAATGCAGAAGACCACCAGCGGCGGCGCGACCATGTTGCCGACGCTGGTGCCCATCTGAAAGGCACTGGTCGCGAGCGGACGTTCGCGCGCGGGGAACCACTCCGCAACCGTCTTGGTGCCCGCCGGGATCGCGGCGGCTTCGGTTGCGCCCAGCAGGCCCCGGAAAAACGCGAGGCTCTGCCAGCCCGATGCAAGCCCGTGCGCCATGTTGGCAAGAGCCCAGCCGATCGCAAACAGGAAAAAGCCCAGGCGCGTACCCAGCGCATCCAGCACTGCGCCCGATACCGATTGCATCACCGTGTAAGCCGCCTGGAAGGCCAGCACGACCCAGCTATACTGTTCCGTGGTAAGGCTGAACTCGTTCTTGATCGTCGGCGCTGCGACTGAGAGCGTCGAACGCGCGAGGTAGTTCAGGATCGTACCCAGCGTGACGAGACCGATGATCCACCAGCGCAGTCTTGGGACCGGCTTCCTTTTCCCTGCGGCTGTGTCCTTCACCTTGTCAGCTCAATTGCTGCTACCGAGGTCTTGCCGCCCGACGTCTTGAAGTCGAGCCGGAGCACGCCGTCGCTGACAGTCACGGGAAATTCGCGCACAAGCTCTCGCAGGGGCCCACCGGCAGCAGAGGCCACATCCAGGTTTTCGATCACCGGCTCCCCGTTGGCGCTGACCGTGAGTGCCTTGCGGGTTGTATCCGCCTTGGGTTCGAACAGGTGCAAAGTGACCTTCCAGGCCCCATTCGCTGCCGGAACAGCGTACGAGAAGGCTTCCCCTTCGCGCCAGTAGTCGAAAAGCTCGGGCGAACTTGTTTGCACGGAGCGCTCAGGCCCAAGCGAACGCCCGCCGAACGATCCCATGTTGAGGACCATCGGTGTTCCGCCGGACACGAATGTGTCGGACCCGAACCGCTTGCCCTGGATCACTCGCCCAGCCAGGTTGCCGGCGTCGATGCGAATACCGGCATTTGCGGCGGGCCCGTTCCAGACCGTCGTGTCCCGCACCGTCTTGCCTCCAACGGATGCGGTCACCACCGCTTTGTTCGGGCCGGGGCGCAGCGGCACTCGCTTCCATTCGCACACGAAGTTCACACAGGCCGCCGTGCCGAGTGGACGGCCGTTCAACGACAACTGCGCAGCCGGCGCATTGGCGTAGGCTTTCACGTCCATCACCGGGTATGCACGATCTACGTAGCGCTTACCCGCGATATGCAGCGCGGGCGCGTCGCTCCAGGCTGCCTTGTAGAACCAGAACGCGTCCTTGCGCGCCTTCCGGTCTGCAGTGACGAGACCCTTGTCGTTCAAGTCGTAAGAATCGCCCTCGCCACGAAGATCGCTGGAGAAGTCGAACATCGCCCATACCCAGCTTGCGAAAACGAAGTCTCGCTCCGCCAGAACAGGCCATGACTGTTCATGCACCCAGGCCTGGTACTCTTCGGGGTGAGGCCGGCCGATGAAGTTGACGAAGCCGCTCTTCACATCGTCGCTGTGCTGCGTGATTGCACCGCCCGCACCGTATTCGCTCAGTGAAATCGGCAGCTTCGGATGTTCGGCGTGCAGCTTGTCCAGCGTCTGGCCCAGCTGCGCCGCGGCCTCCAGCGGCTTGGGGTAGTACCAACCAAAGTAGCGGTTATAGCCGATCAGATCGGTGGTGCCGGCCAGCTTTTCGCCAGCCGTGGCGATCATGCTGAGGCCTTCACAGCAATCCGCCATCGTGGTGGGACGGCCCGGATCTTCCTGCTTGGCCACCGCGTTGAGGTGCTGGAGCAGGGCCAGCGGCTTTGGTGGCTCACCCTTCTGGCCAAAACCCTTCGCTGAATCGACCTCATTGCCCACCGACCACATGACGATGGACGGATGGTTGTAATTCTGGCGGATCTGCTCGCGAAGCTGGTGCTCGGCATTGGCCCAGAGCGCTGCGCTGCCCTTGTCGCCCTTGAGCGAGGGCGACGTGACATAGGGCAATTCGGCCCATACCACCATTCCGGCGCGATCTGCCAACTCGGACCACTCATCGGCATGCTGGTAATGTGCTTGCCTGACCGTGTTGGCGCCCAGTTCCTCGATGAGCGCCATATCTTGCGCGTGCTGTTCGGGAGACAGAGCCCAGCCTGCACGTAGGGCGTCCTGATGGCGCGAAACGCCGTGTAGCTTGAGGTGCTGGCCGTTGAGAAAGAACCCGTTGTCGGCATCGAAGCGGAACGTCCGCAGGCCCAGCGGCTGCTCCACGCTGTCCAGCACTATCGAGCCATCCATAAGCGTGGAGCGGACGGTGTAGAGGTAGGGATCGGCGCGACCGTTCCAGCGATGTGGGCTGCGGATCGAAAGGTCGGCTTTCGCTTCGCTTGCGCCACGCGCCACATTCAATGAACGCTCCTCACGTGCGATGGTCCTGCCCGCGGCGTCGATCACTTGCGTGAGGAGCCTGACCTTGCGGCCGTCGGCAAAGTTGCGCAACCGGGTTCGCACCTCGACGGTCGCCAGTTCGTCGGTCAGAGAGGTGGCGCGCGCATAGACGCCGGGACCGCCGTAATCGAGCGGGTCGATGGACACGGGGGGCAGTTGCAGCAGCGACACGTCCCGGTAGATGCCGCCATGGACGAAGAAGTCCCCCGCCAGCGGGATCACCTCGGACGTGGCGCTGCCGGGCTCAACCTTTGAGTTGTCTGCCCTGACGACGATCAGATTGCGTTGACCAGGCTTCCAGGCATCCGTGACATCAAGGCGGAAGCGCGCGAACGCACCCTCATGGCCACCCACTCTTTGCTCGTTGACCCAGACTTCGGCGATCTTCGAAACTGCAGCGAAATCCAGGTACTGACGCATACCGGGCGCGGCAGCCGGAGCCTCTACAGACAGCCGGTACCAGCCAATTCCCTGCCAGTTGCCGGGTTCAGAGGGTTTGGCGCCGTATCCGCCGATGCGGTTCCAGCTGTGCGGGACGCTGACCGGCTTCCAGCTGCTGTCATCGAAGCCGGATTGCAGCACCTCCTCACCGGGATTGCTCCCCGAATCGTTGAAGTGAAAACGCCAACCCTGGTTCAGGGGGACGGCCTGACGCACTGCGCCGCTTTTTACGGTCTGGCGCGACTGGGCCTCAGCGGGAGTCGTTCCGACAGGAAGAGCCAGCCCCAACAGAATTGCTGCCCCAACGAGCTTTGTTCTTGTCATTCAGCTCTCTCCCAGTGGGTCTTTCGGGCCCAAGTGTTATACCACTGCGGCCTATGTGGATTGACCAGATTCGTCTGCCAATCAAGTCTGTGTCGCGTTGATCGGCTCAAAACGGTCAGCCGATGGACAAAGTTCATCTTTTGAACTATATCAGCTGCAGCAGCTTACCGGCAAGAGGTGGAAAGTCGCGTGTTCAAGGCTCTTATCAGTGGCGAGGATATGCTGTCCTTGTGGCTTGCTGCGTTCGTAGTCACAGGGATCGCCGCCGGCGTGATCAGCGGCTTCTTCAAGGCGCGCAAGATCCAGCCTCGCGGCTTCAAGTGGAAGGTGTTTCGCAACGAGGCCTTCTTCGCCGTCATAACCCTCACGATCAGCGGTACCGTCATCGGCGGAGCGAACCACTGGCTACGCTCCAATGGCTGGATCACGTTCAATTCTGCACCGGTAGCCTGGTGGCAGACAGCGCTGGAGTACGTTGCGTACTTTATACTGTTCGACACTTACTTCTACTGGCTGCACCGCTGGATGCACAAGGAGCCAGTCTACAGTTGGGTGCACAAGCTGCACCACAAGTCGACTTCGCCGAACATGCTGACAACGCTGTCGGTCAATCCGCTGGAGTCGCTGATCAATGGCGGCTTCGTCCCGCTGTTCCTCGCCTGCTTCACGGTTCATGAGACCACGGTGGCCCTGATCACGCCCACGAATATCCTGATGGGTCTGTACGTCCATTCGGGATACGAGTTCCTGCCGCGTTGGTGGAACCGCACCAGGGCGACCAAGTGGTTCATCTCGGCCACGTTCCATGACCAGCATCATCGCTACTTCACTGGCAACTTCGGCGGCTACACCACCATCTGGGACCGAATTTGCGGCACCATGCGCCCCAGGTTCGAAGCCGATTTCGAAAAGCGCAGGACCAAGGAGAGCGCTTCTGGCGCAGTATCCGCCGGTCCGGCGGCCGAGCCTGCCTGACAACCTGGCGCTTTGGCACCTTGGCGCTTCGGCAGGCGATCAGTCCTCAGGATCCTCTTCCACTGCCAAGGTCGCGTAGGGATTGCCTTGCGCAAAGTCGTTCAGGAGGCGGGCACACTGCATGACCTCACGCTTGGAATAGCCTGCAAGCCGCTGCTGCAGCATTCGCCCAAGGCTCGCCGTCACACGCTCGCGCAGTTCAACGCCTTTTGACGTTAGCGAGAGCGTGACCATGCGGCCGTCGCTCTTGCTCTTCGAGTACGCGATCAGTCCGGCGCTCTGCAGCTGGCGCAGTTCCGCAGTGACGAGGCTGCGGCCGATACTGAAGAACTCGGCGAGCTGGTGTGGGGACGCAGGTTGCCGGCCGATCACACCCACCATCCACGGACCGCGCGGACCGATGCCATATTCCCGCGCCAGATCCCTGATGACGTGGCCGAAACGGTCTCTCGCGGACGCCAGGGCACCGAAGAACATGCCGACCTCATCCGGTCCGTAGACCTCCTGCGGAGGCGCGCCACTCCCTGATCCAGGCGCATCGGCAGACTGCATGATTGATCCCTACGAGTGCCCTTGCGGGCACGCCAAAGCAGCGCGTTACCCGAAGGCGGCGCCGGCAGGAAGGCTTGCCCGATCACTCTGCAGGTAAACCCGTTCGAGGGCGAGAGCGGCGAGGCCCTTCCAATGCCAGTCCGGACTGCGCGTGGCGAAAACTATCGTGGTCCGGCGCCTGAGTTCCGGGATGGTGTTGGCAGTCAAGGCCGCCTCAAACTGATCCCGCGCGAAACGCACGTAAAGCTCGTCGGGCGCGATCAGGAGCACCATGCCGGGATCGACTCCGTTGATATGATCCGCGACCAGGCGCCCAAGGTGCTCTCCCGCATCCGCGAGTGACTGAAGAGCGCGCGGCTCACCTTGCGATGCCGCATGGATCAGCCGGTCCATCCGCTCGTCCACCAGATCCAGCAGGGAAGGCGTTGCCTCGGCCCATTCGTCAGGATTGAGCACAAGCCCCCCCATCGAACTGTACGCGCTGCAGCACCCCGCTGCTCCGCAATAGCAAGGCCTGGCACTCGGGCCGTAGCTGGTCTTCACATGCCCCAGTTCCGGCGTGAACCCCGAGGAGCCACTGCAAGGCAGGCCATTGCTATAACGCGCGGAGGTGACGGCATAGTCCACGCTGATCAAGGTGAAGTCGTCATAGAGCTGTGCACGGCCGAACCAATGCTCGGCACGAGACAGCAGATTGCTGTCATTCTCAACCGTCACTGGCAGCAAGATCCGCTCTGCGATGATCGCGGCAAACGGGACCGGCTCGGACCTGTAGGTCATCATGAAGTGGACGTCGCCCCGCTCGCTGTCGACCAGTGCCGGTAAGCTCAAACTGACTTGCCTGATGCCACCGACCGGCGCGAGAGAGATCGCCTCCTGCAAGGCCGATGCGATCCGTTGCGCAAGGCCGGAGAGAGTGCCTGTCAGGTGGATCGGCATGGTCGTCGAGTGGAGCTCGACCCCGGCAAGATTGACGAAGCTCACCTGCAAATCGCGCCGCTCCGATAGACGTGCCCCGACTACCGTTCCCCCCGCGCCGTTAAGCTCCAGATAGACCCGTGGCCGCCCCCGGCCCACCGCCGCAGCCTTTCTCTCCACGATCAGACCGCGCTTCACCAATGCAGCGGTGGTCGACGTGATGGTCCCTGCCGAAAGGCCGGTGCGAGCAGGAAGATCGGCACGCGAGACCGGCTCTCCCGAACGCAGCACCTTCAGAACGGACATCATGGCGCTCTGCGGTGCAGCTCCGGTCATTGGTGCACTTTCTTTCATATTCTGAAATATATTGACGGAACCGCTCGGGCGCGCAACTCTGCTCTCACGCCGAGCGGAAGACTCAGGCACGTCAGGGAGAGCAGCATGATCGGGAAAGTGTCGCAGCGCACGCGCCTTCAGGTCGGAACAGCAGTCGGAGGCATTGCCGCTTCGCTGCTCATGCCGTGGATGTCCAGCACGGCAGCCGCGCAAGTCGTCAGTGAGAGCGACAGGCGAGACGCGCAGACGCAAGTTCTCGAACAGCAAAGCGTCGGCAGCGCGGCGAACGTTTCATCCGAACGGCCCGTCGACAGCGACATCGTGGTGACAGGTACGCTTCTGCGGGGATCGGCACCCGTGGGGTCCAACGTGATTGCTCTGGGCCAGCAGGCTATCGTGAGCACTGGCGCTGCAACGTCGAACGAACTGCTGGCGACGATCCCCCAGGTCACAAACTACTTCAACAGGGTTCCCGCTGCGGACCTGGCAATTGCAGTTAACCAGATCCAGGTTTCGCGACCCAACATCCGCAACATCTCGCCACGCAACGCATCGAGTTCGGGCACGCTGATCCTGGTGGATGGACACAGGATCGCCAGTTCCGGTGTCCGGCAGGCCTCCATAGATCCGGACGCGATCCCCACCGGCGCGATTGAGCGTGTCGAGGTGGCCACGGAAGGCGGTTCGGCCACCTATGGTGCCGATGCGGTGGCCGGCGTCATCAACTTCATCACCCGCCGACGCTTCGACGGCTTGAGGGTGGACGCGCGATATGGCTTTGCCGACGATTACTGGCAAACCGACGCCAGTGTCACGGCGGGCAAGGACCGGGGCACCGGCTCGGCATACGTCTCTTACACATTCACCAAGAACGACCCGCTGTTCGGGCGGGACCGGGACTTCATCCGGGGTGTGAGCTATGCCTCCGAACCCTATGTCCCGCTTGGCCGCACCTGCGATCAGCCGAACCTCTCGATCAACACCGTTTTCGTTCCCGCGAACTTCACTTTGTCATCGGTCAATTATGCCGGGCCCAACTTCGCCCCTAACACGGTCAACGCCTGTGATACCGTGCGGGACCGGACGGTGGTCCCGGCTGCGGAACGCCACGGGGTGATCGCCGGCCTGTTCCAGAACCTGGACGATACGACCACTCTCGACGTTCGCGCCTTCTATAGCCGCAGAGAAACGACATCGACGTCGACCTTCGATGGCACCGTGAACATGGCGCCCAGCAATCCCTATTACTTCGTGCCGCCAGGTGTCATGCCCATACCGGGCGGCGGTGTCATCGCGCAACGCCAGGCGGTCAGCTTCAGCTTCGCACCTGCGGTGGGCCGCGGCACTCAGCATCCTAGCACTCTGACTGAGGTCTGGGGCTTCAACGCAGAGCTGAGGAAGGAGCTGAACGACGACTGGCAGTTGCGCGGGCTGTTCAACTACAGCGCCAGCAACAGCGCCTTTAGCTCGCCCGGCGTCAGCATCCCGCGCCTGAATGCCGCCGGTCGGTCGAGCGATCCGGCCACCGCCATCAATCCCTACAACATCGCGGCGACCAACAGCGCGCTCATCGCGGACCTGCTGGACAACGAAATTGCCGGACAGGCGCGGGACGACCTGCTGAACATGCGCGCCATAGCGGAAGGGCGACTGTTCACGCTACCTGGAGGCGACGTTCGCATGGCGGCGGGCTATGAATACATGCGGGACGAATTCAAGCAGCGTTACCAGTCCGATATCAGGATTGGCGCGCTCAGCACCTTCCCCTTCAACACCTATGACCGCGACGTGCATTCCGTCTTTGGCGAAGTACAAGTGCCGCTGTTCGGGGCCGAGAATGCGCTGAGCTGGCTGCGCAGCCTGGTGCTCTCCGCATCGGGACGTTACGACAGGTACAGCGACTTCGGCGACACCTTCAACCCCAAGTTCGGAGCCACCTTGAAGCCGGTCGACTGGCTTTCGCTGCGCGGCAACTGGGGCACATCTTTCACGGCGCCGACGCCCCTCGATCAGCTCGGTTCACAGCAGAACCAGATCAGCTCGTTCGCCTTTGTCGCTTTCAACCGGCCTGGTGAAGCCGCACCGCCGGGCAGCTATACCGTTGCCTTGCAGGGATCGCGCCCGGAGCTTCAGCCGCAGGAGGCTGAGACCTGGTCGGTCGGCTTCGATGCGGATCCGCCATTCCTGCCCGGGCTTCACGCAAGCGTCAGCTACTACAACGTCACCTTCAAGGATATTCTGGCAACACCCTCGCCCAACTCGACGATCTTCACGAACTTTCCCGACAACATCACGACAAACGTGAACGGCTTGTCACCGGCGGAATTGAGAGCCTTTGCCGCGCTGGCCCCGAACGGTGCCGCGGGGATCGAACCGCTGATTGCGAGTGGAACGCGCGTCTATCAGGCCGTCGACTTCCGCACGGCCAACTTCGGCGTTCTGAAGGTGAGCGGAGTGGACTTCACAGCCAGTTACCGCCAGCAAACCGGTTTCGGCAGCTTCGATCTGGGCGTGAACGGCAACTACCAGCTTACGCGCAAGGAGCGGATCAGCCCGGACGCGCCCGAGGTCGATGTTCTGCGGACAGAAAACCCCAAGCTCAGCCTTCAGACCATCGCAGGCGTGGACGTAGGGCCAGCGCGCTTTCAGGCGACCTGGAACCACAGCAGCGGCTATGACATCGATCCGACGACGTCGGTACCGGTGCAGGACCGAGTGGGCGCCTTCAACACGGTGGATCTGTTCCTGAAGTACGACGTGCCCGGCGAGAGCAAGCTGCTACGCGACCTCAGCCTCTCTCTCAATGTGCGCAACGTGTTCAACGAGGATCCGCCGATCCTGCGCCGAAACAACCCGGAAGAGAACGGCTACGCCAACGGCTTCACGTTGGGCCGCCTCTTCATACTTGGCGTGAGCAAGCAATTCTAAGGTCAGTGCCAACCCGCTCCCACCCGGAGGTGTTATCATGATGCACAAATCCCGAAGCCGATCGTCGATAAAGGTGATGCTGCTGCGCTCTCTTCCTCTGCTGCTCTCGGTTGGAGCAGGCGGTGCAATGCCCGCGCTGGCCGCAGATCCTGCCACCAAGCCCTCGACAGACTCCAGCTTGTACTCGCCGGACGCGGATCCCCTGTTCGCACAGCCCTATATCGATGTGGATGAGTGGCGCGAGGCGCCTGTTCGCCACCGGTATGTGCATGGTGGTTTCCGGGGCACCGACACGCGTTTCTCGTTCTATTTTCCGCCCAAGGAGCAGTACGAGGGGCGCTTCTTCCAGCACATCACACCCGTGCCCGATAGCGAGAACCTGGCGCAGAAAACGCCCCCTGGCGAGTTCAACAAGATCGGGTCCGCGTTCGAGAGCGGCGCGTACTTCATCGAAACGAATGGCGGCGGCCGGATCGACCTGACGCAGGGGGCAAACGCGCTGAGGGACCCGACGATCACTGCCTATCGGGCTAATGCCGCATCGGCCGCATACTCGCGCAAAGTCGCCTTGCAGATGTACGGTGGGAAGCGCCCGTTCGGCTATGCCTATGGCGGCAGTGGCGGCGGCTATCGCACTATCGGGTCGCTTGAGAATACGCGCGGCGTCTGGGACGGGGCGGTCCCTTATGTGATCGGGTCGACGATGGCGATCCCCAACATGTTCACCGTACGCATGCAAGCCTTGCGGGTTCTGCGTGACAAGTTCCCGCAGATCGTCGACGCGATGGAGCCGGGCGGGAGTGGCGACCCTTATGCCGGGCTCACGCCGTACGAGGCTTCCGTGTTGCGCGAGGTCGAACAGATGGGCTTCCCGATGAAGTCGTGGTTCGGATACAAGACCATGGGCCTGCATGGCTTTGCTGCGCTGTATGGCGGCGTGGCCATGGCGGATCCGACTTACTTCGCGGACTTCTGGACCAAGCCGGGTTATCTGGGGCACGATCACCCGGAATATTTCAAGCAAGACCGGATCCAGCATACGGCGAAAGTGGCGGGTGTGATCACCGCGCGCGAGGCCGCGCAACTGGGGCTCAGCACCGATCCTTTCGCGCAGCAAAATCGCGGCGGGGTGGACACCGCTTACAAGGGTCCGCCCGAGGAAGCCGACAACGTTGTGGGCTTGCGGCTCGCCCAAACGCCTCCACAGGTCTACTTCCTGGGCGGAGATCTCACCGTCAACAGCGGTGCAGCTGCGGGCAAGCGCCTGATGCTGAGCACCCTCAAGGACGACGTCGTCATGCTGGGGGTGGTAGACCCTGCTCTTGCCAAGCAGATCCGGCCCGGCGACGAGGTGAAGATCGACAACTCCAACTTCCTCGCCATGGAGACCTATCACCGGCATCAGGTACCCGGGCCGGAGTTCAAGGTCTGGGATCAGTTCCGCAAGGCTGACGGTACGCCGATCTACCCGCAGCGTCCGATGCTGCTGGGGCCGCTATTCGTCAAGTCCACCTCCGGGTCGCTTCAGACAGGCAAGTTCGATGGCAAGATGATCGTCGCGGCTTCTCTGTTCGATCGGGAAGCGATGCCGTGGCAGGCGGACTGGTACCGGCAGCGCGTGCAGGATCACCTGGGGGCCAACGCTGATCAGCAGTTCCGCCTGTGGTACACAGACCACGCCCTTCACGGGGACGAGCCGACAACAGAGGCAGCCAACCGCATCGTCAGCTATGTCCCTGTGCTGCAGCAAGCATTGCGAGACGTGGCGCTATGGGCGGAGAAGGGGATCGCACCCCCGGCGTCGACAAACTACACGATAGAGGAAGGACAGGTCCGGGTTCCTGCCAATGCTGGTGAGCGCAAGGGCATCCAGCCAGTCGTCAAGCTTACGGTAAACGGCGGCGACACGGTGAAGGTGCGGGCCGGACAGCCGGTCACGTTCAAAGGGAGCATCGCCGTGCCTCCCGAAGCCGGGTACGTCACGTCTGCGGATTGGGACTTCACGGGCGAGGGCACCTTCACAGAGCCAGCCAAGCTGCCGGCCCGGAAGCGGACGGTGGAAGTGGAAGCGACGCATACCTTCGCCAAACCCGGCACCGTGTTCGTAGCGTTCCGCGGAATGTCGCAACGGGAAGGCGACGCTGATGATCCTTATCGTCAGATCCGCAACCTGGATCGAGTACGGGTGGTCGTCGAATAGGCGCTGAGCCACGCCGCCGATGACGAGTGAGGCCCGGGCGCTGCAATCCGGTGAAACCGCGAGAGCAGCGCCCGGCGCACGATTGCTTGTTTCGTTCTACTCCTGCGCCAGCGCGGACGAGGTGACCGATCGGTAGAGAATGTCCGCGATCTGCTCCAAGGGGTATGTGTCCTTGGGCTTGTCGAGCCGGCAGGAAATCGCTTCCGAGATCAGGCCGGTCTCGAACACGATCGGATGCTTATCGGCGGCCGTCCTGCTCCACCCAACTCGCCAGCGTGCCATGGAAATGGGCGAGGCGAACTTCCTGACGAGTGAGAGAGAGAAACTTCTGGGTGGAGTTGCGCAGGCCGCGCTGTTGGCGCTGCATCTGTTCGTAATCCTGCTCAAGCGCGAGGAAGTAGGGGTAGTGTTCGTCTCGCGGCACCACCGTAATCGGTGTGCGCTTCTCCGCCCTTTGCTCCGGCGGGAACCATTGCAGGTTCTGAACGTGCCAATAGCAACGGTTCGGATCGCCACTTTCGTGCGGGAAAGACATGATGACGGTGCATTCACCGGCATGAATGGTCACGAAGAAGTTCGGAAAGAGGATCCAGAAGTGATTGTCGCTGAGCTGGTTGTCCGTCAGCCCTGAGACGTCCAGCCCCTTGGCGGTCCATGTTTCCCGCATCGCCTGCTGTAAAAGGCTGCGGACCGGAACCTCGACGCCGGAGGGCAGGGTACCCTGCGCGTCACGATATTCGTTCACCAGGGCATCGAAGCGGGGGAGCGAATCCGCGACCGCCGGGAAAGTCGCCGGGAGACTGTGTATTGCCTGGATCAGTTCCTCAAGAGTGGACTCTTCCTGGTTTGATGCTCCGAAGGGTGCGGTGGCAACGCTGTGATCCCCGCAGAAATGATAGCGCTCCTGGGACTCGTCCATGGCGGCGACCAGTTCTGGATGCACGCCCTGAATGTGATACCCTTCCTGAAAAGCATCCATTATGACCTTCCAGTTGCACGAAATTTCCTCCCTTACGTTGAATCCGTAGGGGGTCATCTCTTCCATGAGATAGGGCGCGAGCAGTCCAGCGGCCTCCCCCAAAAACTCGCTCAGCGGTTCCGCCGCGCTGTCGGGGTTCAGGAAAACGAACCCGCCGAAAGCGTCGACTGGCACCTCCAGCAGGCCAAGTTCCGCCTTCTTGCCTACGAACTCCTCCAGGGAGCCTTCGAAATCAGGACGCGCGACGGCAAGGAGCTTGCCGTCCAGCCCGTAGGACCAGTTGTGGTAGGGACAGGTAAAACGCGCGGCGTGGCCTTTGCCTTCGCAGAACGCATTGCCGCGGTGCCGGCAGGCATTCACAAAGCCCCGAAGCTTGCGGTCACGCCCGCGAACCACGATCCAAGACTGGTCGAACAGCCGGTACTCAAACCAGTCGCCCGGTTCCGGCGCGTCGTCGCAACGGCCCACGATCTGCCAGGTGCGCATCCACAGTCTCTCACGCTCCTGCTCAGCAAAGGCCGCGGAGTGGTAGCGGTCGGTGGGCACCCGCATGAGGAAACCAGAAAAATCGATCTCCGAGATGCGTGGACCCTCGTCCACCAGCTTACCGGGCTTATCATGGTTCATGGCTTTGCTCTCCCAGACAGGTCTTGTGCGACTCTTGTCCTATGGGAGACAAATGTACCATCTGGATGAATTACCGCAAGACGCACCTTTGCTTGGGTATGTCGCCACACGTGGTTCTTTCGCGGATCATCCGGCAACCGGTTTGAGCCCACGGTGGCCAAATGCTCCACCAATCCCTAACGGTGCGGACCTATCGGTGAGCGAACGCGGAGTGCAGAATGGTGGTTGCTACTCGCCAGAGGGGGCGTCCTCGGCTCGAAGAAGCGGCAGAGATAGACAACCTGCTGGTCGACACCGCGCTGCGGGAGTTTATCGCCAAAGGCTTCGACAAAGCCTCGATGCGATCGATCGCCGCGGCTGCAAACGTGCATAGATCAACTCTGCTGGGGCGCTTTCCCAGCAAGGAATCCCTGTTCCGGGCCATCATGACCCAGCAGATCGAACGGATGGCAGCCGCAACGTCACTGGAATCGCAAGGAAAGCCCGATCTTCGACGCGGCCTCGTCGCCTATGCCAACCGGGCACTCGTCTACAGCCTGGAGGGAGATTACCTCCACATCAACCGCTTGATCTATGCGTCGGCCAGCCGCTTCCCGGCGGTGGCAGCAGCAGCCAAGCGCAGCACGGCCGTGGGTGTTGCGCAGATCTCGGAATTCATCAGCCGCTGTGCCGAAGCCGACGGCATCCCCTGCAAGGCGCCCGAGAAGGTGGCCGAGTGCTTCACTCTCCTCCTGCGGGGTTGGTACGCATACGCGATCCTCAGCGAGCAGCCAGTCACCCCGAAAGAGCGAGAGGCCTGGGTCGATCAGATGGTGGCAATATTGATCGACGGCCGCAGCGGCTGGTAGGCGCGCGAGTTCCCTGATCCGGCTTGACAGCGATCCGGCCCCATCCTTACAAAATAGTCCACATGGATTGTTTACGCTGGTCCGCGACATGGATCGGCGCCTCGCGGGAGAGATCATGGCCGTCGCATACACACACCTCACGCCAGAGATTGGCGCATCAATCGAAGGTTCACCCACGGATCTGCTCCAGCCTGAGGCAGCGCGGCAGCTGCGCGACTTGCTGCGGGAGCGTGGCGTCCTTGTCTTCAAGGAGCTGAACCTCACGAATGAGCAGCAGGTCGAGCTCGCGAGGCTGCTGGGTACAGTGCGAGAAGAAGGCGAAGCCAACATCTTCAAGATATCCATCGATCCGCGCGTGAATCCGGGCGCCGATTACCTGAAGGGTTCTTTCCTCTGGCACATGGATGGTACGCACGACGACATCCCGGTGTTTGCCTCTCTGCTGAGCGGGCGCAAGCTGTCCAGCGTGGGCGGCCAGACCGAGTTCGCCAACTCCTATGCCGCTTACGAGGCGCTCTCTCCCGAGATGAAGGAACGGATTGCCGATCTGCGGGTGGTTCACAGCTTCGAGACATCCATGAGCCGCGCGGGAGTGGAGCCGACCGAGGCGCACGTCGCCTATTGGAAATCGATCCCGACCAAGGTTCACAAGCTTGTCTGGACGCATGAAGGCGGCCGCAAGTCGCTGGTGATCGGGTGCCATGCATCACACGTCGTGGATATGGACCGGGCCGAGAGTGACGCTCTTCTTGGAGAGCTGATGGCGTGGGTCACACAGCCGCGGTTTATCTACCGGCACGAATGGTCCGTCGGAGACCTCCTCATCTGGGACAATACGGGCGTGCTACATCGCGCCGAACCCTACCCGCTCGAGAGCGGCCGGATGATGGATCGCACGACGCTCATGGGTGAAGAGGCATTCGCCTAGTACAAGCGACACCGGCGGGATGAGGGGCAAGTAGGGTCATGGAAAACAAAGTCGCGCTGATAACGGGAGCAGCGGCCGGGATCGGAGCAAGCTGCGCTCGCCGCTTGGCAGCAATGGGCATCGCGGTCGGAGTCCTCGACCTCGACGAGGCGCGATGCGCTTCCACGGTGGCATCCATCGTCGAAGCGGGCGGACGCGCGCTGGCGCTGGGTGCAGACATCACGGATCGGGGGCAGGTGAAGGAAGCCCTTGCCAAGCTGCGCTCCGAGCTGGGGCCGATAGGGCTCCTCGTCAACAATGCGGGAATCCCGGGGTTCAGTTCGTTTCTTGAGATCGATGACGAAGCCTGGGACCGGATGATCCGCATCAACCTGACGGGGTCCTTCATCGTCACTCAGGAGGTGCTGCCCGACATGATCGCCGCAGAATGGGGCCGGATCATCAACATATCTTCCATGGCTGCCCAAGCCGGCGCGCCCCGCATGGCACATTATGCCGCCTCAAAGGCCGGGATGATCGGGATGACCAAGGCTCTGGCACACGAGCTTGGGCCGAACGGGATCACCGTCAACTGCATCCCGCCGCGCTTCATTACCGGCACGATCATGTCCGATCAGTCGTTCGCCGCCGGTAAGCAGCCGCTGCTGAGAGATGCGGAGATTGCCGCAGGCCCCATCCAGCGGGCGGGGCGGCCGGAGGACATCGCCGGTGCCGTGGCGTGGCTCGCCTCAGACGAGGCTGGCTTCGTCACAGGGCAGGTCATCGGCGTGAACGGGGGGCGCTACATCTGACGTAGCGGCGTGGAGGCCGAACATCTTGCCTCTTGACCAACTTCGTCATTTAATCATACCATCCGGCGCATATTATGGAAAGTTCAGCGGCAGGGACAGGTCGCGGCTTTGGGGAGAGGAAACATGCGGAAAGCAATTGAACGAACGTCATCGTTGCTCGCTGTGGCGGTGGCAGCCTGCGCCTGCCCGGTACTCGCGCAGGAACTGCCGCTTAACGACACCGGACCGGCGATCTCCGACGGCGAGATCGTGGTGACAGCACAGCGCCGCCAAGAGCGGTCCGTCGACGTGCCCATCTCGATCACGACTCTGGGCGGAGAGCAGTTGGCCACTGCCAACGTGGATGAGCTTTCGGATATCGCCCGCGTCTCGCCGGGTGTCCGGTTCGACTTCTCAAGCGGCTTCTTCCAACCCACCATCAGGGGCGTCGGAACCTCGAACGTTACGTCCGGCGGAGGAAGCAATGTCGGCATCTACATCGACGGCTTCTATTCACCCAATCCGCTTGCTGCTGACTTCGACCTCCTGAGCGTCGAGAGCATCCAGGTTCTTAAAGGCCCGCAAGGAACGCTTTTCGGCCGGAACACGACGGGAGGCGCCATACTCGTGCAAACGGCCGACCCGGATGAGGAAACGGCCATAGAGATGCGGGGAAGCTACGGGCGTTTCGACGAGCTGAAGGCGCAGGCATATGCCACCTTCGCCCTGGCCGAGGGCGTGGCGATCGACATCCAGGGCCTCTACAAGAGCGGCGACGGCTGGCAGCGGGACATCACGTCAGGCAAGCGCGTCGGCGCGTATCAGAACACCTCAGTGCGTGCCGGTCTCCTGCTCACTCCTGCGGATGGCCTTAGCGTTCTGTTGCGTTACCAGCACAACGACGTGGACGATCCCACGCCTTTGCTCCCGGCGAGCTGGTTCGATCGCGATTTCGGTCCCGGTCAGCCCAGCTTCGCTGCACCGGGCCAGTTTACATATGATCAGAACCGGATCGCGACCGGATCGGTGCAGGAGTTTTTCCGATCGAAGAGCGACATTTATCAAGGCACCATTCGCGCAGACCTGGGCTTTGCGAACCTGACGTCTTACACGCAATACCGCCAGGAGGACGTCAACACCTCCGTCGATCTGGACTATTCCGGCGTCGATCTTTTGCAGATGGGCATTCCAGTCAAGAACCGCACAGTCAGCCAGGAACTTCTGCTGACTTCGAAGCCGGGGCCACGGCTGCAATGGACGGCGGGGCTGTTCTACTTCAGCAACAAAGACCGCTACATCACCACGATCGATGCAGCCGGGAACACACCGGAGGCGCGCCTGCGGCTCGGCGGGTCCAGCACGACGACCAAGAGCTACGCCGCCTTTCTCGACATGACCTATGAGTTGAGCCCGAAGTTCTTCGTTACGGCCGGCGCGCGCTATGCTCGTGACAAAGTCGTCGATGCGTATTGGAACGCCCGTTTCAGTGCGGTCGAGACGCCGGTGCCCAACATTTCGGATGACCGCGTTACGCCGCGCCTGGTGCTGCGTTACAAGCCTGACCAGAACATGAGCCTCTATGCATCGTATACCAAGGGCTACAAGGCGGCCATTATCGACGTCGGCGGTTCCTGTCAGAACGCGCCCTTCATCTGCAACGACGTGCGCCCAGAAACCATTGACGCGTTCGAGGTGGGCGCCAAGTACTCAGGTGCGGGTCTGAGCGCGGAACTTGCCGGGTTCTACTACGACTACAAGAACCTGCAGGTCTCCTTGTACCGCGCCGGCACTGCGGAGGTAGTGAATGCCGCCCAGTCCGAGATCTATGGCCTTGACGGCCAGGTGCAGTATCGGGTCACCGATAGGCTCGACCTCCAGCTTGGCGCTGCGTGGACTCACGCACGCTACAAGGAATTCGCAAATGCACCCATTTACACGCCTTGCGTGACGCAGTCGGCTGCCGTGCAGGCGACATGCCTTGCCAGCGGAATATCGTTCATCATTGTCGGGCAGGACCTGTCCAACGTCCCGATGCAGCGCACACCCGAGTTCACGGGCAACATTGGGGCGCGCTACACGGTTGATCTCGCTGGCGGCGAACTGAACTTGTCGGGTAACCTCTATCACTCATCCGAAGTGTTCTTCGGGCCTTCGGGCACGCAGTTCCGCCAGGGCAATTATCAGACGCTGGCCCTGCGCGCCGCGTGGACGGACCCCGCCGATCGTTTCACTGTCGCCCTTTGGGGAGAGAACGTGACCGACAGCCGCTTCCGCGTAGGCGCGCAGTATACCAACTACGGGATCGGCGCGAACTGGAACAAGCCAGCCACCTATGGTGTCGAGATCCGGGCGCGCCTGTAGCGCATGGGCGAACGGCTTGCGCCGGCATAGATCATCAAGAACACATACGAATAAGCAGGAGAGGACACGCCTATGCCTATCGTTACAGCTACAGGCACGACTACGGAGACGGGGCCGCTCAGGAAAGTCGTCGATGCGTTCGTCGCCGCGCAGGGCAGGGTGCTCGCAGGCGGCGTCAACTCGCCCGAAGACTGGGCCCCTATGGCCGAGTACCTCGCCGTGGACGAGTTCAAGCGGGTAGGGGCCTACCTGGAAGAGCTCGACTACCGCTCATACTGTGAGTTCCTGACGAACTGGGCGGCAGGCGGTACCCGCTTCGAGATGACGGAATTCCATTCCACGGAAGTCGGCAACGCCCTGTTCCAGGAAATCGAGGAACGGCACTACCGAGGCGATACATTCATCCGCAAGAACGTCATCGCCGTTTACCGGTTCAACGCCGAAAACAAGATCGTTCACCTCGACATCTACGAGCAGGCCACTGATTCCGGCCGCTGGATCATCGATGCCGCGGAGAAAGCCACGGCTTCAGAAGGTCTATGAACTTGTGCCTTTGCGCGCAGTGGATCGATCCGAGTGAAACGGACACGGGCGTCGTATCGGGCGGACCTGCGCCGATTGGTATCGAGTTGAACGCCAGCTTCCGCTGAAACTTGCGCTGACGGGTCGGCTAGGCTGGTCTTCGCCTGGGCCGCCGATGTGCTGCGGGCAGACTGCCTAGCCGAGCTCACTGAAATCGATGGTGGTTCTGATCGTGAATACGACCGTCGAACGCTCTCCGTTCTCCGCGAAGCTTCGCCGGATGAACTGCAAGTCGGGCTGAATCGCCAGATACGGAGTGAGATTGTCCGAGTACGTAAGCTCCAGGCCCCACTCCGAAGACTCCGCCTTGCGCCCATGCTCGTCGAGCAGCAGGCGGCGAAAGCCCTTTGAGAGCTGCCCTTGGTGAACTCCAAACGAGACCTTTGAATCGGCCCGGGCTGCGATCGCGCCGTTCATAAGTACACCGGCCTGGAAGCCGCCTCGGAATGGAGTCGTGGCGCCGTCGGAGCGCCCGACCCGCAAGAAGGCGTGTACGCCGGGCGCCTCCTTTTCCGTCAGCCGATACTCAGCCAGCAGGTAAGCACCCGCGGCAGTTCGCTTGGCGGGGCTAGCGTCGGACCTGACCTGATAGATGTCGTCCTGAGCCTCGGTATAGCCCCACGCGCCGAGCGCCAGCTTTCCGCGTCCTACCGTTCCCACTTCGCCTATCAGCAACGCACTGTGGTGCATTCCGAAATCGATGCCGTTTGGTTCGCCCAAGACGCCAGCCTTCGCGTTGATGACCGCGATCTTACCATAGGCGGTGCGGCCAACCCGATAGGAAAGGCGGGCTGTTAGCGCCGTGGAGGGGAAGGTGGATGGACCGTTCGGCCCCGTCGCCGCCAACTCTGACCCTAATCCGAATGCTGGGCCCAACAGGAGGCCCGCCGACTCGTTTTGATAGAAATCACTGTTGAGGTCAGTTAGTCCGACGCGAAGGCTGGCTCTGTCTGCCGCAAAGGTTTGCTCCAGCCACACTTGGTAGAGTCTCAAACGATGCTGATCGACTTCGAGGTTGTTGACGCCCTGAAGGGTGCCGGCCGCCTCGTTGGGCTGGCCGCCGGCCGTGGCCAGAAAGTGGACGCCTGCGGATAAACCCTGAGCACCCGCGAGCTGTTCAAGGTCGATATCGGCCGCCGCTTCGGCTTCATGCACTACGAACGTGCGACCGTCACTCTTACCTTCACCGATATAGACGATGTCGCCGATGTAGTGTCCGGCCAGGTCAAAGGCCCGAAGTTCGGCGTCTGCAGCAAAGGCTGACGGGTAAACGAAAAGCGTACCGAGCCACAGCCCGAGGACAAGCCCTTGGCGGACATACTGTTTGGAATTCATCGTTCTCACGTCCTGCTTTCGGGGAGCTGCACCCTCCCGATTGCAGCAGCACAGGATCGCCGAACGCCAAGGGTGTTCCCCGCATTATAGGCGGGAAAGCGCCCGGGGGGCGGTTTGAAGCCCGGTTTTTCTACTCTTCACATCGTTCGGACTGGCGATGGTATTGAGTGCGAGCGGCGTCCGAACGTGTCATCGGAAATCTTGTGCGACGATGCCAGCGTCGGAACTGCGATTGAGCCTGCGACGTGTAGATCGCGCAAGCTTTCGACGGCTCTGGTCCTATCAACGACTTGATAGCACTATAACTATATACAGCACGCTAGAAGGCCCCAGAACATCGCACGAGGTCACCCTTGCCCGGTATGAGATACGCCCTTCCGGGAAGCCGCTCGGCATGACCGTCATGCAGCGCCTGGCCCTCATCGTCCTTTTCGCGGCCATTCCGATCGGCATCCTTCAGGCGCTGAGTGTCCAGCGCCAGGAGCGCGTACAGCAGGAAGCGGTCGCGCGCGTTGCCAAGGCGATCGCCTATCGGGCGGGGGCCGAGCAGCGTCGGATTGTCGAAGGCGCGCGGCAGCTGCTTGCAGGTATTGCCCAGTTACCCGCCGTGCAGGATGGCGATCCGCAGGCGTGCAATCTCATCCTGCGTAGACTGGGCTCGCAGTTTCCCATGTACACCGCGATCGGAGTTGCCAGCCCGAAGGGGCATGTATGGTGCAGCAGCACCCGCGCTGGCACCGACGTGTCCGATCGCGCCTACTTCAAACAGGCGCTTGCAACGCGCCAGTTCGGCACCGGCGGTTATATCGTCGGCCGCGTACTCGGCGTCCCCACATTGAACTTTACACTGCCGTTCGAGGATGAAAGCGGCGAGCTGACCGGCGTGCTGATCGCAGGGCTGGACCTGGATAGGCTTGCCGATGACCTTGGCAAGGCACGGCTTCCGGTCGGCAGCAATCTGATGATCTACGGCCCCGATCGACGCCAGCTCGTCGACCTGCCGTACGGGACACGGGTCGGCAAGCAACTTCCCCCTGTGCTGGAACAGGCCTTCCGGTCCAAAGAGCCCGGCTCCGTGGAGATTGGCTGGGTCGATGGCCGCCAGCGAATCTTGGCCTATTATCCTCCCTCTGCCATTGCGGAAGTCCCGTTCCTCGTTGCCGTCAGCGTGGATCGCGAAGACGCTCTGGCGCAGGTGGGCTCTGATGCAAGGCGCGCCTGGGTCGTGCTTGGGCTGGTGCTCGCAGCTGCCCTGTTGGGGGCATGGTGGTTTGCCGCGCGTTATGTACGCCGTCCGCTGAAGCAGTTGGCCCTTACAGTGCGAGCGTGGCGCGCAGGCGACGGCGCAGCACGGGTGGGGCACCTAGAGGCGGGTTCCGAGTTCGACGACCTCGCCCGTGCGTTCGACGCGCTGGCTGATAGCGTAGTCGAACGACAGGAAAGACTTCAAAGCGCGCTGGAGAACACGACCGATAGCGTGGCGATAGTCGCCCCTGACTGGACCGTGACATTCCTGAACGGCAACGCCATCAACCAGATGCATCGCGACTCAGATCTGATCGGGCGCAGTATCTGGGAAATCTATCCTGACTCTATCGACCAGCCAGTCGGCCGGGGGCTGATCTCCGCCATGACGGAACGCCGCAGAGTCGTCGTCACCTTCGAGAACGAGGAGATGGGCGAATACTTTGAGACGAACGCCTATCCGGCTGACGATGGCGGCCTGATCCTTTTCAGTCGGAACGTCACTGAGGAACGCCGGGCCCAGCAAAAGCTTCAGCGCCTGGCCTTGTGCGATCCCCTCACCGATCTGGCAAACCGCTCTCACGCCACAGAGATTGGCTCACAGGCAGCCGCCGACGGGGCTTTGTCGGCCTTGCTCATCCTGGACCTCGACCACTTCAAGCATGTGAACGATACGCTCGGCCATCCTGCGGGAGACGACATGCTGCGCGAAGTGGCGCGACGGCTGCTCGCGAGCGTGCAGGATCGAGCGTTCGTGGCTCGTCTTGGAGGCGACGAATTCGTCGTCATCATGCGGGAGATGACCCCGGCAAGCTGCATCGAGCTGGCCCGGGAGATTCTGGAGGCGCTGGAGAGGGATGTATTCTCGGTTCGCGACCGTGCCTATGATGTCACTGCCAGCGCCGGTCTGGTGCTCGTGGACCAATCGCGGCCCGGCATCGAGGAGCTGATGGCGAATGCCGACCTCGCCCTCTATCGCGCGAAAGCGGAAGGCGGGGCGACCTATTGCACATACACGAGCGCAGATCGCGATGCCTATCGCGCACGCCGCCAGTTGGAAGATGAAGTTGCGCTGGGCGCAGTCAACGGCGAATTCGAACTGTTCTACCAGCCACAGGTGAACCTCAAGACTGGAACGCTGGTCGGCGCAGAGGCGCTGTTGCGCTGGCATCACTCGTCGCGCGGACTTCTGCTGCCTGGGGACTTTATGGATGTACTCGGCGCCAGCCGCCACGCCGTGACAGCCGGAACCTGGGTGATAGAAGAGGCCTGCCGGCAAGCATCCGTATGGTGGAGAAGCGGCATGCGACTTCGGGTGAGCGTGAACCTCTTCGCGCAGCAACTTAGCACCGGAAACCTGCCACAGATCATCCAGACGATCTTGCGCCGCCACAGCCTCCCCGCACACGCGCTGGAATTGGAGGTGACAGAGAACATCACGCTGACCGCGCGGCCTGACGTAAAGCGGACACTGCTCACATTGCACATGCTAGGTGTGAGGCTGGCCTTTGACGATTTCGGCACCGGCTTCGCCTCTCTCACCACACTGAAGGACCTCCCGGTCAACCGGTTGAAAATCGATCGAAGCTTCGTCACCCACTTGCCCGAAGATGAGGAGGACAAGGCGATCGTTGAGGCCGTGCTGGCCCTCGCGCGCACGCTGCGTCTCGAAGTGGTGGCCGAGGGAGTGGAAACCGACGAGCAAGCCGAATATCTCCGCTCGCGCGGGTGCTCTGAAGCACAGGGGTTCCTGTACGGGCGGCCAATGGCAGGGCCAGAATTTACGGCAACGATGTGCAACATCGAGTTCGCAGATGAAGCATCCATTCCCCTGACCCAAGGTGCGGGCACTCTCTAGCCGAGGTGTGAAGCGGGGGCGCCGACTAGGCCGCCGTTTGAAGGGGCGCGGGCGAAGCTCGACGGACTGCCCCGCAACTTGCGTGACTCGTTCCTCCGCCCGGGCGGAGACTGTCCCGTACTACAGTTTGCCGGCTGATCTCCAGGCGCCGCTGTCGATGTCCCGACGAAGCGCCTGGAGGTCAGCCGATCGGTGGCAAACCCAACTCGACCCGCGCGTCGCGCCCATAGCTGTCGCAACGACAGTTTGCCGAGCGGCCGACGGTGGTCTTGTTGGAAAGTGACTCATTTTCATCGGGTTACGAACGGGTCACCGTGTCCGTTGGATTAGCAAGATATTAGGCACACCGAGGTTCGGCCTCTCGGCAAACTGTCACTAGGACAGTCCTATGGCAGAAGTCGCAGAAAAGCCTGGTTTTTTCTTTGCAATCCTACACGATTCTGCCAGATACGGAGGAGAACGAAGCCAGATCAAAGGAGACACAGACTGTGGGGAAATCGGCGACAAACGTCGGACATATCCTCGACCGTCTTTCAGAGGTCTCCAGCCGTCCACGCTATGCTTTTGCAGTCCTGAACCTGCTGGCCGAGCAGGCCGGACCGGGCGCCAAGGTCGGCCCGTTCATTCTGGACGACGGCGAAACGCTTCCGTTGCGCGTCTGGGTCGGCAAGCGTCTTGCGCGGATCTCAGGACGCAATCAGCGTCGCAGGAAGATCGAGCAGCGCATCCGTCAGGAGCTGGCGTCCAAGCTTCCGAACGATCTTTTCGAGGCACAGAAGATCGTCGATGCGGCAGTGGAAGAGCATGTGCGCGCGACCGGCGCTGACAACTTCAGCCGTGTAGCGACTGAACTGGAGAAGGCCGGTTACATCCGGCGGTTCTACGAAGGTTACCGGACGAACCACTCCAACAGGGGAGGGCTGCGCAACCTGGTGTGTGTCCTTGATGCCGATGTATCGGCTGCACTCCGGCGCCGTGACATGCTGGTGTGACATGCTGCCGCGCGGATGCCTCTGTCATCAAGATCCCTTCAGCTTGAGCGGAAGCCCCGCCGCAACGAGCATAACCTCATCCGCAATGGCTGCCGTACGCTGGTTGAGCCAGCCCGCCTCATCGCGAAACCGGCGAGCCAGTGCGTTCATCGGCACGATGCCATAACCGACCTCGTTCGCCACCATGACGAGCGGGACGCAGCACTCGGACACAGCCGCCTCGAACTCGGCCACCGCATGGTCCAGGTCTCGCTCGGCCAGCATAAGGTTGGACAGCCACAGGGTCAGGCAATCGACGAGGATCACGTCGGCCTCCGCTTCTGCCCGATGAAGTGCAGCGGCAAGGTCCATCGGCGCTTCGACGCTCATCCAGCGAGGGCCCCGGTCTGCCTGGTGCCGCGCGATGCGATCAGCCATTTCGGCGTCCTGTGCCTCTGCCGTTGCGATGAAGGCCAGACGGCCAGGCAGGGCTTCAACCCGCGACTGCGCGTAGCGGCTCTTGCCGGAGCGGGCGCCACCGATCACAAAGAGCCTGCTCATCTTGCTCGCTCCTTCGCCAGGGCGCACAGGCCGTCGATATCCAAATGCCGCTCCAGATCGCTAGCGAGTTCGTCGAGAGCGGCGTCCACCACTGCGTCGTGATCGGTGCCGTCACTCCGCACGCCAACCCTTTCGAGAAGTGCGCGCCGAAACCCACCCGAAGCAAGCAGGCCATGGCAATAGGTGCCCATCACAAGGCCGTCCGCAGCGATCATGCCATCCCGTCTCGCCCCGTCCAGCATCGCGAAGGAACGCACCGTTTCGGGGGCGCTCGTCACACCCATATGCATCTCATACCCTTCGAACGCCTCGCCAAACGCCTCGCCTCTGACGCTGCACAGGGTCTTGCACGATCCCAGCACAGTCTCACCGGGAAGGAGCGCAAGGCCATCGGCCTTGCTGGGCGGCCCTTCGATCCCGTCGGGGTCACTGATCGTCCGGCCGAGCATCTGGTACCCGGCACATATGCCCAGGATCATCCCACCGCGCCGGTGATGCGCAAGGATGTCGATGTCCCACCCCTGCGCGCGCATGAAGTTCATGTCCGCAATCGTCGCCTTGGAGCCGGGGAGCACGATCAGCCCAGCCTCCGCCGGGAGGGGACGACCCGGAGGGACCATGGCGAGCTCGACCTCCGGCTCGTTCTTGAGCGGGTCCAGGTCGTCGAAGTTCGCGATTCGCGGAAGCATGGGGCAGGCGACCAGCAGGCGGCCCGGTTTACGCCTGCTGCCAGCTTCCAGAACGACGGCATCTTCGCTGGGGAGGCGGGAGACGGCGGGCAGCCATGGCACAAGGCCGAAGCCGCGCCAGCCTGTGCGTTCCTCGATAGCGGCATACCCGTCCGCGAACAGCGCGGGATCGCCCCGGAACTTGTTGACGATGAAGCCGCGGATCATGGCGGCATCGTCCGGCTCGATAACGAGCCGCGTGCCGACCAGAGACGCGATCACGCCTCCACGGTCAATGTCGCCCACGAGCACCACGGGCACCTGCGCTGCTCGTGCGAATCCCATGTTGGCGATGTCGCCACTCCGCAGATTGATCTCGGCCAGGGAGCCTGCACCTTCCACAATGACGAGATCGCACTGTTGCTCCAGCCGCCGCCAGCTCTCCAGCACATTGGGCAAGAGACTGCGGCGCTGCTCGCGGAAGTTCGCCGAACCGAGAGTCCCGCGCACCTGCCCATGGACGATGAGCTGCGACGTGCGGTCCGCCTGAGGCTTGAGGAGAACCGGGTTCATATCCGTGTGCGGCTCCGCCCGGCATGCGATGGCCTGCAGGGCCTGCGCTCGCCCGATTTCGCCGCCGTCTGCGGTCACCGCCGCATTGTTCGACATGTTCTGGGGCTTGAACGGCAGCACGCGCAGGCCCCGGTTCGACAATGACCGGCACAGGCCTGCCACCAGCACGGACTTGCCGACATCGGACCCAGTGCCCTGCAACATCAGAGCAGCCATTCCACACCTCCTGCAGACAACGAGGCCAACAGGCACGCGCGGATGAACACCGCCCGCGCCTTGCGCATCGTGCCGAGATCCGGCTCACCGCCTTCGCCGATAAAAGGCTTGGCGGTGAGAACACCATCATAATGCAGCGGCCCGGCAAGCCTGATCCCCAGCGCGCCCGCCATCGCGGCCTCCGGCCATCCCGCGTTAGGAGAGGCATGTTTCGCATGATCGCGCCGGAGCACCCGCCAGCCACCACCTCCCGCAAGACAGATGAGAGCGCCGGAAAGTCGCGCCGGCAGCCAGTTGGCAAGATCGTCGCAGCGGGCGCTTGCCCATCCGAAAGCGCGCAATGGCTCTTCCGGGTGCCCGATCATGCTGTCCGCCGTGTTGATCGCCTTGTAAGCCCAGATGCCCGGAAGGCCGAGCACAAGCAGCCAGAAAAGAGGGGCGATGACGCCGTCGCAGAAGCTTTCCGAAAGGCTCTCGATCGCGGCGCGGCAGACCGCCTGCTCGTCAAGAGCGTCTGTATCGCGACCGACGATCATGCCGACAGCGCGCCGTGCAGCAGGCAGATCGCCACGGGAGAGAGCCGATAGAATAGGCGCGTAGTGGTCGAGCAAGCTGCGCAAGGCCAGAGCAGGCCAGGCCGCGATCGCGACAAGCAGCCATGCCCAGGGACCGGCCACACCGTAGATCACTCTTTCGACGATCAGCGCCGTGCCGCCACTCAGAGCGATCAGCAGTCCGAGGGTGACCAATCCCAACAGCCGACGGCGCGCTTCCGGTCTGGCGGGTCGGTTCCAGCGGGTTTCGCAAGCGGAGATCACGCGAGCAAAGCCGCCAACCGGGTGGCCGATCACACGGTAGACCCTTGCGGGCCAGCCACTCATCGCATCGAGCGCGAAAGCAGTCACGGCGATGGGCTCAGCCATTTGCGCCCGCCACGGCAAGCGCCGCGTCCAGCCTCGCCAACGCAGCTGCGCTTCCGGGCAGCCCGAAGCGCAGCAGGTGCGGGTGTCCGGTGAAAGGACGCGTGAGGATCTGCTGCTGCGCGAGCGCTTCGAACAGATGGTTCGCACAGGGCACGGTGCCCAGCCTGAACAGCGGGCATTCGCCACGCGATGCGAGGCCGCGACGGGTCAGCACAGCGTCGAGGCGTTGCGCGGCCACGAAGAGATTCGCGCGCGCCCGGGCTATCCACGGAGCGTCGGCATAGGCGTCTGTTCCAAAGCGGATTGCGGCAGCGCAAAGGGGCCACTCGCCTTGCAGGTGGCGCAGCCGGGTGAGAAGTTGAGAGGGCCCAAGCACGAAACCAAGCCGCACACCCGCAAGCCCGAAGAACTTCCCGAACGAGCGGGTGACGATCAGCCGCCGATGCTCGGCCACCTCGTCGGCGATGCTCCAGGCGGGATTGCAGTCGGCGAACGCCTCGTCGACGAGCAGCCAACCACCGGCCGCCTCTTGCGCCTTAAGCACATCCAGCAGCGGCTCCCTGGGCACCAGGGCGCCGTCCGGGTTGTTCGGATTGCCCAGCACACGAACAGTCGGCTCTCCCGCGAGGGACGGCTTGGCGAAAGCCTGGACATGCGTGCTGTAACACAGCGGCTGTGGAACGCCGGGCAACTGCAGGATCTGCCCGAGCGCACGCAGGCCCGCTTCACTGCCCGGAACGGCAAGGCACAAGGACGGATCTACACCGAAGTAAGTGGCCGCCGTCCGCTCTAGCTCAGCAAGCGTCGAGGGGTCCGGAAGGGCGCGCCAGTCTAGCTCACCACCGCTTGAGGGCTCCCAAGCCGAGGGATTGATCCCCGTCGACAGGTCCAACCAGTCCGCCTGTGCGCCGCCGAAGCGAGCGCAGGCGTCGCTCAGGCGCCCCCCGTGAAAGGTATGAGGCTCTTTCATGGCGCAAGCACCAGAGCACCGAGCAAAGCGGCTTCCATCACTTCGATCCCGGCGCCGTGGCCATCTCCAGAGATACCGCCGATGTGGCCGCGCAACCACCAGCGCCACAACGCTGCCACCGGCAGCGCGGCCAGCAAGGCAGGTGTATGCAGGCCAGGTGCCAACAGGCAAGCAGCCAGTCCGACGAGCAGCCACGCTCCGAGAGCCACCCACGTCGCGCCAGCTCCGAAGGTACGACCCAGGCCCGCGTGGAGGGGCGGCAGCGTCAGCGTCCAGAACAAGGGCCCGACGCGGGCAAGCGCCGGAATGGCCACCAGCGTCAACCAGAACATACCGGGGCGAGGCTGCGCCAGCAGGAGATAAAGGAGCAGCAGCTTCGTCAGCAGCAGCAGGACAATGGCAATGACGCCAAAGCTGCCGATGTGCGGGTCCGCCAGAACAGCGGAGACCCGGCTCCGATCGCCATGGCCGGCCCCGGCCGCATCGGCGATGTCGCCCAGTCCGTCGAGGTGAAGCGCGCCGGTGATGCCGACCCAGGCGAGCAAGCCGATCAACGCTCCAGCCCACGGGTCGCGCTGAAAGCCTAGCCACGCAGCGCCCGCGACGCAGGCACCCACAAGCAGGCCCGCGACAGGGAACCACCGGATCGCCGCAGAGACATGCCGCGCCTCCGCCTGCACGGCGGGGAGCGGCAGGCGGGTCATGAACTGGACGGCCAGCACCAGCGCTTTCACAGCTCATCTCCCGCCAAGCCGATGATCTGTCCGTTCAGATCGGGCCAGATACGCAGCGTCAGCAGGGCGCGATACGGCAGGTCGATAGCCCAGACGCCGCGATGGTCCAGACCGGTCAGCACCGAGACGGCCGCGCGCATCGCTCCTGCGTGGGCAAGGACAAGAGTGTGCGTGTCCAGGCCGGCCAAAGCGCCGGCAACCCGGCTTCGCAGGTCCGACCAGCGCTCGCCGCAAGGGGGAGGGCACCCGTCCGGGTCATCCCAGAACCGCGCAAGCGCCTCGGAACTAAGCGTATGGGGATGCTCTCCATCCCACTCCCCAAAGTCGAGTTCGCGCCAGTTTCGGCTCAACGTCAACGGCAGTCCGAGCTGGTCCGCCAGATGCGACGCCTGCGCCGCAGCGCGCATGAGGTCGGACGAAACAAGCGCCCGCAGCGGCAAAGCACGTGCGCGACCGAGTATCAGCGGGCAGTTCGCATTCTGCGCCGGCTCGTCGACATGACCCAACAGCAGCCCCGTTCGCACCGGCGGCCCATGACGCAACAAGTGGATGACCCGGCTCGTCACCGGCTCTTCGCTACCGCAGCCTGGTCGAAGGTCGCCATCTCGCCATGCGTTGCCAGCGCGGCACGGATGAGCGGCACTGCAAGCGCGGCCCCGCTTCCCTCGCCAAGGCGCAGTCCGAGATGCAGTAGCGGCTCAAGCTTCAGGTGCTCCAGCAGTTGCGCATGCCCCGTCTCGGCAGAGCAGTGCGCAGCGAGGCAGTGGCTGGTGAACTGCGGATTGCGTGCCACGAGCGGAGCAATGGCTGCGCACGCGATGAAGCCGTCGAGCAGCACCGGCATGCGCTGCAGCCGCGCAGCGAGGATGGCGCCCGCCATCGCTGCGATCTCCCGACCACCCAGGCGGCGCAGCGTTTCCAGTGCGTCCGCACAATGCCCTTGATGGAGGGCGAGCGCCTGATCGACGGCTTCGATCTTTCGCGATAGCGCCGCATTGTCGATGCCGGTGCCCCGACCGCACCACTGCGCTGCATCGCCTCCGAACGCCGCAGCGCTCAAGGCAGCCGCCGGAGTCGTGTTGCCGATGCCCATTTCGCCAACGAACAGGAGCTGCGTGTCAGCCGTGGCGACAGCGGCGCCCGCGTTCAGCGCGGCGAGGCACTCCACCTCCGTCAACGCCGGTTCGCGCGCGATGTCGCCGGTTGGCTGGTCGAGGTCGAGCGGCACGATGGCCAGCTCCGCCCCGCAGCTGCGAGCGAGTACGTTGATGGCAGCGCCGCCTGCCATGAAGTTGGCGACCATCTGCGCCGTCACTTCCGCCGGGAAAGCGCTGACTCCTCGCGCCGCAACTCCATGGTTGGCAGCAAACACCGCGCCCCGGACCCGATCCAGACGCGGAGTGCGTACCTGCTGCCAACCTGCCATGAAGGTTGCGATCTCCTCAAGGCGGCCAAGCGACCCTGCCGGCTTCGTCAATTCGCCCTGGCGTGCGCGCGCAGCCATGGTGGAGGCCGAGCAAGGCTCGGGCAGATCCTCGAGAGCAGCCAGAAAGGCAGCGCGGTCCGCAAAGGCGATCATGTGCACAGGTACCCTTCGGGCGGGGTGCGAACGATGAAGTGTCCTTTCACCCCCTCCGGCCACTGCGCGTATCGCACGACGCCCTCTTCGCTGGCGGCATAATGTGCCGCGTATATCAGGATTGCCCGGGCAGCATCCCGGTCCGGAGTGAAGTCACCCAGGACATACCCCACCTTGCCAAGCGCGCGGATGTGCACCGTGCAGTGGCGGGAACAGGCGAAGAGGCATGGCATCTCCTGCACGGCGACGCCGGCGAGTCCGGGCTCTTCCTGCTGAACGGCGCGCAAAGCGTCTGCCAGCATGGCACCCCCGCGCCGCCCATTCTCATCCTCGCGCGCGTCCGCAGTCGCGCGACAGGTGGAGCAGACGACGACGGCTGCGCCTGGCTCTACCGGCTGCAACATCAGAAGCGGCTCCGCAGTCCGACGTAGACCGTGCGGCCCAGCGCAGAATATCCGCTCGCCGTCTGGTAGCCCTTGTCCGCGACATTCTCGACCCGTGCCTGCAGGATCAGGGCCTCGGCCAAGCGGTACTGGGCGCGCAGATCAACCAGCCAGTAGTCGTCGAGCACCTCCGTGCTGGTGGCGCTGTTGAAGCTCTCACCCGAATAGCGCGCCGCCACGCTGGCGCGCAGACCGTCAGGGAGCTCGATGCCGCCTTCCACATTGGCGAGGTGGCGCGGCACACGGGCAAGCTGACGACCGAAGAAGGCACTGTCCTCGCTCCGGTCCTCAGCCTTGATCCAGCTGTAGTTGCCTTCCACGAACAGGACGTTCCAGCGCGCCGAACCGGTAAGCTCCAGCCCGCGCGCGCGGCTTTCCTTGACGTTGGCATAGTAGCCGAAGCGCGTCGTGTTCGTGCCCGGTATGTAGCAGACCGCTGGTTGCGCGCCGCTGGTGGGGCAATAGGCAAAGTCGATCAGGTTGTCTGTCTCCCGCTCGAACCAGGCTGCCGACGCGTGGAGGATATCGCCGAAACGGTGCTCAAGGCCCACCTCCCAGCCTTTCGCCTTTTCGGGCTCAAGGTCGGCAACTCCGTAGGCACTGAACAGCTGGTAGAGCGAAGGCGCCTTGAAGCCTTCATCGTAGCTGGCCCGCAGAATGGTTGCGCCCCCGTTTGGCGTGAATGCGCCACCGGCGCTGAACACGGTATTGTCGCCGAAGCGGGAGTTATGATCGTACCGCGCCCCGGCATTCAGCGTCAGGCCGGTGAGGGGGGTGATACGGAACTGGCCATAGAGGCTGTCGGTATCGACCCTGTAAGGCTGCAAGGTGTAGGGTGCCGCCGAGTTCGTGGGCGAAGCGGTGGACATCCGCTGCTCCTCCCGCTCGGCACCGAATACGATGTCCAGCATGTCCGCAGGCTTGTAAATGCCCTGATACTCGAACCGGCGGATGCGGCCCTGTGCGTCGAAGGTGATCTGGCGAATGCTGCGGTTCGGGTCGTAGTTCTCCCGGTCCGTCTCGGTCTGCAGCACCGCGAGGCGGTTCACCAGCTTGCCGTCGAACAGCTGGAAGTTCAGCCCCGCGTAGCCCGACCATTCGCCGGTCGTGCCATATGCAGCGGTGTCTCCGCTGAAACCGTCGAAGTCGCTGCGTGCGTCAGCCCAGTAGCCGCGTAGGTCGAGCCAGACGTCGGGCGAGAGCCTGATAGTGGCGGTGCCGCTCGCGGCCTGACGGGAATAGCCGTCATCCTCCGTCCCGTTCGCGCGGGCCGAAATGCCATCGGTGGTGAAGGTCGAGGCGGCGATGCGCCAGTCCACCATCTCGCTTGTACCGCCGATGCCCGCGCGGGCCGACACGGTCTCGTGCGTGCCCGCCTCGATGGCCATGCTTCCTTCCAGCGGCTTCTCGGGCCGGCGCGTGCGCACATTGACCACGCCGCCGATCGCATCGCTGCCCCACAGGATGGACTGTGGGCCGCGCAGGATCTCTATGCGTTCGATGTCGTCCAGCATCAGGTTGGAGAAGGCGTATCCGCCTGCGGTCGAAGAGGGATCGGCAAGGCGCATTCCGTCGATCACCATCACCGTCTGCCCGGCGTCCGCACCGCGGATGCGCAGCGAGGTGGCTGTTCCATATCCCCCGTTGCGCGAAAGGCTGATGCCTGGCGTACGCAGGAGAATGTCGGTTACGGTGATCGGCTGCGCCTCGATGACCGCTTCTTCGTCGAGAACCGTCACGCTGGCGGAGTTGCGCTCCTGCGCGACAGGAGTGCGGAACGCGGACACCACGATGCTTCCGTCAGGTGCATCGTCGGCATGGGCGGGCTGAATGGAAAAGGCAGTGAGGGCCAGTACGGTGGCCACAGAGGTCATGCGGTGCAAGGTGAAATCCCCTACTTGCAAACGGCGTCGGACCCTGCCGGTCGATCGTTGCAAGGAGGCGCGCGCGTGAGGGCCCCCGCAAGGTCGCAGGGCACGACATGACACCTCTTGCGCGGAGATCCCGGCAAGGCGGTTGCTGTCGTTGCGCGAGGGATGACCCCTCCTGACGGAAGGGCCCTCGAACACCCGGTGCACCCTGCCCGGATGAAGAACGACTGCGTCAGGCAGGTCTCCTGGCTTGCGGGTCAACGCCGTTCCGGCCGCCTTCTCAGGACAGGAAGTCCCAATGGCAAATGGCCGGATGGCTCTCCGCTTACAGTTGCAGGGGCAGCCCGGGGTTTTCACCCGAGTTCCCTTTTGATCCCCTCGCGGGGAACCCGTCGCGGCGCGGCCCCTACTGCGGGACGTGACGGCATGCAAGTACCTGCCGCTTGCGGTGCTCCGCCGTCTCGCCTAGGCAGAGGGCGTATCGGGTGCCCGAAAGGGCTTAATCGGGAAGTCCGGGATGGCGGTTCATGATCGCCAAAGCCGGCACTGCTCCCGCAACTGTAACCGGTGAGCGCATCGCCACGGTGCCATTGAAAGCTCCGGCTTTCGAGAAGGCGGCGAAGAGCGCGTTGATCCGGAAAGTCAGGAAACCGGCCTGATATCGTCGTTCCTTCGCGCGGGCGGGATGCACCGGGCGGACGAGGGATCCGCGTTCTTGCGGAAAGTGGCCCTTGGCGGACGACATTCGTGTGTCGCGTCGAAGGAGAGCCGTGAAGCCATGTTCAAGCCCTGATCAGCTTCAGGCGGAAGCATGTTCCGCCTTGCTCCCCCCGTGCGATCGGCGCGGCCTGCGGGCTCGCGTCGCGTTTCCACGTTCAGACCGGAAGCCCTTTATGAACCGTCACCTGTCCACACGTTCCCCGCGTTTCGAATTCGTCGCCTTTTGCGCGCTTACCTTGGTGATGCTGACCACCCGCAGCCATGCCTTGAGCGACGTAGTGCACTTACCTGATACCAGCCTTGCCAGTTTCTTCTTGCTGGGCTTCCTGGTTCGCCGGGCAAGCGCGTTTGCCGGGTTGTTCCTGTTCGGCTTTGCCATCGACGTCTGGACGATATTCGTCATGGGTGGCTCTGGCTTCTGCTTCACGCCCGCTTACTGGATGCTGCTGCCTGCCTATGGAGTGATGTGGTTTGCCGGTCGCGTGGTCGCCGACGGGTTCGGCGAAGAGCGATCAGCACTAGCAGCGGGGATCGCATTGCTGATCGCCGCCACATTGGTATCCAAGCTGCTCTCCAGCGGCGGTTTCTACTTCCTGGGCGGACGTTACCCTGATCCAACCATCGCTGAGTTCCTCCCGCGCCTTGAGCGCTATTTCCCGGGCACCCTTTTTGCCACTCTGCTGTGGTCCGGGATCGGCGCCACTGTCTACGCGGTGTACAAGGCCGCGCAGCCCCGCCTGAGCCGGGCCCACGCGCAGTGAGCAGCGCGCCTTTGGCACTACCGGTTTGCCCCGCCTTATGAGCACAACCGGCTCGTGCCCGGCTCTGATGGTGGCGGCGCCATCATCAGGTCAGGGCAAGACACTCGTCACCGCGGCTCTGGCCCGCCGTCACCGCGACGCCGGAAGGCGGGTGCGTGTCTTCAAGTGCGGGCCAGACTACCTGGACCCGATGGTGCTGGAACGCGCCTGCGGATCGCCGGTGCATCAACTCGACTTGTTCATGGTTGGCGAAGCCGCGTGTCGGCGCCTGTTGCACGACGCTGCACTGGATGCGGACCTGATCCTTGTGGAAGGCGTAATGGGCCTCTTCGATGGCACCCCGTCGGCCGCCGACCTGGCGAACCGGTTTGACCTGCCGGTTCTGGCGGTGATCGACGGCTCCGCCATGGCGCAGACGTTTGGCGCCCTTGTTCAGGGCCTCGCTACCTACCGTCGGGGCGTCAATCTCGCGGCCGTACTCGCCAACAAGGTTGGCAGCGCTCGCCACGCTGCGATGCTGGAGGAGAGCGTTCCCTCCGGCGTGCAGTGGCTGGGCGCCATGCCGCGCAACGCGGATATCGCTCTTCCCGAGCGGCATCTGGGGCTGATGCAGGCGCAAGAGATCGGCGACCTGGAGGACCGTCTCGCCAAAAGTGCGGCAAGCCTGCCAGACGCGGCGACCTGGCTGCCGCCTCCGGTGCACTTCGGCGGGTCCGACGGCCCAAGTACCCGGTTGCCCGCTCTTCTTCGGGGCACGCGCGTCGCCATCGCGCGCGACGAGGCTTTCGGGTTTATCTACCCGGCAAACCTGGCCTGCCTTCGTTCGCTGGGGGCCGAACTGCGGTTCTTTTCGCCCCTGAACGACCCCGCCTTGCCGGAGTGCGACGCCATCTGGTTTCCGGGAGGCTACCCGGAACTCCATCTCGCCGCACTCTCACAGAACAAGCGCATGATCTCGTCTGTCCGTGACCATCATTCGGCAGACAGGCCCATCCTCGCTGAATGCGGGGGGATGCTCTATTGTCTGGAAGAAGTGGTCGACAGTGGCGGGCGCCGCGCGGAACTCGCTGGCCTTTTGCCGGGATCCGCCACCATGCGCCCGCGCCTGACCGCGTTGGGTCTGCAGCAGGCGGACCTTCCGGGCGGCAGCATCCGGGGGCACACATTCCATTACTCCGACGCGTCCATTGAACTCGCACCGTCATGGTTTGCAACGCGTCCAGGAGGCGAGCAGGGGGAGGCAATCTATCGGTCAGGACGCCTGACCGCGACTTATGCCCACTTCTATTTCGCATCGGGGCCGCAAGCCGTTGCCGAGATCCTCGGTCCCGGCTGACCGATCCTGAACTGTGAGCCGTCTGCCGGCATGTCCGGGTGCAGAAGGCGGAGGGGTGTCCAGACACTCGGACAAGCTAGGTTGCCCTCCGCCTTCTGCTGCACGATCAATGGGCGAAATGGTGCTGCGCCCACCCGTTTGGCGCGACATTCGCCGGGATAATGGTATCGCCTGCAACCCAACGCCGCGCGGAATTGTCCTTCGGATCGATCACGACCAGCCGCACCCAGCCGTTGCCAAACAGTCGCGAGAGGATGGGCGTGTTCACGACCAGATCATCGACACGCTGCAAAGGTGCATGGATGACTGTCAGAAGGCGCTGCGGCACATGCTAAGGTGTGCATGTCGATGAGGGACTTTTTGCAAGCCGATTGCGGGTCGATCTCCGGCGTGCCCTCAGATTGAATTACCATGTCCAGTGAAGAGCTTAGGCGCGCTGGAGAGCGCGCCAGTTCAGACCACGAGGGCCGCGCCGCAAAGTCGTTGTTCTGCATCAGATCCGATTTGGGGACCAGATGGCGATCACGAGCATAGGAGCACAGCTTCGTCCTGGAAGCCCTCTCAGGGGATGCGATTGTTAGGCGATCTCGACCCAAAAAGGCCGCAGGGCATGGTGGACTTGGAGGCATGCTAGCGCCCGCTGGATCGGCAAAGCCGAAAGCTCGCGCCGGCCCCCGCTTTGTTCGATTGGAACGTGGTGCAGCGTACCTCGACGCCTGGGAATCACGGTCGGATTGCGACAGCTCGTCCCCGATCGTGTGCCGGGCTCGAAACCTCAGGGGGCCATCAGAACGTTGTATCCGGCCCACTCTCGCGGGGCCCGGCTCGCGTCGAGGCGAAAGCTTCGAAAGCGGCCAACTCGCGCGCGATTGCTTCGGGTAAAAGACGGGCGTTCATACCGGCCAAGCGTCGCTGAACCCAGCTCTTGAACTCTCGGTAACGTTCATCATCTGGGTGGTCAGTTTGCCCCTCGAGAGAAGCGACGAAAGCCGCCAAGCGATCTCGCTCTTCGACTTGCATGAGCTTCTGCTCGAGGAACTCAACCCGATCCGCCTCCAGCTTCGCGAGACGCGCCTGCTCCGCCCTTTCGAGCCGCGCGATCTCCGCCAGTCTTGCTCGCTCTTGCGCCTGTGCTCGTTCGACCTTTTCTTCCGCTGCGAAGGCGGCAAACGAGACAAGAACCTCTTCGATTCGATCCTCGATCCTGCGTACGCGAGTGTCGGCAAACCTGCGTTGAACACCCTGGTAGCTGGTCCAGCGCCCGAGCTCGATGACCATCTCCCCTGTTGGGAGAAAGTCATAGTAGGGGATCGTCGGGCGGCCTTGCCAGCTCGCCCAATCATACCGGTGGCGAGCGTCCCAACGCTCGACCTTGCGTCGCTCCTCTTCGGTCTCGACATGGCGGGTTCGCCGGATCGTCTGATAAACAGAAAAGGCGATCGCTTCATTGTCGACAATGACGTCCAAGCCATCGCGCCCCGGTGCGAACCGGTAGCCTCGGCTCTTGGCCTGATAGACGAGCGCGTTGAGGAAGGTTCCCATGCGCTCCAACGTGTCTGGATGAGCACGGATGTGGAAGACCTCCGAGCCCTACTTTGTCACCGCGCCATGCTGATCCGGCTGTGCCTTCCGGGCAGCGGCGAGCGTTTTGGCCACGAGCGGATGAAGGTTGTCCGGAACGACGATCGGCCCGCCAGTCTGTCGCTCTTCCCCAATAGCAATTGCGATGGTTTCCGGCGGCGGAGGCGCTTTCTGGGCGATGATGATCGTATAGCTTGCGCCTGCGGGTGCCGGGCCAAGCGGCTTTCGTTTCACATACCGTCCCGCGTGGAGCCGCCCCAATAGGTTGCATCCGGCAAGGGTATGGCGTGCTTGACGCACTGCTTGCGTAAAGCGACATCCGAGATGCCCAGCTCAGGTGCGACCTTCGAGACCGTGCGCTCCCAGACCATGTCGTAGAGCTGCTGCCGTGCCAGGTTACGTTCCATGCGCCTCTCCTAGTAAATTCGAACCAGATGATGTACATGACTATCTACATAGTCAGGAGCGTGACATGGACATCATCAATCTGGCGGATGCCAAGGCTCACTTGAGCGAGCTCGTAGACCGCGTCGAGGCCGGAGACACCATCGACATCGCCAGGCGCGGCAAGCCTGTCGCTCGGCTCGCCGCCGTGTCGAAAGCTCGCAGGCCGATCGATATCTCGCTCCTTCGCGCCCTTACCGCAGACATGCCGGCCCCGGCTCAGAGCGCGGAGGAACTGGTGCGATCTATGCGGGATGGCGATCGCTACTAATGCACTATCTGGATACGTCCTTGATCGTCGCCGCTCTCTCCAACGAAGCGGCCACAGAGGTGGTTCAAGCTTGGTTGGCGAAGCAAGACCCTGCTGCCCTTACGATCAGCGAGTGGACGATCACCGAGATGTCGTCCGCCTTTGCCATCAAGGTGAGAACCGGTCAGATCACGCTGGAGCAGCGCGCAGCCGCGCTCGCTATGTTTCACAAGCTGGTCGCTGAGAGTCTGACTCTGCTGCCAGTCACGGGACGTCATTTCCGCGCTGCGGCTCAACATGCCGATCAGCATACGCTGGGGCTGCGTGCCGGCGATGCACTTCATCTGGCCATCGCGTCTGAAGCGGGTGCAATCTTGCAAACGCTGGACCGCAAACTGGCCGACGCTGGCCCTCCGCTCGGTATACCCACCAATCTGCTCGTATGAAATGCACATCAGCCGGCTGCGATGACAACGAGCTGCGGCGATTGGTGGCCGCACACGCATCGTGATGGTGACCTCGCTCAAGGTTCTCGTGACGCTGGCTCAGACGCTCTTCGCCTTCATCTATCTTAAACAGCGGCCCAGTTGCGGCGCTGGGCACGGCGGTGTTGCTCCAGCCTGTGCCAAACCTCTAAGGTGCTTGCATGGGGGAAGATTCTGACATCGAGCGGTTCATTGCACACTGGCGCGACACGATGTCAGCTGTGCGGTGAGCATCTCCAGGCCGGTCACACCATGCGTGATCTCTTCGAAGGCATAACTCGGACGGCCGAGCCGCTCGATGGCCACTTAGCACCGATAGTAGTACCGTATCTGATACTCTATTTCAATATTGAGAATAGCCGTGCTGGCGCTATGCACGAGTGGAGCGGCAAGCATCGCCCATCTCCATTCACCGCCGACACTCCAGTGCATCTCAAGGAACACCGATGAAAGACTACACCGTACCCGAGCGCATCGTCGAGCTGATCGCCGCCGAGGGCGTGGACACGATCTTCGGCATTCCCGACCCCAGCTTCTTCCACATGTTCCTGGAGGCGGAACGCCGTGGCTTGCGGATCATCGCGCCGCATCACGAGCAGGGTGGGGCGCTGATGGCGGACGGATATTACCGCATGACCGGCAAGCCCGGCGTCATGGGCATCAACAAGGGGCCGGGTGTCGGCAACATCGCGGCAGGCGCGGTGTACCTTGCCAAGGAGAACGTGCCGGCGGTCTTCATCATGGCCCAGCGCCAGCGCATCTACGAGCAGCGCGTGCGGCGCGGCAAGATGCAATACCTCAGCCAGCCGCCGATCTTCGAAGGGGTGATGAAGTACTGCGGCACCATTGAGTACCCCGAGCAGGTCGACGAGGTCCTGCACGAGGCGTTCCGCAAGGCGATGAGCGGAGTGCCGGGGCCAACCTTCGTCGAGATGCCGCTCAGCGTCATGCAGCCACGGCTGATGTTGCCGCCGGCGCCTGCGCCCGACCGCTACCGTCTCTCCAGCCAGCACGCCAGCGCGCCCGCGATCCAGGAGGCGGTCCGCATCCTGGAGAGCGCAAACAACCCGGTGCTGGTGGTGGGCCAGGGCGCCTTCGTCTCGCGCGCGCACCAGCAGGTGGCGACACTCGCGCGCCGGCTCGGCGCACCGATCATCACTACGCCAGCGGTCGAGGCGATCATCGAGGGCACCGACGATTTCACCTTCCCTTACGGCAGCGCCGGGGCCTCGCGGCTTGCCGGTGAAGCCGACGCGGTGGTTGCGATCGGCACGGAGCTGGGCGAGAACCTGCACTATGGTCGTGGCCATCACTGGTCCAAGGGCAAGCCCGACCGCAAGTGGATCTACATCGAGCGCGACCCGACCGCGATTGGCGTCAACCGCCCCATCGACGTGCCGCTGGTCGGCGACTTGCGCGATATCGTGCCCCAGCTCACCGAGGCACTCGGCGCTGGCGAGCGTGCGCTGCCGCCGCTGGTGGCAGACCTGGCGCGCAGCCATGTGGCGGACAAGGTCGAACTCACCCGCTCGATCTCTGACGCCTCGCAGCCGATTCATCCCGGCCGCCTGGCGATCGAGGCCTCGCGCGTGCTGCCGCCCGACACCGTGTGGGTGCGCGACGGCGGCGCCTCCGGTATGTGGTTCGCCGGGCTGATCCAGTACGCGCCGCGAGACGCGATGTGGAACTCCAATTACGGCGCGATCGGCCCCGGACTGCCTTATGCCGTAGGCGCACAGCTTGCCGTCGGCGACAGCCGGCGAGTGGCGCTGGTGACGGGCGACTCCTCGATCCTGTTCCACATTGCCGAGCTGGAGACGGCGGTGCGCGAGAACCTGCCGGTGATCTGCATCGTAGCGGTCGACCATGCCTGGGGTATCGAGGTCGCCTCTTACAAGGCGAACTTCGGCGAGGGCACCACCACGCCGGGTGCCAAGTGGAACCACCAGGTCCGCCTCGACAAGACGGCCGAGAGCTTCGGCGCCCATGGCGAGTACGTCGACCGTACCGAGGACATCGCCCCGGCTGTCGAACGCGCGCTTGCCTCGGGCAAGCCGGCGCTGATCCACGTGGTCATCGATGCCGAGGCGAACAGCTCGTTTGCGTGCGTCCCCGGCTTCGCCGAGTTCCGCACCTGGTACGGCGAGGAAGGCGACAACCTCGGCTTTGCGGGCACGCCGCCAGCCGCGTCGGGTGAAAGCGCGGAAGAAGAAGCTGCGATGAACCAGGGCAGCGGCTACTGATCGCTCGGCAGGCATCGTTTCTTCGCGACGCCTGCCGCACGACACTGTTGAAGGGATCATGGTGGAGCAGAAGCCGGACAGCGAGGGCAACGAGGCCGCCACCGGCGCGCGGGCCATCCTGCGCGTGCCGGAAGTGCTGATGGCGCTGAGCGCCAACCGGGCAGGGCGCACCTTCGCGGATCTGAGCGAGAACCTCGACCTGCCCAGGTCCAGCCTGCACCGCATGCTGCGCACGCTGGAGCAGGGCGGCTACGTCATCAACACGCAGGGCACTTACCGGCTCGGGCCACAAAGCGCCAAGCTGGCGCGGATGATGAACAGGGCTCTGCCAACCCAGGGCTTTCCCGATATCGCCAGGCCCGTGCTCGAGGATCTTGCCAGACGTACCGGGGAGTCTGTGATCCTGGCCCTGCTGGACGACCACGGACGCGCCGTGTTCTATGTGGATGTCATCAATTCGAACGCGGCGCTGCGGGTTATGGTCCCTCAGGGCAACGTCCGGCCGCTCCACAGCGCATCTACCGGCAAGGCGATCCTCGCCTACCTTCCTGCCTCGGCGCTGAAGGAATACCTCGCTATCGAACCCTGGGAGCTGTTCACCGAGGAGACCACGCGCAGAGAAGCCCTTCGTGGCGCCTTGGCCGAAGTCCGGGCCAGAGGCATTGCCTTCGACCGCAACGGCAGCTTCTCAGGCGCTAGCGGCTTCGCGGTTCCCTGCTTCGACGCGACCGGCGCGGTGCATTGCGCCATCTCCGTCGCGGGCCCCACCGACCGGGTCGAGCGCGCACGCGCCGACATCGAACACGCGCTCATGGCCGCAGGCGAGCAATTGTCGCGCGCCCTTGGTTATGAGGGGGCCTATCCCCTTGTCGCAGGCTGACCAGTCCCTGCATCCGTGATCACAACATGGAGCGGAAGAAAGGTCGTCAAGCTGGTTCAGGTGCATAAGCCGCCAGCATTGCCTCAGTCGCCAGACGAGCTATGGTCTGCGGGATGCAAGATCGACAGGATCATTTCGCCCATTGTGTCCAACTGTTTGGGGGCGTCACCGCTTTTTCGCGACGCCTCAGGATAGATGAGCGCGCTATCCGGCGGTTCATCAATGGGGAGCGGCCCATCAGCGATGATCTGCTTCGAGACACGGCAAAGGCACTGCGCGAGCTTATCGCTGAAGCGAGCGCAGCCGCAGACACGATCTCTGCCAGTTTGACCTCTGAAGCGAGCGATCCTTGATCGGCACAGGTCAGACGACCATCGTACCAGGCTGAAGGCCGCGAGCTGCGCCGGATCCCTACTCACTGGCCGCGATGTCTCTCATCGCCGCGTAGACTTTCTCCCGCGCCTCGGGCGTCAAAGAAAGAAGGTAGCGGCGCGCTTCCTTGTAGGTCAGGAACGGCTGACCATCAACGATGATGGGAACCGTGCGGCCGTTGTAGATCCTGCGCAGCAAGCGCCGTTGCGATCTACCCAGTGACTCGTGGCATTCCTCGGTGATGGCGGTGTCCTATCCTTGAGAGCGTTTGTTCGCTGCCAGCAGCTCCCAGACACGCAGAAGAGCTTGCGGTAGCCAGGGGTGCATGCCCGCACGTGCTTCTGAGTGCCGAGGAAGCCGTTTCAACCTCGGATCTCTACGCCATTTCCGTCTGGATCGGTCAGGTACATCGAGACACCGTCGCCAGTAGCACCATATCGGACATCGACCTCACCAATGGTGACGCCGAGGGCTTCGAGCTCGGCCGCGATCCTGGTCTCATCGAAGTTCTCAACTCGAAGACATAGGTGATCCATGTTGCGACGTTGGGCGCCCGCTGCCGAGCCGCCACGCTGCCCAAGTTCTCCGGCGACGTCTACCAGGTCGACGAAGGAACAACCTGCCCGCATATGGATCAAGCCGAGATCGTCGCGGCGACGATCAAGCGTCAGACCCAGGACATCCCGATAGAACGCCATCGAGCGTTCAAGGTCGCTGACCCGCAGGACCACATGATCGATGCCGATCGCCTTCATTGCCATACCATCCGCGTAAATCTGGACTGTTGCCGGGAATTGTAGATGAAAGACATCCTGGGGCCAACGAGGGGCTGATTTTTGGCGAAACCTCGTGGCCGAGGGACGACGTAACCGCAGCCTTGCCCGGGCCTCAGGATAAGTTGAGGCGATGCTCGGACGTAAGTCAGACAAGGAATGCCGGGAAGCTCTGGTAAAGAATCGAGACGCCGGCCATCGCCGCACCGGCAACGGTGATCCAAGCCAGCCACCGATTGAGATCGTCCGTACCGGACCCTCTCGCAATCTTCAGCGCGCGCCAAGAGATCCAGCCCACAACAGTGAGCGCGGCGATGGTGATTACCAGGACCAACCACCGCGCGACAGCCGTTCCAGGGGAGAGGCTGGCCGCCACGTAGACTCCGAAGAAGTGCGCGGTCCATGCGAGAAAGCCGCCGAGGAGAAAACGCCAGGTGCTCACTACACGCCGCCCGGGAAGAAGCGCAGGAGCAGCGTGGTCGCGGCGCCTTGGGCTGCGGTGTAAAGGAGGAACAGGCACGTCACGTCGAACGTGGTGTTCAGGGGGCGAGTGACCAAGCCCCGGCTGGTTCGAGCGGCCAGGTAGCCGGCCATCAGAAGTACGATCGCAACGAGCTGCGCCTCGAGCGCCAGCATCGCATGCGAGAGTGCCCCTTGGGATGTCAGCTCCGGATCGATCCCTTGCGCGCGCCAACTGAACCAGTCGAGCAGTAGTGCTGCAAAGATGAACCCGCTCGCGAACAACACGGCGGCCGTTGGGCTCCACAGGGTGGATTTCTCCCGTGTGAGCAATCGCCAGCCGTATAGGACCAGCAGCGCCGCGGCACCGTACCCCGCGACGATCGGCACCGCCCACCATTGTCCGGTCGGGGCAGTCCAGTACTCCGGATGGATGCCGTAGACGAAGAGATAGCCGAACACTGCCATCACGAAGATCATGAAGCACACGACGAGCACGCAGATGATCGCCCACCAGCCGTGCGAGCTTGGTCCCGTGACATACGTGGGCAGGATGACGCCTGCTCCGACATCGACTTCGGCCTGCTTCGCAGGACGGTCCGTATCCCACAGCCAGCGCAGGATGGATATCGTGGCCAGCGGCAGGCAGATCACCGCTGGCATGTAGGCCTGCACTGTCATGAGCAGGAAGAAGCCGGCCGTGAACACCGCCGCGAGCAAGGGCCAGACCGACGGACCCATCATGATCGTGAGATATTGCGGTTCGGCGCGGATCGGGCTTGTGATCAGCGTCTCGCGCAGGCCCGTGGCGGAAAAGGGCAGCATGTAGCGGCCTTCTTCCACGTCCTTGCAGATGTTCGGGTCGTCCCACAGAGGCTGCCGGCTCCGCACCACGGGAATGCTGCGGGTGGAATAGAGCCCGGTAGGCAACCATTCGAGCGTGCCGCCACCGTAGGTGTTTCCTGCGTCGTCCTCGACCGTGAAGCGGAAGTTGCGCGCAAGATCGAGCAGGAACACCGCCACACCTGCGGCAAGGACAAACGCGCCGACAGTGGAAAGCAAGTTGGTCCACTCCCACTGCATTCCCGGCAGGTAGGTATAGACGCGGCGGGGCATGCCCATCAGGCCCGTCAGGTGCATGGGCAGGAAGGTGATGTGCATGCCAGCGAACATCAGCCAGAATGCCCACTTGCCCAGCCGCTCCGAAAGCGGACGGCTGCTCGTCATTCCCACCCAATGGTAGAACGCGGCAAACACTGGGAAAACCGCACCGCCGATCAGCACATAGTGCAGGTGAGCGACGATGAAATGGGTGTCGTGTACTTGCCAGTCGAACGGGACCATGGCGACCATCACGCCGGTCAATCCGCCCATGACGAACGTGACGAGACCGCCAATCACAAACAGTGTTGGCGTGTTGAACGTCGGCTTGCCCGTTGCCAGCGTGGCGATCCAGCTGAACACCTGGATGCCGGCGGGGATGCTCACCGCCATGCTAGCTGCCGAGAAGAACCCGACCGACAGCGTCGGCATACCTGTCGCGAACATATGGTGCGCCCAGACGCCGAAGCTGATGAACCCGGTGCCTAGCAAGGCCAACACGATCAGCTGATACCCGACAAGTTCCGTCTTCGAGAGACTGGCGACCATCATCGAAACCAGCCCGGCTGCGGGAAGGAAGATGATGTACACCTCGGGGTGGCCGAAGAACCAGAACATGTGCTGCCACAGCATCGGGTCGCCACCGCGCGTGGCATCGAAGAACGGCCAGTTCAGCGCGCGCTCGATCTCCAGTAACAGCGTCGCCAGGATGACGGCGGGAAAGGCGATCAGGATCATCGCCGCAAACACCAGCATGGCCCAGGCGAACAGTGGCATGCGCGCCAGCGTCATGCCCGGCGCGCGTGTCTTGAGGATGCCCACGAGGATCTCGATGGCGCCCGCGATCGCGGAGATCTCGATGAAGCCGATGCCGAGCAACCAGAAGTCGGCGTTGATCCCCGGCGAGTAGGTAGTGCTCGTCAGCGGGGGGTACATGAACCAGCCGCCGTTCGGTGCCAAGCCCACGAAAAGAGAGCAGAAGAAGCTCAGGCCGCCAACGAAGTAAGCCCAGAATGCATAAGCCGACAGCCGAGGAAAAGGTAGGTCGCGGGCCGCCAGCATCTGGGGCAGCAGCATGACGCCGAGTGCCTCCATCACGGGCACCGCGAACAGGAACATCATCACCGTGCCATGCATGGTGAAGAACTGATTGTAGGTTTCCTGCGGCAGCACTCCCAGCAGCGGCAACGACAACTGGGTGCGCACCGCCAGCGCCAGCAAGCCAGCCAGCAGGAAGAACAGGAACGCAGTCGCGACGTACCACAACCCGATATAGTTGTTGTTGACGACGGTGAGCCGCGCCCATCCCTTGGGTGCGGCCCAGATCCGCTCAAGTTCGTCGACTTCGCTTTGCGGCCGTGCCTCGGCCGTGGGGAAGCGATCGAAAAGTTGCGGGTCGAACCCCGTTTCCGACGTCACCGTTGCGCCTCGAGGTATGTGGCGAGCGCCATGAGCTGCTCGCTCGAGAGAAGCGTATAGGGGGGCATTCGATTGTTCGGCTTGATCGCTTGGCTGTTACCGATCCAGCCCATCAGCGTCCCCCGGTTGTTAGGCAGAATACCGGCACCCAGCGTGCGGCGGCTGCCCACGTGAGTCAGGTCTGGCCCGGCGACGCCGTTCGCATCGGTGCCGGCGATGCGATGGCACGCCGAGCAACCCGCCGTGTCGAACAGCCGCGCGCCTGCGGAGGTCGCGTCGACGGCGATTGCGGCTTTGGCAAGCCGCGCCTCCATCAGCCGCGTGAACTGCACTGGATCATGTGCGATCACCGTGAAGCCCATCAGCGCATGTGGTCCGCCACAGTATTCCGCACACTGGCCGCCGAATGTGCCCGGTGTATTCGCCTGGATACGCATCAGGTTGCGGCGGCCCGGTATCATGTCGAGCTTGCCCGAAAGGCGGGGCACCCAGAAGCTATGGATCACGTCCGCGGATTCGAGCTCAAGGACAACCGGCTGGCCGGCGGGAATGTGCAGCTCGTTCGCGTCCAGGATGATCTCCTGCCCCTGCGCGTTCAAGTACGCGACCCGCCACCACCACATTTCGCCGGTAATGCGGACCCGCATCTCGTCACCCCTGATGGGGTCCGACAGATGGTTGGTGAGCGACAGGCCGTAGACCAGCAGAGCGGTGAGGACGACGAGCGGGAAGGCCACTCCTCCCGCCCAGATCGCTGTCTTCCCGCCCACCTTGCGTTGCAGCTCTCGTCGCCCGAAAAGGGCGAGATAAAGCGCCACAAGCACCACCAGCAGCACCACTGCGGCCATGGCAAAGAGTATCCAGCTGAGCAGGCTGATCGATCCAGCGTAAGGACCTGCCGGATCCAGCACAGGCGGCGGCCAACCATTGAACATCTTATTCTCCGCCTTGTTTGTACAAGTAGGCGGCGATATCGCGCGCCTCGTCTTCTGTAACCGGCATTGCCGGCATGCCTGACCCTGGCACGAGTCTCGGCGCATTGCGGATGTAGGCCGCGAGGACATCCGGCCTATTCGGCAGCACGCCTGCGAGTAGCGCCCGCTCCGCGAGACCTTCCAGCTTGGGCCCGACCTTGCCTTTGGGCCAGCTTATGCCGGGTATGGTGTGGCATGCGCCGCATCCGGCGCTCTCGATCGCAATCTTGCCTTGGGCCGCGTTCGCTTGCGGCAGGAACTGGCGCTGATCGGGCGGCGCCTTGCAGGCGGCGATGCCAAGCATCAGCGGGAGCAACCCGACAGATGGGAACCAGCAGCTCCTTCTGGCAATTGCGCGCATGTGTTGATGCGTAGCCCCCTCCTTGCCGCCGCGACCCTCTTGGGTGCGCTGACCTCCGGTTGCACAGCTGTAGAGAGCAAATCGACGGATCGCCTGGCGCAGGACGGGCATCTGATCGCTCTGAGCGGTGCCAAGGCGGGAGCGGCCAACGCCTGTTTTACCTGTCACGGCATGGATGGTCGGGGCAATGGCGCCGGTGCGCCACGATTGGCTGCTCTCGACGCCGGCTATCTGGTTCGTCAGCTCGAGGCTTATTCCGACGGCAGGCGCGACCACGCGCAGATGGGATGGATCGCCAAGCGGCTGACGCCGACTGAGCGGCAGGCCGTCTCGCAGTACTACGCTCAGCTTCCATTCCCAGGCAACGGCGGGGCGCCAGAGGCGCGGCTCCCGCTTTACCATGAAGGCGACGCCTCGCGCGGCCTTGCGGCCTGTTCCACCTGCCATGGCGATCAAGGACAGGGAATCGGTCCGGCCAACCCGCCACTCGCCGGACAGCCCGGCGGGTACCTTGCCGAGCAGCTCGAGCTCTGGCGAGCGGGGCGCCGGAGAAACGATTCTGGCGACGTGATGTTGAGAGTCAGCCAGCTTCTGACTCCTTCGGAAGGTCGGGCGCTTGGCGCTTATGCCTCCGCGTTGCCCGGTCGTCCTCCCAATCGGGAATCTCCGGCAGCATCCCGCGAAGGACATCGTGGCGGTCCCAGAAGTGGTGCTTCAGGGCCGCCCCTGCATGTGCCGGAATCAGCAAGAGCAGCAAAACGATAGAGCCGATGTGCACATCCTCGGCGAGATCGAGGATAACGAATTGTCGTTCCAAGGGCATTTCGCCAAGAGGGATCTGCGGCCAGGGAATGATGCCGCCAAGATAGAGCGGCCCCGGCGCCGCGATCGAGGACCACATGATCCAGCCGGATAGCGGGAGAGTGAAGAAGGTCACGTAGAACAGGAAAGCGGTTCCGTGAGCGATCTTCGTCTGAAGGCCCTGTGTATCGGCATCGTTGTAAGGATCATCGATCAGCATCCGCCACACGATCCGCCCCATCGCCAGCAACAGGATGGGAAGGCCCGCGGCGCTGTGGATCTGATAGGCATGCACCTTGTCGCCGCCCGGCATCATCCAGTCGGTCCAGAACCCCCACCCGATCTGGAACAGGATCAAGCCCGCCATGACCCAGTGGAACACGATGCCAACCGGCGTGTAGCGCCCCCGGTTGGTATAACTTCTGCCCCAAGCCTGCAGTCGCGCAATCATGCTGCGATTCGGCCTTCCTCATGTTTCAGGAAGCGGCTCATCACGAACAGCGCGGCTCCCAGATACAGCGCTGCAGAGGGAGCCCACATGATCAGGCCGGCGAGTTGCTGATCCTCCAGCGGGCTCATGTTCCAGGCGGCGGTCGTAAAGTAGTGCGGCTCATAAAGCGGGACCCCTGCGAAGGTGATCAGCGCGCCCAGCAGGCCCATCAGCACGGTTGCGGCCAGCAGCGCCGCAATGGCCGCCGGACTGCTGGCGCGGCGCACCGCCGCCCAGAAGCCGACCGCTGTTCCCAGGAGAGTGATTTGCATGCTCCAGTAGACAAGGTCGCTGGAGAGAGCTGCTGCATAGAAACCCGGTGCATGCCACAACCAGAACGTCAGCGCCTGAATGCCTGTCCAAACCGCAAGAGAGCCCGGCAAGCATGTTCGCCAGGCTGGCAGCGCGGCAACAAGCGCAGGCGCGACCATTGCCGTAAGCAGGACGTGATGCGTCACCCGCGCAGAGAACAGGGCGGAAGTCAGTGCGCAGAACGGGGATACAAATAAGATCAACGCCAGCGCGGCTGCACCGCAGAGAAACTGGCGTCCGCGCGAGTCGACCGACAACCGCCATATCAACGCGAAGATGCCAGCCATTCCGACAAGGAGGAGGGGATCGAAGTTCCAGCGGGCGAGGAGTTCGTCAGGCGTCGGACTTGCGCCGCAGTAAGGAACCCATAGGCGTGCTGCCGTGGTCGTCATGGACGGATGCTGAGTAGCCGTTGAGCTGCGAGACCTGCTCGCAGGCGTCCGAGTGGCCGGGTTCGCTCGCTCTGCACAGGGAGTTGCAACCGCGGTTCCACTGCGCCCGCAGCGCGCCAAACAGGCGCGAGAGGAAGCACCACGGCGAAATGCGCCTTTCCTCTACCAACGCGGCCTGTCCCAACCGGTAGTCTGTTCACGAACACGCCCCTCCCTGGCGGCCTTGCCGCACCAACGCCTCGCTACTGCTGCCATGATGCAGCAGCAGTCTACAACCTCACAATCACCGGTCAGCAACGCACAAGCACGCGGTTTGCTGCACAGCCTGTACCGGCTCCTTCAGGATGGTACTTTGTGCAAGCTCGGGCCGGCTAAATGCTTTCTCATGAGAGGCTCCGCCCGATGATGGAGAGTGCGATTTGAATCCTGGCCGGTGCGGATAGACACGTTCAATCGCGTCTGAGCTGTTGGCGTTCGGGCCCCAAGCGGAGTCCCACGCCGCATTGCTCAGCTGGTGTTGGCTACACGTTGCTCTCACAGGTGGCTTGATTTATTCGGACGCGTAGCGAAGTCCGTATTGGCGCCGCTGCCCGGATGTGCCGAGTTCGCCTCCCTCGGAGATCGAGATCCTGATGATCAACAGCACCCGAGAGCCGGATGGCAGCGCTGGAGGCGAGGGCTTCGATCTCGTCGGAGCGCAAATGCTCGCAGGTTTCCCGCAGCTATGCGCCACGTTGGGTGCGACGCCAGAAGATCTGCTCAGCGCGGTCGGCATTCCTTGCGGCACGCAGAGACCAGCACGTGTGACCTACAGGCAGTTCGTTGATCTACTGGCGAGTGCCTCGAACCGACTGGGCTGCCTGGATTTCGGCATGCGCCTGGCGATCCATCAGGCTGGCACCGACCTGTACGGTCCGCTTGGAACGATCATGCGTAGTGCGCGAACTTTCGGAGAAGCGCTGCAGTACGTCGTTGAGCTTGCCCATGTTCACAGCCCTGCAGCGCGCATCACCCGCCATGCCATCCCCGGACGAGAGGGGATCGTGTTCTCGCATGAGATCATCGTAGGGGATTTCGCCCAGCAGGAGCAGGCGATGGAGCATATTCTGCTGGCAGGACACCTGGGCGCCATGGTCTTGACCAGCGGACGGAGCCGAGGCCGCCAGATCCTCCTGCGCCATCGCCCGGTATCATCTCCGGCCGTTTATCGCCGCAACTTTGGCTGCGAAGTGCTGTTCGATCAGCCTGTCGACGGTATCGTCTTCAGCAAGCAGGATCTTGCGAACACGATCGTTGGGCAAGATCGGAGCGTGGCTTCAAAGGCCATCGCGAACGTCTTAGCCCATTGGCCTGTTCAGGCGCCTCCGATCGAGGCGGCCACGCGTGCGGCAATCCTGCGGTTGATACCGGTAGGTCTTGCAACGAACACGCATGTGGCGGCCGAACTGGGGATGAACACGAGGGCGCTCCACCGCCGTCTTCGTGAGAGCGGTACGACCTTCCAGAAGATCAAGGACCAGGTCCGGTGCGAACTGGTGCGCTACTACGTCCGGCACACGGAACTCAGCTTCCTGTGGATCACCGGCAAGCTCGACTTCGCCGAGCAAGCGGTCTTCACCCGTTTCTGCCGCCGCCATCTGGGCGTCTCACCAACAGAGTTACGGGCGCAAGCGGCGGGACGGTGAGGGGCATGATGCCACCTGCCGCGGATGTTCTGTCCAGATTGGTCAAGCGCCGATGGCAGTTTGGTTATAGGGTCTGCCCAAACGCTCACAAGCTAGCGAGAGGAGAGGCAATGGAACCCGCATTACAGGCACTACTTCACCGTGAAGCTATCCGCAGCTGCGTGGTTCGTCTCGCGCGGGGTGAGGACAGGCGGGATGCGGAGCTCATCCGCTCTTGCTGGTGGCCGGATGCGAGGTTCGACTATGGCGTGCATGCTGGGGATTTCGAGACCTATCTCGCCTGGGTCGTGCCGGGCGCCGACGCCATCAAGAACACGCAGCACGTGCTGGGCCAAACCTACTTGAAGTTGTCGGGCGATAGTGCGCGGGCGGAGACGCAAGTGATCTCCTATCACCGGGTCGCCATGGGCGAGGGGGACCGGGACACCTGCATTGGCGGACGTTATCTCGATCGGTTCGAGAAGCGCGGCGAGGAGTGGCGCATCGCAGATCGGGTCATGCTTTACGACTGGGAGCAGGAATGGGGCGCTGCGGCTGACTGGTCGAAGGGAGTGATGGGCTATCCCTTCTCCGCCGAGCATTTCCCCGGGCGCGCAAAGGGCGACTACAGCGAGCGCTGGTTCGCCGGCCAGCAAGCATGACCGGGCCTCTCGCTGGCAAAGTCGCAGTTGTTACGGGCGCTAGCCGCGGCATCGGCAAAGGCATCGCACTCGTCCTCGCCGAACAGGGCGCGACGGTTTACGTGACCGGCCGCACTGTCAGGGAAGAGGACTACTACCTTCCCGGCACAGTAGGCGCCACCGCAGCGGAGTGCTGCCAACGCGGCGAGCAAGGCGGCGGCAAGGGGATCGCGGTCGCTTGCGACCATGGAGACGATGCGGCGGTTGCTGCACTGTTCGCGCAAGTGAAGGCGGAGCAAGGGCGGCTCGACGTCCTGGTCAACAACGCCTTCACTCTATCGGACGACCTGCTGGAGCCCAGAAGGTTTTGGGAAAAGCCGCTCTCCAACCTCGAGATGTGGAATGTTGGCGTAAAGTCCAACTATGTTGCGGCTTGGCACGCGGCACAACTGATGGTGCCTCAGAAGTCCGGGTTGATTGTCGCAATCTCGGGCTTTGCTGCAGTCACTTACACGTACGGCGTGGTGTTCGGCACTTCGAAATCCGCTGTCGACCGTATGGCGCGGGACATGGCGATCGAACTTGAACCGCACGGGGTGGCAAGCCTTGCGATCTGGCAGGGGCTGACGCTGACCGAGAAGGCCAAGGACAATCTGGCCAAGATGGGCGACAAGATGACCAGCTCCATCACGTCGATGCACGGCAGCAGCGTCGAGCATCCGGGTCGGGTGATCGCGGCGCTGGCCACTGATGTCGACATCATGAAGCGCTCGGGCGGCGAGTTCATCACGGCCGAGCTGGCGCGGGAATATGGGCTAACGGATGCAGACGGCTCTGTGATCGAGTCCGCGCGTGCGACGCGGGGCTCGCCCGTCTGGAAGCCAATCTCGGAGGTGGATTATCGTGGCAAGTGACCCGACCGCAAGCCGTGAGGCGCGGCTGGAAGCGCTGCTCGATAAGCAGGACATCCTGGAGTGTCTCGCGCGCTTCTCGCGTGGCATGGATCGGTTCGACCGCGAGATCTATCTTTCGGCTTTCTGGCCGGATGCGGAGATGGCAGCCGGCCCCTTTGTGGGCAGCGCGGCGGACTGCTGGGACTGGGCAATCCCGATGCACGAGCAGGGGCAGGTCCTGACCCACCATGCCTTGTTGCAGACGACCATCGATCTTGATTGCGATACAGCGCACAGCGAGACTTACTATCAGTTCGTCGGCCGTAATCGCGACGAGAGTCTCTGGATTGCCGGGGGGCGCTACATCGATCGACTTCAGAGACGCGGCGGGGAATGGCGGATCGCGCTTCGTACGAACGTCATCGAATGGGGCTGCCTGCCACCGCCGATGCCCATCCCCTTTGCGGACGTACCAGACATCGAAGTGAACGGTGTCTCCTCACGCAGCAAGAAAGATCCGTCGTACCAGCGGCCGCTGATCAACCGGCGGGCGCCGGCCAACCCAGGGAAGGAATGAGATGGGCGCTCTTGCCGGAAAAGTCGCGCTCGTCACCGGGGCAAGCCGCGGGATCGGTAAAGGCACGGCCTGCGCGCTCGCGGAGCAAGGCGCGACAGTCTATGTCACCGGCCGCACAGTCGCCCCAGGCGGCCATACGCTTCCGGGCACCTTGGCCGAAACAGTCGCGGAGGTGAATGCGCGTGGCGGCATGGGTATCGCTGCACAGATGGACCTTGCCGATGATGCGCAGATCGCCGCTGTGTTCAAGCGGATCAAGGCTGAGCAGGGTCGGCTCGATGTGCTGGTCAACAACGCCATGGCTATCCCGGACGCCATGACCCAGCGCGTGGGCTTCTGGGAAAAGCCGCTGGACGAATGGGAAATCTGGGACACCGGCATGCGCGCGGCCTTCATCTGCGCATGGCACGCCGCGCAGATCATGGTGCCGCAAGGCTCCGGCCTTATCGCCGCACTCTCGGGTTATGTCGGGGTAACTTATACCTATGACGTGATCTTTGGCACCACCAAGACAGCCACCGACCGCATGATGCGCGACATTGGTTACGAACTCGCCGGAACCGGCGTCACGGCGCTCTCACTGTGGCAGGGCTTCACGTACACCGAGCGAGCGGTGGAGAACCTGAAGTCCGCACCGGGCATGGCGCAGCAGCTTAATAGTGCGGTGGGTTCCTCGCCTGAGTTCCCGGGACGGGTGATCGCCGCGCTGGCGAGCGACCCCAACGTGGGCGCGCGGTCAGGCGGCACCTTTATCAACGCCGAGCTCGCGGCTGAGTATGGCCTCACAGACAAGGACGGGCGCACGATCCCATCGCTACGTGAAAGCCGTGGCGCACCGCTTTGGGGCCCCGGTGTGACGACCTGGAGAGGCGAATGAATCCGTTGCGCTTCGATGATCGAGTTGTCGTTATCACAGGCGGCGCACGCGGGCTTGGTCGCGCTTACGCCGAATTGCTGGGGCCGCTAGGCGCCAAGCTCGTCATCAACGACAACGGCAGCGCACTTAGCGGTGCGGGCAGCGATGTCGGTGTGGCAGTGGAAGCGGCGGCTGCTCTACGCTCCTCCGGGTTCGAGGCGGTCGCGTCTACTGATAGTGTAGCGACGCCCGAAGGCGGCAAAGCGATCATCGAATGCGCGCTCGACACGTTCGGGCGGATCGACGTGCTGAGTTACAACGCTGATGTAGGCGGTGCCCATCAGCTTTAGTCTGTCCTCGATCGAGCAAATCAAATTCTTGCGGTGGTTGGCGCTGCCATTCGGATCGCTCGGGCTTGTCGTCAGCGTATACTTGGTCGAGATCACAATTCAATGGCGCCGGCCTATCACCAGCTCACCGAGCAGAATCTCCGAACCGCTCATCTGACCATAGAAGTCAGTCGTATCGATGAAGTTGCCGCCGCAATCGAGGTACGTATCAATCATCTCGCGGGCGTCGCCGCTGCCCCTAGGAGCCCGCGCCAACACGGTACGTCATTGTACCCGACGCCAGCGGAGAAACACGCAGACCTGATCGGCCCAGCAAACGATAGTCATCGAGTTGCATCGCCATCCATCTTCCTTCGCGAATTTGATGTTTTGTCGCCGGTGCGGTCGCCTGCACTGCATTGTTCCCGTCGCGGTTCCAGAGCAAAGCCGCTCGCGTTGCACACAGATGAATTGTGATGCGACTGTCTACGCAGTCGCCGAAGAATAGCGACTACGTAACGCTGTTCGCGCCTTCAAATATCAGCCGAAACGCCACTTGTCTGTGCAGGTAACGCTTTCGGGCAATTGCCCTTACCGTCGCAGGCAAAGACTTGCTAGTGAGTTGGAGTAACCTGGCTCCATAACAAAGTACCTGCCACTGTTGTGATGATTTCTTGCTCTCGTCACGCGCACGGCAGGTGCCTTATTCGGGAGGACGAGGGGTGAAGAAGTCAGCTTTGCTGAAGGCAGCTGTGTCGCTGCTGGCGTGGCACATCACGACTCCCGCTTCCGCGCAGGAGGCACCCGCTACCAGAGCGTTCGTCAGCCCAAGCGACATCGTCGTCACGGCGCGGAGGCGGCAGGAATCGATCCTCGAAGTACCCGTGATCGAGACGGTTCTGAGCGCCGACGTGATCAGCCGCAATCAGATCACCGATGTCTCGGGCATCGCGAGGCAGGTGCCCGGCCTCCAGATCGGCGGCAATGTCCTTACCGTGGGCACGCAAGTGTCGCTGCGCGGGGTCGGCACCAGTTCGCTCGACGCCGGCGTCGATCAGTCGGTGTCGATCAACATCGACGGTCTGCAGCTCACCCAGGGTGCCAGCTATAACGTCGGCCTCTTCGACATGACTCAGGTCGAAGTACTCAAAGGGCCGCAGGCGTTGTTTTTCGGCAAGAACAGCCCGGGCGGCGTCATCGCCATTCAGACTGCCGACCCTGGCGACGAGACCGAGCTGATCGCGCGTGCTCTCTACGGTTTTCAAGCCAGAGAAAAGCGCGGTGAACTGATCTACTCGCTACCGATCAGCGATACCGTTGGTGTGCGGATTGCCGGTATGTACTCGGAGGACGACGGTTACTTTATCAATCGCGCGGTTGCGGCACCCGGCCTTGGCGGCAGAACGCCCACGACCACTCGCTATAATGGCGGCAAGGAGTACATCCTTCGTGGCACCCTGCTGTGGGAGCCTACCGACGATGTGCGCGTCCGGCTCAAAATCAACAATACCCGCAAGCGCATCATCGGCGGCGGAGCTCCGCTCGGCAGCTGTCCCGACGGTGTCGCCTCCCCGATCGGCATTCCCTTCATCGACCCGAGGGAAGACTGCGCCGTGGACCGGCTGTCCTACATCGTAGACCTCGACACAGCGGCCTTTCCCGAAGCGCGCAACGGCGGCGTTCCGTTCATGCGCTATCTGACGACTTTCGGGACTTTGCAGGTGGACTACATGGTCGCACCGAGCCTCACGCTCACGTCGACGACCGGTTTCTTCAACCATGAGGTGGATGGTCTGCTCAACGGTGTGAACTCCGGACCTGCAGGGCCTTCGCTCCTGTCCGATAACCAGTTCCACCGTCGCGACTATACACAAGAGTTCCGCCTTGAATCGGATTTCCCGGACTCGCCGATCGATTTCCTACTCGGTGGCTTCTATCAGGACGGGCAAGTGAGCAACCGCATCTACGTTGGTGGTAACCGGGCGCTGGGGCTGCCACGATTCCTTACCGGCGGCGTTAACGACGTCAGCATAGATGTCTTGTCGGCCTTCGGGCAGCTGCGGTGGCATCCTTCGCAGATCATCGAATTGGCCGCTGGTGTTCGCTACACTGACGAGAAGCGGCACGACGATGCTTCGTCCATCACCAGCTTCGGCTCGGCGACTACGCCGACTCCGATCCTGCGGCCCGATCTGCGCTCCAAGAACTGGTCGCCGGAGTTGACCCTCACTTATACGGCAAACGAAGACCTCACGATCTTCGGCGCGCTCAAGCAGGGCTACAAGTCTGGCTCTTACGTCATGACCTTGGCGGCCGTGCCGAACAGCGACAATTCCTTTGGTGACGAGCGCGTGCGGGGCGGGGAGGTCGGCGTGAAGGCGCGCCTCGCTGATCGAGCTCTCATCGTGAACGGGGCGTTCTACTACTACAAGTACAGCGACCTGCAGGTGGGCGCCAACGAACAGGCGGCGAACGGTATCCCGGTGGTGCGCACCATCAACGCCGCCTCATCCAAGGTCTACGGTATCGATTTCGATATGAGCTATGCGCCACCAACCATCGACGGGCTTACCGCTCGGCTGGCGGTCAACTGGAACCGCGCGCGCTTCACCGGGTTCGACAACGCTCCGTGCTACGGTGGGCAGCGCATAGCCGATGGCTGCAATCGCGATCCTCTCCCGCTGGCACCGGGGGTCCCGATCACTCCAACAACGAAGCAGTTCGCCGGACAGGACCTGTCAGGGGCGCCGCTACCCAAGGCGGCCGAGTGGACGCTGACCGGCGGCGTGGACTACGAAATGCCTGTAGGCGAGGCGATGCGGTTGGACCTGGGCGTCAATGCGCTGTATTCGTCCAAGTTCCTGCGCGGTCTCGGGCGCTTCGACGGAATTCCCGGACTGACGCAGCCAAGCTACGCCAAGATCAACGCGAACATCAGCTTCGGTCCCGATGACGACGCCTGGCGCTTGTCGTTGATCGGCAACAATCTTACCAACAGGTACGTCGCGGCAAATTGCACCACTTTCAGCGCGGCGACGGGGCAAGTTCTGCTGCCGACGCTCTCGGGCGCACAGGTCCGCAATGCTGCCGGGACGGACGAACTCGCCTGTATTCCCGAGCGCGGCCGCGAAGTGTTCGTCCGGCTTTCGGCGAGGTTCGCCGGCTTCTAGGCGCGCGTAGCTGCTCACCCCAGGAAGGACTCTCTCATGTCCAACGTGCTGCAGGAAATGATCGATCATCATGAGATCCGCAAAGTCCTGAGCGCGTACTGCGCTGCGTGCGACAGGTGTGATCAGCCCGCCATGGCGGCCGTCTACGCGGATGAGAGCTGGGACGATCATGGCCCACGCAGTGGCCGCGGCGCGGATTTTGCGAAGGTGATCACCGATGAGATGCGGCACGTGAACAGCCTGTCGCATCTCCTGGGCCAGTCTACCATCTCGGTGACCGGCGACGAAGCCGGTGCCGAGACGTACTTTCTGGCGGTAATGCGCGTCAATGCCGATCAGGGCGGAGAGGTCATCAACCAACTGGGCGGACGTTTCATCGACACTCTGGTGCGCGAGGAGGGGGCCTGGAAGATCCGGCATCGCGTGGCGGTGCGCGACTGGTCGATCACTCTCCCAGTCGACCAGGATTACATCGGTGCTCAGGGACTGAAGCCTGGGAAGCGTGCAGAGGATATCCGGTTTGCCGCACTCCGGACAGCCCACTCCGGAGTGCCGGACTTCACAAAGCCGTAGCGATCCCTCGCAAGCGTACGGTTAGCGTTGCGGACCTGCCGAGGCGCGCGATACGCACGCCAGGCTCAATCCACTGGAAAGTTGCGTATGTCGGCGGGATCGCGGTCGCGACGTCGCGCTGCGCCATGTTTTCGTCCCCCAACTGCACGTTCACGGCACCCAGATTATCTTCCAACTAGAGATCCTCGTTGCGCGGAACATGATGCTGGTCACCGCCTGCTTTCGCAGCAGCCAGCCGACCACACAGCTCAGTAACGAAGCGTGACTTCGAGGCCGTAAGTGCGGGGCCGGCCCACCACCGCCCCATTATGCCCCAGCGCGACGGCAAGCTGCATGCCACCGACGAAGTACTCCTCGTCGAGCAGGTTGTCGCCGAAGAGGGCGGCCGAGAAGTTCGAGCCCATGATGTCGTTCCAGCTCAGGCGGCCGTTGACGAGGGCGTAGCCGGGTAGCCGCGTACGCGGCGCGATGCTGTCGGCGGCGTTGGAGAAGTATTGCCCCGTCTGCGCATAGACTTCGCCACGCAGCATCACCTCGCCGGTATTCGGCGCCATCGGCAGCGAAAACTCGGCCCATCCCGTGCCAGACGCACGCGGCGTGTCGCCCACCGGGCCGTAGGAATAGGTGCTGCCGAACAGCACCACCTGATTGTCGGTGAAGTCCGCGTCGGTAAGGGCGAGCTGGCCGCCGACCCGCAACCATTCGGCAGGCATCACCGCGCCCTCGGCCTCAATGCCGCGGACCCTCTCGGACGGGACGTTCGTGGTGAAAGCGATGGAGGCGAGCGGGCCGGCCGGACCATCGGGGTCCGGGAACTCAACCCGCTGCACGTCCTGAATCCACTGGTTGAAAACCGCGAGACTGAACGAGGCCGGACCACCGAAAGCGCGGCCGCTGAAATTCACGCCGCCTTCAATGTCCTGTGTCGTTTCTGAGCGGAAAAAGTTGCTGCCGCCGAGCGCAACGATGCCAACCGGATCAAGCGTCCCATTGTAGCCGCCGCTGCGGAAGCTGCCGCGCGTCTTGAGGTAAAACAGCAGGTCTGGACTGGCCTTGTACTCCAAACCCGCTTCCCAGCTCGGGTCTTCGTATGTGCGCCTCTGCTCGGGCGCGCCGAAGTTGTCCGAACCGGCGAGTTGCAACCCGCGCACTCGCTCTCGGGTGTAGCGCAGTCCGGCGGTTACGCTGAGACGCGGTATGCCGATTTGCTCCAGGTTGTAGGTTCCCTGAGCATAGACTGCATCGGTGTAGTTCTTGATGCGGAAGTGATTGAGGGCATACGTGGGGAAACCGGCGTTGGGCCGGAGGTCGAAGTAGGTCTGCGGATAGAGCGAACGGGCGCGCTGGCGTTGAATGTAAAGCCCGACGATGAACTCCAGCGCGCCGTCCGCTGTCTCGCCCTGCAACTGGAGCTCCTCGGAGTAGGAGCGGATGTCTTCGATATTGCCGAACTGCCCGACGGCCGCGTTCGCAGTCAGGATCGTCGCGTAGGGGGCGCCGAGCTGCGGCTGCTGCGAGTCAGTGTAGGCATCGACGAAGCCGAAGATGTTGCGCAGGCGCAGCCTGTCGCCGAACTCGATCTCCGCGGTGTTGGAGACGTTCCAGGTTTCGCCAAAATGATCGGCGCCGGACGGGTGGTTGGTGACGTATTGGCCAAGGCGCCGCTGCTCCTCCACGTAGGCGATTAGACCAGGCGCATAGGCCTTGGGGTTCGCAGCCAGGTAGGCGGCCCAGGCACCCGGCCCCAGCACTGAGTCGAGTGAGGGACCGAACAGCAGCCCGGCACTGCAGGACAATGCAAAGCCGTTGTTTGTCTCGCCGCAGCCGTAGACACTGTAGGTATAGGATGCGCCGGTGTTGGTGCCCCTGCTATTCGCATATTGTGCGACGGTGGTGTTGATGACACCTGGTGCGGGCTTGAGGGTGAGGGACAAGCGTGCGCTTTCACGATTGATCCGGCCAAGGTCCTCCCCGGTGTAGCGGTTCTCGATGAAGCCGTCGGCGTAGGACAAGTTAAACGCGCCGCGCAGCAGCACCTTGTCGTCCACGATGGGGACGTTGAGCGCGCCTTCGAGTTCGCGGCGATCGTAATTGCCGAGGCGTCCGCGCACGAAGCCTTCCAGCTCGTTGGTCGGCTTGGCGGAGGTAAACAGGACTGCGCCGCCCGTCGCGTTGCGCCCGAACAGAGTGCCCTGTGGCCCCTTCAATACCTGCACTGAAGCCAGATCGAAGAAGCTTGAGGAGCCGGCGACAGGCATCGGGACTTCGTTCAGATAAGTGACCACGGCCGAGGGCGAGCCGCTGAAGATGTCCGCGCTCTGCCCCCGCAGCGAGTAGGTGAGCGAGTTGTTGCCCTGCGTCTGCCGGATCGTAAGCCCGGGCACCGTGCGCTGCAGGTCGGCGTCAGTGACCACCGCGCGCGCCACGAGGTCCGCAGACCCCAAGGCGGTTATCGAGATCGGCACGTCGGCCAGGCTCTCCTCACGCCTGCGGGCGGTCACGACGATGTCCGCACGATCGGCGTCGTTTTCCTCGGCCTGTAATGCCGGGCTGGCGGCGGAAACATCCTGCTGCTGGGCCAGCCCGGGCTGCGCAGTGAAAAGGGTGATCATCGAAGACGTAAACGCCAACTTGCGAAGCATCCTCCGCCCGGACCGGGCTGCTGTATGTTCCACCAGCTTCTCCCCCAACTGGCGCCACCTGCCGGCGCTCTCGTACTTGCTGCGACTTCTTTAATTTGTCTGAACGTGCCTCTCCATGTCCGGAGAGGCAACGCGATGGGCCCCTACAAGCGATGCCACTGCTGTGCGCGCTGACTTTCCCGAGACTGAGATGCGATTTGCTCCCGTCTGTCAGCGAAGCAGAACGGCCACATTTCCTTGGCGATCCTGTGCAGCGTACGGCTAAGTGAAGCCAACATGCTGCGCTGGGTCGTCGCGAAGCGGGGTACGGGCGCAGAGGCTCAAGAGGGAGCAGGCCCCCGGATGAATGCACAAGTGACGTCGAGCGAAGATCCCTATGGGCGCACGGCAAGCCGGCCGGTTGCGCATCACCGGGGCAAGCGCGGGAACCGGCGAGGCGATCTTGCGGCGTTTCGCGGCGGCGGGCTACGACTACGAAGTCTGATAATATGTCTTATGTTAAGGCCAGGCTGTTTTAGGAGTGTAGCATGTGGACAAGCTCGAGCGGTTCGGGTCGCACGAACGGTCGTGGGCCCCCAGACGAAGCCCAGTCGTCCGCCGCGAGCGCGGACAGAAGGATCTTCGTTTCAAGGCTTTGGCATTGCCGCGACGATCGAGCTATTGCATCTGATCGTTAGCGACCCTTTGCTGCAACGCCAGTCAGACCGGTAAAGGCCGAAGGGTCGCGATCAGCGGATTTGGTGAGCTACAGGATCAGCGCGCGGTCGTCCTACCTTGCTATGCCGGTATCATACTGAAGAGTCCGGCGCCCCGGTTCTATCCGGTGTGGTTAAATGAACGCTTTGGAACCTGCGTCCACTCTGAAGTGTTCATCTGTCACAACCTGAGGGAGAATCAGCTGTGACACTTATCCTCGCCATCGTAATCGGCGGCATCATTGGCTGGCTCGCCAGCCTCATTATGAATCGTGACGCACAACAGGGTATCTTTTTGAATATCGTCGTCGGCATTGTCGGCGCATTACTTGCAGGCTTCCTGCTCAACCCTCTGATCGGTGGCGGGAATATCGCGGCAGGCGACTTCAGCCTGAGTTCGCTGCTGGTTTCGCTGCTGGGCGCAGTGGTGCTGCTTGCAATCGTGAACCTCTTCACGCGTCGCTCGATCCGATAAGCCCTGAAGCCTGGCTTCAAAAAATGGCGGTGTCGTCGAAAGGCGACACCGCCATTTTTATGTGGCCAGTACCTGGAGCCGAGTGCTCAGAACTACACCGGGTCGCTCGCGCCATCTCAGCGGCGCACGCACCGATCATGACAAGGCCGGCTACTTTTCCGACCGCGTCTCTATGGAGCTTCTATCCAGCAGAAGTGCCGAGATCGGCCGTCCAGATTGCCCCGTGAACGCCCGCTGCCGCGTCTGAGGCGAGGAATGCAACCACATTGGCGACGTCTACGGCATCGCCCAGACCGCGTTGCCCGGAATAGCGGGCGACTTTCTCGCGCTTGATGCTCGCCGGGGGCATTGCTTCGCTGGCGATCTCCGTAGCCATCGGTCCAGGGCAGACCGCGTTAACACGGATCGGCTCCTCAACATATTCCATAGCAAGCGTCTTGGTCAGGCTGATCAATGCCGCTTTGCTCGCACTGTAGGGTCCGGTGTACGGAGTGCCCATAAGTCCGTTCGACGAGGCCACGTTGACGATGCTCCCGCGTGCGGCGATCAGGTGCGGGATCGCTGCCTGGCAAAGGAAGAATGGGCCTGACAAATTGACCGCCAGGATGTGGTTCCATACCTCCTCGGAAGTGTCGGTGAAGGGTTCCATACGCATGATCGCGGCGCAGTTGACCAGCACCGTGAGTTCTCCGAAGCGCTCAACACAGTCCGACACGGCTTCGACGCATTGATGATGGTTCGAAACGTCGACGAGCCGCGAGACGACCTCGTGTCCAGCCGCGAGTAACTCCGCCGCCGTGTCCTCCAGCCGGTCCCCAAGGACGTCGACGAGGTACAGCCGGCATCCATCTCTCGCCAGGGCCCGTGCGATCTCTCGGCCCAGCCCTCGCGCGGCGCCTGTGATAAAAGCCACCTTCTGCGTCAATGCCCCTCTCCTCCCAGCCCGGTTCGCGATCAACTCGCGGCCATCTTGTCTGCAAGACCCCGCGCGCGTGCTTCCGGCTATTATGCCATGCGCAGCCGATTTGCGTCGTAGCAAGCTAGCAATAGCAGAGCCGAAACAACAAGAGCGGCGATGAATTCAGGGAGCATTATGCGCAGCGGCGCGTGCGATCGAACATTGATCCACGTGCGTCCAGTCGAAGGGCCGCGACATAAGCATGTTCGCGGCCCGCCGGTTGTACCGTGTTGGAATGCCAATCTTTCGCTTACGCTTGCTGGATGGCAGACAGCATCCAGAAGCCTTCACCGCGGCGGACGAAGGTCCACAGTTCGGTTGTACGCGTCGGAGTTGTCGGATCGCCTTCTACCACGGCGCCTGTGTCGCGGTCACGCATGATGTCGATGCTCTGGTACTGCATGGCGATGGTCGCGTAATCGGCGCCAGCTTCGCTCCAGGCTTCGGCAACTTCGGCATCGAGCAGTTCCGTCGCCGAAACCTCGTTGCGCAAGCCATTGCCGGCATTCACGCTGAGGTCTTCAGCCAGGTAGGACATGACTTCCGGCGTCGTGCTCGCACGCAGGCGCGCATAATCTTCGCGGCTGAAGGCGTCCTGCACTTCGGTCAGCAGGCGCTCGAACTCCTCCTTGTCCTGAAGGCTGATTGCGAGTTCCTGCGTCACGGGTGCTGCAGATGCACCGGATGCGGGAAACGGCTTGGACCAGCCACTGTGCTGCTGCTCCTGGGGCCGAGAAGCAGTGAAAGCGGACATGCCCGGCGCACCAGCTCGCGCGCCAGCTGGAGCCATCGCGGGGCGACGGCGGAACATGCGCAATCCAAACCAGACGAGACCACCGATCAAGGCAACCTGCAGAAGAGCCATGAGGATTCCGCTACCATTCAAGGCGCCGAAACCGTTGCCCAGTAGCATGCCGATCAGGCCGCCGGCGATCAGACCGCCGAGCAGCCCCTTGCCCATCCCGCCGAACCTGCTTTGCTTCGCAGGAGCTGCCGAAGCCGCAGCGCGTTGGCTGGCAGAGCTTTGAGCGGGCGCCTTCTCGGTCATCGAGCGCTGAACAGGGGCCACCTGCTTGGGCGCGGTCGCCGTAGTCGCCGGTGCGACAGCCGTCCGCGATCCACGGCTGCCGAAGCTGCCGCCGCGCTTGGCCTCCGCCGGCATTGCCGTCATGGCAAAGGCGGCCAAGCCCATCGCAATTGCACCAATGCTGCGAAACTTCATTCCGGTCATTCGTATTCCTCGTGCGGCTCACAAGCCGGCCGCTGTGCTCTCAGGGTGAGGATGCGATGGGCGGCAGCGGAACGATGACAGGTCCTGCTGCGGCACGAGCGCCCTCGGTTCTGGTCTAGCGAACGAGTGACACACTTTGCCGGAGATAAAGGACATGTATCGACCAGCATCGAGCGCACTCGATGCGGTCCGACATCACGACTGCACAAGCAATCGCCAGAGGGGCCCGGCCCGCACAGGCACAATGTAGCATCCCTTCCCGCAAATGCAACGTGGCCGGAGCAAGGTGTTCGCTTGGTGTGCGCTTTCTAAGGCTAACTGGCGCAGGTCAGCGCTGCAGGCTTCGGCTCTGGTCGAACAGCGATGATTTATGCGGAAAGCAGCAAACGGCCCATGAGCGCGCCGCCACCAATGATGACAGGAGTTACCCATGTGCCTCTAAGCCGCCAAGCAGCCAGAAGCGCCGCGACAAACATCGCAATCGGGATGGCGTGTTCAGACGCAGCGGACCAGGTCGCCTGGCCCAGCTGAACAAAAGTTGCCGCTATCACGCCCACCACTGCTGCTGCCACGCCTTCGAGTATCCGGTGGAGGGCGGGCCACTCGACGATAGCCTCAAGCCGCTCAAACAGGATCAGCGAGAACCCGAAAGCGGGCAAGAACATCCCTGCGGTGATCGCCAAGGCGCCGGGCAGACCGCCCGCGATATAGCCCACGAAGGTCGCGAAGATCACCAGAGGCGCTGGCAGAACACCGGCCAGTGCGATGCCGTCGAGAAAGCCCGCGTCGCTGATCCAGCCGCGGCCCACGGTATCGGCGCGAACGTAGGGTATGGCAGTGTAAGCCCCGCCGAATGTGAGTAACCCACCCTTTAACCCGGCCAGGAACAATGCGCCCACTGCCGGCTCAGTCAAGATTGCCGCAGGGATGGCGTCGACCGGCTCCCGCAGGAAGTGGGCCGCCGCTGCTGCAACGACAGCGCCTGCGACGACCAGTGCTGCCCAGCGGAGGCGGCGCGCTAATCCATAGACGAGACCCCCCGCGACAAGCGGGATCCAGAACGGTGCGCCGAATAGCGTGGCCAGGAGGCTGGCCGCAGCGACAACCCCCAGTAACGTGTTCTCGATGATGTGCTGTCCGATCCGCGCCACCGACCGCAGGATGATGGCGAGCACGACGATCTGCACGCCCAGGAGAACCCCGGACCAAGCGGATCGCCCAGCGATCCAGGTGACGTACGCCCATCCCGCAACGAGCATGAGGAAAAGTCCGGGTAGCATGAAGCCAAGCCCGGCAAGCACACCGCCCATCCTTCCGCGGGCGATCATACCCATGTGGACACAAAGTTCATGCGCTTCGGGACCGGGCAGCACTTGCAACACGGCGAGCAGGCGATTGAAGCGCGTCTTGTCGATCCAGCGCTCCTCTTCCACCAGTGCTTGGCGCAGCATCGCGATTTGGGCCACCGGCCCGCCAAAGGCGAGCAATCCAAAGCGCAGAAACTTGAGGAACAGCGCTGTCAATGAAACGTGCTGCGGCATCGTGTCGGCTCGTGTGCTTACCTCTGCGATTGTCATCAATGCTCTTCTGTCGCAGGCATGGCAATTCAGGGGGAGCCGTTCGGGGCGGTCCGGGCCAGGGAAGCCTCGACCCAGGTCGCGACGCTTCTCAGAAGCGCTCGCCGCCATCTCCTCGATGGCGTAAGGGTGCACACCGGGCAGAATGCCTCGACCCGGCGATGCTTCAGCAACGAGGCAATCCTCGCAGTGCGCCCGCCGATGATGTCGGCCTCGGCGACTACACCGGCCCAGACACAGACGTAGCCGCACCCTGCGGGGCCGCACCTGGGGGGTAGTCTTCCACTGGAAGGACGAGCTATCATCTTCGGCGGTGCTGATCTCATGGACGAGCGCGTCTATGAGAGCGCATCGCAGTTAGCCGGGACTATGCTCAAGGCTCAAGCGCTGGCGTCATCCCCAACTGTCCGATCGTCCGAGCCAGCGCCTCGGCTTCGGTCAGTCGAACAGTTCCTCGAAGAAGCTCTTCTTGCGCTTCTTCTGATAGCGCGGATCATGGCCGCGATAATCCTGCTCTTGCCAAGGAGACTGCGGTCGCGCTTGCGGCATGCTTGGGCCGCGGGCGGGTTCCGGGACGCTGCGCTCGATGATCTTGTCGAGTTCGCCGCGGTCCAGCCAGACACCGCGACACTGAGGGCAGTAATCTATTTCGATGCCTTGGCGATCACTCATAGCCAGTCCTACCCGGCAGACAGGGCATTCCATTCCGGCAATGGCTTCGGGTGTACGCATGAAGGCTCCTCGCTTGCTTCTCTCGCATGTAGGGTTTCGCCCACAGCCGGGCAACGGGCAACGGGCTGCGGCAGGGCTTCAAGCCCCCCCCGGCTGATGCCAAGGTCAAGCCTGCACCAAACCCTCTATCTAAGCCGATCCAGTGCAGCCGCTTTGCGCGTGAGCCATTAATGGGATCAGCAGTGCCGGCTTGTTCGTTACGACGGATGACACTGCGCGAGAGGAGGACACGATGTGGAGAGTCACGGACAAGTTCAATGCAGTCGGGACAAGCGGGAAAGAATACGTCATCGTTGAAATGAGCGACCTGCCAGAGGGCGCCTCGGCCGATAGTCTCGATCCGGAAGGCACCCGATCGCGAAAGCACATGCTTGAAGATGGACGTGCGCTTAACACTGAGAAAGATGGAACATTCATTCTTGTTGAAACCGATGAGGTTCTGAAAGCTACAAGCCCTTCGGCTCAAGTGCGCGCGTGACGATACCATGGCTCTTCCAGGCGTGCGGCGGAGCGGGAAGGAGTCGAGTTGATATACAAACATACCGATTTTGCTGATGCAATATCAACTTCCCGGGCGCCAATACCCCGCGAAATACCCTTCTAAATTTTTCCTTTAAACACCGTCGCTTACCGCTTCAGTTCGAGTTCCGTGTAGTGCCCCGCGGGCTGGTGTAGGAACACCGATCCTCGGCAGGGCCAAGGATGATCAGGCTGCCAATGCTGGCAGGCTGATGTGCGGTTATCGCTCAACGCGCCGATCGTTTCCAGAGATGAAGTGATCGATGGCATAGACGCGTATTGCCCGGCAGGAGGATACCCGCAAAGGATTTCGCTATTCCAGCGATATGACGGACCGGGAATGGTTGGTAGCGGCTCCCTTCATCCCGCCAGCAAAGCGCGGAGGCCGGCGCCGCACGACGGATGTGCGCGAAGTCCTAAGTGCCTCGCTCGACATCGTTGCGAGTGGCTGTGCATGGAGGCTGCTTCCAAGTGCTTCCCGCCGCCTCAACCGTTCAGCGATATTTCTTTGCGTGGCGCGATGCGGGCCTTCTCCACGCCATGAACGCCATGCTGGTCATGTATCTGTGTGAGATCGAGGGCCGAGAAGCCTCTCCGAGTGCTGGCGCCATCGACTGGCAGTAAAAGAAAACCACGGAAAGCGGCAGCCCCTTGCGGCTATGATGCCGGAAAGAAGGTCAAGGGTAAGGAAGCTCCACATCCTGACGGACTTGCGACTCTCTGATCTTCATCCTCGTGCGAACCGCGGATATCCAGGGCTGCGATGGCGCTAGACGTCCGGCCCTCCGCCGCTGTTGTAATCTAGCGAGCGGGTGGGGTGTAGCGCCAGCTGCCCCCACCCGCTCGCCGAAACTCTCCGACTTCGGAGCCGACGTGAACCCGACGCAGGCGCTTGTGACAGCGCGCCTCTCAGCTGGCGCAGGACGTCGCTGGCTCCAGCGTGACCAGTTGAAGAGCGTTCGGGGTAAGATCGACAGAAACGCTATGCCGTTGCGTCGGCTTGACCGTTATTGTGGCAATCTGCTGCAGGTTGGCGGTATCCGGGTTGGCCCAGTAGTTGCTGACTTTGTCGTCGATCCGGTACATCCGCTGGCACAGGCTCTTGCCGCGCAGATTGGCTGGCAGAGCGCCCATTTCGATTGTTGTGTTGTAGCGTTGCTGGCCGACGTGCTGGTAGTTCCACACCATTACCGCAGCGCCGTAGTTGTCCTTAGTGGCGATGCTGTAGACGCCGATGCCATCCTTGAGGGCACTAGACTGAGCCGTCACGCGCTCTTTCTTGAGCTTCGCCATCATCGCCATCGCATTGCCGTAGGGAGTGAAGGTGTTGGTGGGCAAACCCTCGGCATTGTCATTACCTCGGACTGCGATGCGCTCGCCATTGCGTGAGCGGGTGACCAACTGATCCTTGCGTTCTTCACTCGAGTGGCGAATGACCCAATTGAACGGATAGGTGTCGGGCTGCTCCATGTACCAATAATGCAGAGCAGGCACACCGGCCGCGCCGATAAGGTAGTCCGGCCGCGGGTCGTTCTGATTATCGAACGAGGGACCAGGATAGATACCCGTTTCGGTGATGAAGGCTGGGATCTTCGTATCGAGGCCGCGGCTGCTGAGCGCCGCGTTCAATAGCTTGCGCTGCCCGGCGACTTCGCTGGGATTGCCCTTGTAGAAATGGAACGCGCGTGGGCCGCCGCTGTCGCCGGTTCCCTCCGGGAATTCGCCGTATGCGTGCCATGACAGGAAATCGAGGCGTTTGTCCGGGGAAGAGTCGGCCGCATAGCGATCGAGGAAGGCGTACATCCACTTCTCGTTATACTGCATGTAACCCGGCCCGCCGATCTCCAGCGGAACCTGCGGCTGCAGCTCGCGGTTGATCTCGTTCACCGCCTCATAATAAACCTTGTAGTAGTCGTAGAGCCCAGCAGGCGTCACGTTCTTGGCCAAATTGTGATCGGGTTCGTTGAACGCCTCGATATAACGGATCTGCGGATAGCGCCGCTTCAGATCAGTCATGATGCGCTTGATGATCGGCTTGATATCAGCAGGCGTTCGTTTCATGTCACGCACCGACACGCGCGTATCCATCACCATCAGCAGTTCGTCCGACAAGAGGCTTGCGTCGGCCAGGTAGTCGTCGAGGCCTTTGTAATTGTAGGCGTTGGTCTTTAGGTCGTGGATCCGCTCGGCGTCAACCCACACCTTGTAGACTTTACCATGCAGGCCCTGCTCGTTCAGGAAACGAACGTCGGCATCTCGCTGCGGCTGCCAAGCTGACCAGCGGCTAAAGTTGTTGTAGCGCTCCGGGTGCTGGAAATCGCCACGCGACGTGTTGAAGTCGACCTTCACCGTCGCGGGTTGAGCGCGGGTGGAGGAGGTTGTCGGCGCCGGTTGGGCGAGCGCCGACGAGGCCGCCAGGGCCAAGCAAAATGCAGGCGATGTCAGACGCGCATTCAGGACCAATCTTGTCATTCCAAGCTCCCCAAGATTCATGTCTTGAACCAAATAACAGGAATTTTCCGGGTTGCTTGAGGGAAAAATGTACCGCGTTGTATCAACGCACCGGAGCACCCACGGCATTTCTTTTCCGGAGCGTTTGCCGGCGCTGACATCTTCATGCTGGGGCTGTAGCTCGCGAGCATTCATACGGAGGCAAATGTTATTGCAGCTCTCGTCTTGATCATCGATGTTCATCGGCGTGCGGCGGTTCGCGCCACTTCCACGTCCTGGGCGACCTGCGTGCGGATCAGCGCCCAGTGGAATGCCGCGTCGGGCTGCAGCGCCTTGCTTGAGCCGATCATATGGGTGAGCAACATGTCGCGGTAAATGGGGCGGGTAATGGTGATGACTTCGTCCCACTGCGCCAGCGCATTCTCGAGGTGAGTGATGGCGCGAGCCTTGTCAGCATCGTTGCCACCCCGCCGGAATCTCTCCAGCGCCGTGGCGCCCCGCAATTTCTCGGCGAGGTGAAGTCCCAAATGTGACCACGTCTTGACGTCGGCGACTTCGTACATCAGCGCGGTGTTGCCCCGGGTGTCAATCTTCGCAACCAGGCGCAGGGCTTCGCGGCAGTCAGTCTCGAGCTGATCCGCAAGGACCGGCGGAGTCACGCGATCAGCGGCAAACCTGCGCCCTCTCGACAATCCTTCGACATAGTCCGCCACCGAGACGTAAGCCGGGTCAAGCACAGGCTGCGCAATCAGGCGATCGACGCCGATATATCTCGTCGTCGTTTCGTCGAGCGCCATCAACCCTTCACTATAAAGCGTGTGATCCCAGGTTGAGTTGAACAGCGAAGCGATGCGCAGCGGAGTCTTGGACGCAAGTTCGAACGCGCGGAGCAAGTTGTGCCCGCGTGGACCATACTTCTGGTGGAATTGCTGCGCGAACACGGCGTCTGGCGTTTCAGGGTCGTAGGTCAGGCGCCCCCATAACTTATAGAACAGCCACTGACGCTCGAACGCATAGCGCCAATTCACCCCATCTTTGACGGCCGTGAAGTAGTCGAGCGCTGGGATGTAGGTCTCGCTGCCAATGATGTAGCCGCCCATGTAACTAGCCGAACCATTTTCCGCGATATGCTTGCGGATGAACGAGGGGTCGCCCCAGCGGAGTGCGAAGAAGTCCTCGTTTCGGACGATCCAGGTAAATTTATAGTTTTTAGGTTCGGGCTTGAAATAGGTGTCGGTGAGCTCGCCGCCGTGCACGCCGACCAATGTTGGGGTCGAATGGCCGTGGGACCAGTTGTACTTCGCCGCCAGCCAGACCGGGCCATCGGCAAAGTCTATCTTTTCAAGGTTCCGGCGCGTGAGCTGTTCGGTTTCGAGGCTGGTCGAGCCGTCCATCACCGGACCGGACGATGACGGCACCTTCTCGATGATCTTGACGGGACGCTTCGCGCTGCGGATCGCCGCGAGATAGGTGTCAGCAACCTATTCATCACGCTCCTCCGCGGTCATTCCGCCCATCCCTTCCGAATGCGACAGGCCCATTCCGGTGAGATCGGGATATTCCTCAAGCACCTGCGCGACGCTTTCACGGACATAGCGCTTGATCAGCTCGGAGGTATCCCCCTTGGTGTTATAGTAGGGGTAGGTATTCAGCTGGCCGACACCGTGCGCCGCGGCGAATTCCTTGCTAACGAAGATGTTCCACGGGACGAGGTAGGTATCTATCCCGCGCTCCTTGGCGAGACGGAAGATCCCTTGATGAAGGTCGCGCCAGTCCGCCAGTTCCTTCTCACTGTACGGGCTGGCTTCGGGAAAGTTGCGCGGCCTGATCATGTAGGTCCAGGGGTGCAGGTTCCACAGCGTCAAGGCGTTGAAGCGATTCTCGACCATCATGTCGAGAAAGGCTTCCCAGTATGCGAGGTCGCGTGTCGTCGCGAGGTGCTGATCCAGGGCCTTGCTGGGCCGGTAGCTGTCCCAAGGGAGGTTGTGCTTGATAGCCCGGAATGGGAAACGCGGGGACTCCGTCCTGGGTTTCACCTGATCAAGCGCCACACCGCTGCGCACCTGTTCCGCTAGCGCCAAGCCGCCATAAACCATTCCCCGGGCGTCGCCGCCGTAAACGGTGATATGTCTCCCCTCGGGTATGATCGTAAAGGCCTCGGGCGCCAGTTGCCCCTCGCCTACCGCAACGCTTATCAGGTATTCGGACCCCCTCGGCTCAGCCGTAACAGTGTGCCCCCCCTCTCTCAGCGCAAAGGCCAACCGGCGCGACACATATTCGGCCTGCGGCAGCGAGGCATCTTTTGCGATGTAGACGGACTCGGCGTGCGCCGAGCCACTCGCCATCAGGATTGCGAGCATCAAAAAACAGTTTCTTCTCAATCTGATCACAAGTACTGCCCTGATGCTCACGGATCATTGCTATCCCTGCTGCCCGCCACCGAGACCACGGCCGCAACCGCACATCGGCGGTTAACATCTCGCAGCCGCGTTGCTAAGCATATTGATCATTGCAAATACTAGCATCTATAATTTTGACTGTAGCGACAGAAAACAATAGAAACGTCGGTTCGGATCATACGTTCACAGCAGCACTTTGGAAAGCTCGCGCCAGATAGGCCGGGCCGCCGAGACACTCACACCTCCGCCGGTAATCGCCTGAATGCAGACGTGGTCTGCTCCGGCGGTGAAGTGCTCCCCCACCCGCTCGGCAATCACCTCTGGCGTTCCCCATGCGAAGAGTGCGTCGATGAGACGATCGCTTAAGGCATCGATCTCGCTCTCGGAGAAGCCGAGCCGCTGCCAACTGCTGCGGTAATTCGGGTACGAATTGTAGTGCGACAGCGCGGCTCGCCCCATTTCGCGTGCACGCACGGGATCCTTTTCCAGGATAACCCCCTGCTCCGGCGCGACCAGCCTGTCTGGCCCGACAGCTTCTCGAGCAAGCGCGGTATGGGCCGGCGTGATGAGATAGGGATGCACACCGGCGGTACGCTCGCGGGCGAGTTCCAGCATCTTGGGGCCAAGCGCAGCCAGACACCGCGCCTGTCTCGGCAAGCCGACTTCGTCGAGCAAGCCGAGGTAGTCCCGCATCGCCGCCAGCGGCTTCTTGTACGCGTCCCCGATCACATGGGCGTGGCTCACGCCGAGGCCGAGAAGCACACGCTGCTGGCTCGTTTGCTCCAGCCCGTGCCACCATTCGGCGACTTCGGCGGGCTCATGCTTCCAGATGTTGAGGATGCCCGTCGCGATCGTCATTGTGCGGGTTGTGGCGAGCAGGCGGTCTAGGTCGCCAGTCAGGTCTCCGCCGATACCGCCCGGTAGCCATATCGCAGAGTATCCGAGTTCGTCGAGTTCGCTCGCCGCTTCGGCCGCTTCGCCATGATCACCGAAGCGAAGCTCGAGCGACCAGATACCGAGGCGTCCGACACGTGCTTGGGCATTTTTCATGAGGATCGTCCCTGCGCTTTAGGTAGCGGATCAAAGTGCGGCAGTCCGGCTGACGCAGCCTGCGCAGCGATCTGCGGCTCGACCGCGGCACCCGCGGTGTTCAGGATCGCCGCAAGCGCGATGTAACAACCGGTCGCGTACAGCAGCTCGAAAAGCTGTTCGGTGCTAAGGTGCTGGCGCAGTGCCGCGAGCGTACCTGCCGCTACACCGCCTGACAGACAGATTTCATCTGTGGCGCGGATCAACACGGTTTCAAGCTCCGACCAATCGCCGGATGCCTCCTCACTCTGCAACGCCGCGAAATGAGCGACCGTCAGCCCGGCTCGTGCACCGGAAAGCATGTGGTGGACCCACTCGTACTCCGAGCCACGGCGCCATGCCACACGCAGGATGGCGATCTCGCGCTCACGCGCCGAGAGAGTAAAGCCCCGCGCGACCTTGGCATTGAACTGCAGCCACGGCTCCGACAAACGGGGGTGATGGGCGAGCAGCAGAATGGAATTGAAGTCGGACCCTTTCGCCGAGGAATCCGGAGGGAGCATGATCGGGAACAACGCCTCGACCTCAGGTGTCCAAGCCTCCGGCGGGAGATTTTCGATCCGCTGCGTTTGGCGCGTGCCACCGCTGCTCATCCGGGCAGCCCTTCGACGATCACGACGCGCCAATCGGCGGCTTCCTTGCGGTAGGCAAGGGCCTCCTGATACGCAGGGCTGTCGTACCAGGCGCGAGCATCTTCTACGGTCGGGAACTGCAGCATGACGATGCCATCGGGATTGCTGCCTTCCAAAGCGTCGGACGCGCCGTAGACGACCAACGGTCGAATGCCGAACTTCTCCTGGGAAGCAGAAGCATTATCGCGATTGCGGCGCGAGTACTCGTCGATGGCGGCCTGATTCGTGACCGGGCTCTCGCGATAGACGATAATGTAGGCTGGCATCGTTCCCGTTCCCTTTTCTAGGCGATCGTCTCTTCACCGACCAGCGTCGTGCGGCTGAGCAGCCGACCGCTGTCGGCTGGTTACTGCTCCACCCGATGCATGACGCCGGTATTGTCCCAGATGATCATGTCGCCGACGGTCCAATGATGCCGATAGACGAACTGCGGCTGGGTTGCCCAAGCCTGCATCTCGTCAAGGATGGCGCGGCTCTCGGCTTCGCTCTTGCCCTCGATACGGCCTGCGGTCAGTCCGAGCAAAAGCGACTTGCGGCGCGACCGGTGAGTCCAGGCCATGGGATGGCTCTGCTCCGGGTGCTCGCGCCAGCGACTCAGCTGAGCCTCGGTCGGGTCCGGGTGAAGTGCCCGCTGAATATACTCTTGCGAATGGATGACACGCAGGCCGTCGACGACTTCCTTCTTCTCCGGCGACAAATCGTCGTAAGCGGCGTAGGTATTCGCGAACTCGGTTTGTCCGCCGACCTCCGACAACACACGTGCGGTGAGCAGCGACGCGAGAGTTGGAACGGTGTCTTGCGCACCGTCGACGTGCCAGTGCGTCGTGGCATGGAGGTAATCGGCGGTGTCGTTCAGCGTCGGATCGAGGGTGATCTTGTAGATACCCTTGATACCCTGCTGGATCACTTCGCCGAGCGTTTCGGCGAACGCCAGTTGTTCCTCGTCGGAGAAGCCGAGCTTGGGAAACAGCAGTACGCCGCGCTGCTCCAGCAGCTGTCGGATCTGCTTGGAGTAGGTTCCGGATAGAAGTTCCGAGCGGTCGGCCTCGACACGCGAGCCGATCCGCGGGGCCAGATCAGTGATTTGCATGGTGATGTTCCTTGGCTGGTCTTGTCTCAGCCTTCGTCGAGCATGCGCTTGACGTCGGCGGCGTAGTCGATGTGCGCGTCGATATCGCCGCCCAGGCCCTTGTTCATGGACGGTACGCCCGCGTGAGTGCCGCCCGCATCACGCCAGCGCCTCAGGTGATCGACGGTTTCCTGCTTGTCTCGCGCGAACAGCGCCAGGAGTTCGCGGCCAAATTCTGCCTCTTCCCGCCCAAGTTCGCGCAAATGGTGCTGGACGCGGCCCCATGCCTCGACCGCACCTTCGCCCGAAGCGGCGAAGACGAAGCCGTCGCCGATGCGCGCGCCGCGTTCATAAGCAACTTCGCTGTGCCCGCCGATCCACAGCGGGATCTGTCGGCGCGGACGCGGGTTGATCCCGGCGCGATCGATCCGGTCGAACTCGCCCTGGAAGGTCAGGATGGGCGTGGTCCAGAGCTTGCGCAGATACTCAACCTGCTCCTCGACCCGCCGCCCGCGTGTCTTGAAGTTCTGCCCAAGGGCTTCGAACTCGACATAGTTCCAGCCGATGCCCACGCCCAGGCGCAGCCGCTCACGCGAAACCAAGTCGACGTCTGCCGCCTGCTGCGCCACCAGCACTGTCTGGCGCTGGGGCAGAACGAGCACTCCGGTCGAAAATTGCAGCTTCGTAGTGATCGCCGCGGCAAACCCGAACAGCACGAACGGATCGTGGAAGGTGTCCTTGTCGGTATAGGGCCCGGTCAACTTCGGCTCGCGCCCCTCGTGCGGGCACTTCACGACATGATCGTAGGCCATGAGGTGCGTGTAGCCCATCTGCTCGACGGCGAGGCAGAACTTGCGGATCGCGTCGGGATCTCCGGCGACCTCGGTCGTCGGGTAGGCAACACCAATCTGCATGTTCATCCTCTCTCCGAGTTCCGCCTTTCGGCGGCCTAGCTCATCGTGGAGACATATGACTAAGACAATGTCGGTCGCTGGGGTATGTCTGTTTGCTATACCCCTGCGCTAATCTGCCGTTCCCCGAATGCGGGCGCCGACAAACACCCCCATGTCCACCAGCCTCGCCAGTTCCTCTCTTAGGAAGCCCTCCACTGCAATTACCGCGCGCGGGGATTGTGCTCCCGATTGCATGGCGAGGAAGACCTGGCGCTTCGGTGCTGGATCGATGATCCGAGCGGTACGCAGGCGAGCGCTGGCAACTTGTTTTTGAACTGCAGATGGCGGCAGGATCGTGCACATCCGCCCGCTCTCCACGAGATCCATCATCAGCTGAAACGAGTCTGATTGAAAGGCAATCGCAAGCTGGGTCCTGCTTTTCGCTGCCGCAGTCTCGACTGCTACCCTTAAGCCGTGGATATGGCTCGGCAGCACCAGAGGGATCTGAGCTAGATCACGAAACGGGAGTTCGCCGCTTTCGGGAACGTGAGCCCTCGTGCCGACCAGCACCAGCTCGTCATCAAGGAGCCGGGTCGCGTTCACCCCAGAGGGGGTGGGTCCGTAGAGGATCGCGGCATCGAGCTCCCCTTGCTTGAGCCATTGCAGCAAGTGGCCCGAATATCCCTCGACTATGTGCAGCGAGACACCCGGCGCTTCGTTTGCCACGCGCTCCGC